>NZ_JBHTRI010000011.1:0-152907 GCF_042796085.1 Streptomyces sp. NPDC056452
GTCCTCGGCAAGTAGACCGGACCCTTCGGCCCCCGCCCGGCGCGTCGCCGGGCGGGGGCCGATGTCATCCGGCGGACCGGTCAGGCAGTGCGGCGGGCGGGGCGGGGGCCGTGCCGGGCGGGTCCGGCAGGGCGGGGGCCGTGGCGTTGTCGGCCTCCGCGCCGCCACCGGCCAGCCGCAGTGTCAGGGCGGTCAGGAAGCCGGCCACCAGGCCCCAGGTCAGGGCGGCCGGGACGCCGCCGCCGAGGCCGCCGGACAACTGCACCAGCCCCCAGCGCATGCCCGAGTCCGCACCGGTCAGCCCCATCTGCAGCAGTTGTCTCGCCAGCAGCCCGATGACGGTCGCGCAGACCGCGCCCGCCGCCATCGCCGGAACAGTCGCCGGGGCGAGCAGGACGGGCAGCTTCCGCAGCGCCCACCACACCACGGCGAGCATCAGCGCGTCCGCGACGCGGTACAGGAGCCAGGTGCCGATCGGCGCGCCCGCCGGGCCCGCCCAGCCGCCGAGCAGCAGCCACGTGCGAAGGAACTCGCCCGGTTCGGCGACCAGCCGGCCGGACAGGGAGACCGTCTGGACGGCTGCTGCGACCGGCTGGTACGAGAGGACCAGCAGGGACAGCGCGACCACGGCGGTGCCGACGGTGGCGGCCAGGCGGGCGGCGCGGGCCGGAACCTGCCTCAGCGGCAGCGGTCCGGCGCCCTTGGTGGTGATCCGTGCCGCGAGCACGGTCCCCGCCGCCGCGACGAGTGCGGCCAGCACCGTGATCTGCTGGCCGGACGAGCTCGAGGAAGCCAGCTGGGGCAGGAAGCGGTAACTGCCGTGCCCCCGCGAGGCGATCGACCACGGTGCTGAGACGGTCGCCGCCAGCATTCCGGCCACCAGGCCCCAGGCCCACACCGCGAGGAACGCGGCCGTCGTCCGGCCGCGCACCGGGGGAAGCCTGCGGACGAGGAGCAGCGCCCCGGGCACGAAGACGGCGAAGAGGACGCCGAAACGGATCTGCATGGAGGTCGCGTACAGCGAGAGGTAGCGGCTGCCGTCGGTGACGGCCGCATCCCCGGCCCCACCGGTCGCCTCGGCGCCGAACCGGAGCGAGGCCGGGGCGTCGTACGACCAGGGGGCGAGCCAGTACTCGAGTTCGGCGGCAGCCCGGCCGCCGAGCACATCGGCGGTACCCGCCAGGTGCAAGGCATTCACGCTCGCCCCCGCCCACCACAGAAGCGCCGTGAGCAGCAGTCCTCCGGCCAGTGCCGGTATCGCCGCGCGCCGGTACGTCATGTTGCTGCCCCCGCCTCGATCACACACCCCGTCAATCCCCTGGCGGGTTGGAGGTTACGGGGTGGTGATCACGCGGTGATCACGGTCGGCAAGCGCTTCGACGACGGGCTGTCCCGCGTCCTGGGAACGTGGCGGGGCCGCCCGGTCCGGCTCCGCTCACGGGACCGATCGGAGGCCCGTGCCGATGCGGGGCGCCACACCCGACGGTGCCGCGTTCACGAGCGCGGGCAGGTCCGTCAGCGCGTTGATGCACCAGTCCGCCGTCTCCGTCACGTCGGGGTGGTCCGCCCACCAGTGCCCGTACGCACCCCGGCGGATGTGCGCCGCCCGCAGGCCGGAGGACTTGGCCGGGAAAAGGTCGTCGGCCGGGTGGTCGCCGACGTACAGGGTGGCGTGCGGGGCCGCGTCCGAGACCTCCAGTACGCGCGAGAAGAACTCCCGGTCCGGTTTGGCCACACCCCACTCCTCCGACGTGACGACCACGTCCGCGGGAAGGTCCAGGGCCCGCAGCAGTTCCCCGGCCCGCACGGTCTGGTTGCCGGCGATCACGATCCGCAGGCCGAGCGCGCGCAGTTCCGCCAGGGCCGGGCGGACGTCGGGGTAGAGGTCCGTCTCGTCCAGGTGCTCGCCGCGGCCGGCTGCCGCGCGGGCGTGGTAGGCCTCGGTGACGTCCATGTCGGGGCGCAGGATGCGCAGCGCGTCCGTGCAGTCGCGGCCCTGCACGACCGCGGCGCCCACCAGCGCGCTGACGGTGTGCGGCGGGACGCCGAGCCAGTTGGCCCAGGAGGCCCAGTGGCGGTCGTCGCGGACGAGGGTTTCGCCGATGTCGAAGACGATCGTTTCCATCACCGGACCGAGCCTACGGGGCAAGTGCGACATAACGGCCAAGGCGCCAGGAGGGGCCGGACGGTTGCTGCGGACAGAGGCCCTGATCCGGGCAGGTGGCGTCGCTCGTATGCTCGGCTCATGACCGATCCTCAGCTCGGACGCCCGACCACCAACGCCATGCGGCGTGCCCTCCGCCGGGCACGCGACGGAGTCGCCCTCGATGTGGCCGAGGCCGCCGTACTGCTTCAGGCGCGGGGGGACGACCTCACGGATCTCGCGGGGTCCGCGGCCCGGGTGAGGGACGCGGGGCTCGACGCCGCGGGCCGCCCGGGAGTGATCACGTACTCCCGCAAGGTCTTCATCCCGCTGACCCGGCTCTGCCGGGACACCTGCCACTACTGCACCTTCGTCACCGTCCCCGGGAAGCTCAAGCGCGCGGGGCACGGGATGTTCCTGTCGCCGGACGAGGTCCTCGACATCGCCCGTAAGGGTGCGGAACTGGGCTGCAAGGAAGCACTGTTCACGCTCGGCGACCGGCCGGAGGACCGCTGGCCCGAAGCGCGTGAGTGGCTGGAGGCCGAGGGGTACGACGACACCCTCGCCTACGTGCGCGCCATGGCGATCCGGGTGCTGGAGGAGACGGGGCTGCTGCCGCACCTCAACCCCGGGGTGCTGACCTGGACCGATCTGCAGCGGCTCAAGCCCGTCGCACCGTCCATGGGCATGATGCTGGAGACGACGGCGACCCGGCTGTGGTCCGAGAAGGGCGGCCCGCACCACGGGTCCCCGGACAAGGAGCCGGCCGTCCGGCTGCGGGTGCTGGAGGACGCCGGACGGTCCAACGTCCCGTTCACCACCGGCATCCTGATCGGCATCGGCGAGTCGTACGAGGAGCGCGCCGACTCCCTGTTCGAGCTGCGCAGGACGGCCCGCGCCTATCACGGCATCCAGGAAGTCATCGTCCAGAACTTCCGCGCGAAGCCGGACACCGCGATGCGCGGGATGCCGGACGCGGAACTGGAGGAGCTGGCCGCCGCGATCGCCGTGGCTCGCCACATCCTGGGCCCCTCCGCCCGTATCCAGGCCCCGCCGAACCTCGTCGACGCCGAGTACGCCCTGCTGATCGGCGCGGGCATCGACGACTGGGGCGGCGTGTCACCGCTCACGCCCGACCATGTGAACCCGGAGCGGCCCTGGCCGCACATCGACGAACTCGCCGCCCGCACCGCCGAGTCCGGATTCCAATTGCGTGAACGCCTCACGATCTATCCGGAGTTCATCCAGCGGGGCGAGCCCTGGCTCGACCCCCGCCTCGTCCCGCACGTACGGGCGCTCGCGGACCCCGAGACCGGTCTGGCGAAGGAGGGGGCGATTCCCGTCGGGCTGCCCTGGCAGGAGCCCGACGAGGGCTTCAACGCCTCGGGCCGCACCGACCTGCACCGCACCATCGACACCGAGGGCCGCACCGGCGACCGGCGCGACGACTTCGACGAGGTGTACGGGGACTGGGAGGCACTCCGGGAGGCCGCCGCTCCCGGCATGGTCCCGTCCCGCATCGACGCCGACGTGCGCCAGGCGCTCGGCCAGGCCGCCGACGACCCGACGAAGCTCACCGACGACCAGGCGCTCGCCCTGCTCCACGCGGACGGGCCGGCGCTGGACGAGCTGTGCCGGATCGCGGACACGCTGCGCCGTGACGTGGTCGGTGACGACGTCACGTACATCGTCACGAGGAACATCAACTTCACCAACGTCTGCTACACCGGCTGCCGTTTCTGCGCCTTCGCGCAGCGGCGTACGGACGCCGACGCGTACACCCTCTCCCTCGATCAGGTCGCCGACCGTGCCGCACAGGCCTGGGACGTCGGTGCGGTCGAGGTCTGCATGCAGGGCGGGATCCACCCGGACCTGCCGGGCACCGCGTACTTCGACATCGCGCGGGCCGTGCGGGAGCGCGTCCCCGGTATGCACGTCCACGCGTTCTCACCGATGGAGGTCGTGAACGGCGCGACCCGCACCGGTATGTCGATCCGTGACTGGCTGATCGCCGCCAAGGAGGCCGGACTCGGCTCGATCCCCGGCACCGCGGCGGAGATCCTCGACGACGAGGTCCGCTGGATCCTCACCAAGGGCAAGCTGCCGACCGCCACCTGGCTGGAAGTCATCAAAACCGCCCATGAGGTGGGACTGCGGTCGTCCTCGACCATGATGTACGGGCACGTCGACCAGCCCCGGCACTGGCTCGGCCACCTCCGTACGCTGGCCCGACTCCAGCAGGAGACCGGCGGCTTCACCGAGTTCGTGACGCTGCCCTTCATCCACACCAACGCCCCGGTCTACCTGGCCGGGATCGCCCGCCCCGGCCCCACCGACCGGGACAACCGGGCCGTCACGGCGATGGCCCGCCTGCTCCTCCACCCGCACATCACCAACATCCAGACCAGCTGGGTGAAGCTCGGCACCGAGGGCGCGGCCGAGATGCTGCGCTCGGGGGCCAACGACCTCGGCGGCACGCTGATGGAGGAGACCATCTCCCGGATGGCGGGCTCCGGCTACGGCTCGTACCGGTCCGTCCAGGACCTCGTCGCCATCGCCGACCTCGCGGGGCGGCCGGCGAAGCCGCGTACGACGCTGTACGGAGAGGTTCCCGAGGAGCGCATCCAGGCCGCGGCCGCGTCGGACGGGCACCTCCCGGAGCTGCTGCCGGTGCTGGAGGGCTGAAGGTTCTTCCGGTCGGCGTACGGGTCCGTCACCGGTACCCCGTCGCGTCGGCCGGCTTGCCCGCATCGACGACCTCGACCAGGTAGCGCCAGCAGTCGGGGCGGGAACCGTCGAGGTCGGTGAAGCCGTACTCCTGGGCGAGCTGCCCGCTGGACAGCGACTGTCCGTTCCAGCGGGCGAGGCCGGCGTCACCGGCCAGAGCGGCGACCGCGCGCCCGACGTACGCCGGGCTTTCCGAGACGCAGAAATGCGGCACGTCGGTCAGTGCGTCGCGCCAGTTCTCCTCGGCGACGCCGAAGGCGTCGAGCATCATCTCCGAGCGGAGCCAGCCGGGGGTGAGCGCCACCGCCGTCCCGCCATGAGGCCTCAACTCGTGGGCCAGCACGAACGCCATGCGCAGGACGCTGTTCTTGACCAGGTCGTAGAAGTAGGAGTTGCGGTAGTTGGCCCCGTTGTACGCGGATGTCCCGTCGGTCATCTCGACGACGAGCCCGCCCGGGCGCCGCACCAGCAGGGGCAGCACGAAGTGGCTGGTGATCGCGTGCGTCTCCACGCCCAGCCGGAGCAGGCGCAGTCCGTCGTCGAGGTCGTGCTCCCAGACCGGCTTGTCGAACGCGAACAGCCGTTCGCCGCCCCAGATGTCGTTGACGAGCACGTCGATCCGCCCCTGCTCGGCATCGATGCGCTCGGCCAGCGCACGGACGTGCTCGGGCACCAGGTGATCGGTCGGCACGGCGACGCCGGTTCCGCCCGCGGCGGTGACGAGTTCGGCGGTCTCCTCGATCGTCTCGGGCCTGTCGTACTCCGAGCGCCGTTCCCGCGTGGTGCGGCCCGTGACGTAGACGGTCGCACCCGCCGCGCCGAGCCGGATCGCGATGCCGCGCCCGGCGCCCCGGGTAGCCCCTGCGACCAGGGCGATCTTTCCTTGGAGCGTCGCTTCCGGTGTGGTCGGTGTGTCGGACATGAATCCCCTTGAGGTCCTGATCTGTCTGTACGACCCGGTCCAGGAATGTCATCGACGACCGGGGAAACCATGCTCGTCGCGAAACCTGACATCTTGTGTCCTATTTTTCGGTGTCCCGTGCGGACCGTGCGGCGCCCCCGGCCGGCGTCGCGGCCCGTACATACCGTTCCGGCCCTGAACCAGCCCTTCCAGTTCGATTACAGTGCTTGCGCAGTCGCACGCCGGTGAACGGACGGGAAGGGGCACGGTGACCACAGGGACCACAGCTGTCTGGGGCCGTGCGGAGCAGCAGGACTTCCGCAGCCGGGTGCGCGGGTCCCTGCTCGGCGGTGCCATCGGCGACGCGCTCGGGGCGGGTGTCGCCGGGCTCACCCTGGAGCAGATCCGGGCGGCCCACGGTGTCGACGGTGTCGTGGACTTCGTTCCCGCGCACGGCAGACGCGGGGCCGTCACCGCCGTCACACAGCTCACCCTCTTCACCGTCGACGGGCTGATACGCGCCCAGGTCCGACGTGACACCGGCGCCTGGCACCCGCCCACCGATGTGCACCGTGCCCATCTGCGCTGGGCGGCCACACAGAGCGCCTGGGGGCCCGACGAACGCCGCAAGGACAACGGCTGGCTCGCCAGGGAGGAGTGGCTGTACACACGCCGCGCACCCACCCGGGAGTGCCTCGTCGGTTTCGGTGACGCCACCATGGGCACGCTCGCGGTGCCCAAGAACCCCGCGGCCCGCGACTCGGCCGCCCTGACCCGCTCCGCGCCCTTCGGGCTGCTCGTCGGGTGGGAGTCGCAGCTCGTCCTCCAGCTGGCCGTCGAGTGCGCTGCCCAGACCCACGGCCACGCCACCGCCCAGCTGGCGGCCGGAGCCCTCGCCGTCCTGGTGCACGGGCTGGCACGCGGCGAGACCCTGGACGGTTCGGTCCAGCACGCCCTCGCGCTGCTCGCCGACCGCCCGGGCAGCGAACAGGTCACCGAAGCACTGCGGCAGGCCCTCGGTTCCGTACGGCAGGGCATTCCGGGGCCGGCCCTCATCGAGGCGCTCGGCGACACGGACTCCGCGGAGGAGGTCCTCGCCGTGGCCCTGTACTGCGCGCTGGTCGGCGAGGACGTGCGGCACGGGCTGCGCCTCGCCGTGAACCACTCGGGGCCGTCCGCGGCCACCGGGGCCGTCTGCGGGGCCCTCCTCGGGGCGCTGCACGGCGAGACGGCACTGCCGCCGGCCTGGCTGGCCGAACTCGAGGGGCGCTCGACCGTCCTCGAACTCGCCGACGACTTCGCGATGGAGATGACCCAGGGGCCCGCCCTGCACAGCCCGACCGCGGTGGCTCCGGGCTGGCTGACCCGCTACCCGCGGGACTGAGGGAAGCGGCAGGAGGGGGAGGGGCGGGACAGCAGTGGGCGGACGCCGCCGCGCCCGCCCACCGTTCGTGCGTCCCTGCCGTCCCTGCCGGAACGACGGTCAGTCCTTCACACCTTCCGGGACCGCCGTACCCTCCGGGCCGGTCTTCTGGGCCGGAACCGCGGTTGCGCCGGCTTCGCCGTCGGGGCCCCCGCCGTCCGTGTTGATCATCTCGATGAGCGCGTCGCGCTCAGGGGTGTCCTCGGGCTTGATGAACCCGATGGCGATGTAGAGCACCAGTGAGATCGCCAGCGGCAGCGCCACCTGGTACTGCAGGGCGACGTCGGTCTTCACCGAGCCGTCGAAGTTGTAGTTGGTGAGGTAGAAGGCGAGCAGACCGGCTGCCCAGCTCGTGAGTGCCGCCGTCGGTCCCGACCTGCGGAACCTGCGCAGCAGGCCCAGCATGAACGGAATGGCGATCGGGCCCATCAGGCCGGCGACCCACTTGATGACGACCGAGATGATGTCCTTGAACGTCGGCGAGTTGATCTGCGTCGCCAGTGCCATCGACAGGCCGAGGAAGGCGAGCGTGGACAGCCGTGCGGCCAGCAGACCGCTGCGGTTGCTCCAGGTGCGGGCCGCCTTGGAGAAGACCGGCGCGATGTCCCGGGTGAAGACGGCCGAGATCGCGTTGGCGTCGGAGGAGCACATGGCCATCGTGTGCGAGAAGAAGCCGACGACGACGAGGCCGAGCAGACCGTGCGGCAGCAGCTGCTCGGTCATCAGGGCGTAACTGTCCGAGGCGTCCGGCTTCTTGGCCTCGACGAGCAGCGGTGCGACCCACATCGGGAAGAACAGGATGACCGGCCAGACCAGCCACAGGATGGCGGAGAGACGGGCCGAACGGGTCGCGGAGCGTGCGGAGTCCGTGGCCATGTAGCGCTGGGCCTGGTTCCACATGCCGCCGTTGTACTCGAAGGTCTTGATGAACAGGTACGCCAGCAGGAAGGTCGTGGTGTACGGGCCGGCCGTCGGGTCCGTGTGGCCCTCGGGCAGCTTGTCCCAGACCGTCCACAGAGAGCTGAAGCCACCCAGCTTGCTCATGACGATCACCAGCATCGCGATACCCGCGAAGAGCTGGATGATGAACTGCCCGAGCTCGGTGAGCGCATCGGCCCACAGCCCGCCGACCGTGCAGTAGACGGCCGTGATGGCGCCGGTGATGAAGATGCCCTGGGTCAGGGAGATGCCCGTGAAGACGGAGAGCAGCGTGGCGATGGCCGCCCACTTGGCGCCGACGTCCACGATCTTCAGCAGCAGACCGGACCAGGCCAGGGCCTGCTGGGTCTGGACGTTGTAGCGGTTCTTGAGGTACTCGAGCGGCGACGCGACGTGCAGCCGCGAGCGCAGCCGGTTGAGCCGTGGTGCGAAGAGCTTCGCGCCGATGCCGATGCCGATGGCGATCGGCAGTGACCAGGTCACGAAGGATGTGACGCCGTACTGATACGCGATACCGGCGTAGCCGGTGAACATCACCGCGCTGTAGCCCGACATGTGGTGCGAGATGCCCGACAGCCACCACGGCATCTTGCCGCCGGCAGTGAAGAAGTCGCTGACATTGTCCACGCGCTTGTGCGACCAGAGTCCGATCGCGACCATCACACCGAAGTATCCGATGAGCACGGCCCAGTCGAGACTGTTCATGTGCCCCCTCCAGGGGTCCGCCTTGTGAACGGGAACGCACTTCGTCAGTACGGCCGTTCAGCGGGGCCCCCGTGCGGGAACGGGGACTTTGGGGATTGAACCGCCTGTTCGGGTCCTCGGTCAAGGTTTTCTCGATCAGGGATGTGAACGCGGATCAGTAAGGCGAACGATTTTACTTGTTCTTGACCTTGCGAAGCGTTGTAGTGAACGTGACAGCGGCCACACGATGAGCGGGCACTTCGTCAGGCTGTGCAGAGACAGAACCCAAGGATGAGCGCTGAGAACGCAGAACGACCGCACGGGATGCGGGTCCCGTGCGGCCGGAGAAGGAGGAGAGCTGAACCGATCGAAGGGTTCCGGCGCTGGAGCAGCTGTTCGCTGCTCCTGACCGGAGTGGGCAGTCCGCCCGGCCACCCAGACGCGTCCGAGGCAGGAGGCCGCGGCACCACCGTCCGTGGACGACTGACGTGGTTCCACCTGACATCGACAATCCGTCGCACATAGTGTGGTCGCCCTATCCAGGTACTGAACAGGTGCCGACGGAGTGGGGGCATGGATGGACGCGCAGTTGATCGAGCTGGCACGGTCGGCAGGGGCCACTGTGGTCACGCTCATGGCGACCGACGCATGGGAGAGGACCCGGGACGGCATCGTCTCCCTTTGGCAACGGGCCAGTCCCTCCCGTGCTGAAGGTGTTCAGGACGAATTGGAAGCGGCTCGTGACGATCTGCTCACCGCCAGGGAAACCGGCGACGAGCTGACCGAGCAGGAACTCCGTGATGCCTGGACGGGCCGCGTACGACGGCTGCTCACCGAAAGGCCGGACATCGCCTCGGACTTGCGGCGGATCCTGGTGGAACTCGATCCCGAAGTGAACGACGCGCCGCAGAGCGTGCAGATGCGCGCCGAGGCATCCGGCAGCGGCCGTGTCTACCAGGCCGGGCGCGATCAGCACATCAACGAACGGTGAGCGGGACCGAGCCGGGCGCGGAGCATCTCGTGCAGGGCAGGGCATCGGGGCAGGGCCGTGTCTACCAGTCGACCGGCGACCAGTACGTCACCGAGAACCACTACCACCAGGCACCTGACCAGGGTTCCTCCCTCTTCGGCCCGTCCATGCAGCGAACGGTGGTGCGGGCGAAGGCCGGTCGGGCAGGTGACTGGCCGGCACCGGATTCCGTGCGCACTCCGCTCGTCGGCCGGACTCCGCGGATACTCAGGGACCGCGCCGACCTGATGAGCAGGCTGACGGACGCTGTCCGGAACGAGAGCGGCGGGATCCACGTTCTCCACGGAATGGGCGGCTGCGGCAAGACCGCAGTGGCTCAGACCCTCTTCAACGAGGTCACCGGGCAGGGGGGCCGCATAGGACTGTGGGTCAACGCCTCCGAGCGGGCCACACTCCGTGCCGGAATGCTTGCCGTAGCCGCCGATCGTGGTGCGGAGACCTCCGAGCTCGCCGCGGCGCACGACGGGCGCCGCGCGTCAGCCGATCTTGCCTGGCATTACCTGAACCATTCGGCACAGCCGTGGTTCCTGGTTCTCGACAACGCGGATGAACCCGCAGCTCTTGAAGAGGGTGCGTGGCTGCGTTCCAGCCCGCAAGGAACGGTGCTCGTGACCACGCGCGCAGCCGGCTCACATATCTGGAGCGGGGCGGAACTGCACCAGGTGGGAGTACTTCCGCTGGAGGATGCCGCACTGCTGCTGCATGACCTTGCTCCTGACGCGGGCACTCCGCACGATGCGGAGACCGTGGCCGGAAGGCTCGAATGCCTCCCGCTCGCCCTGACCTTGGCCGGATCCTTCCTGTCCCGTCAACTTCTGGAGAACTGGTCCATGAGCGACTATCGGCGGCACCTCGACGAGAACCCCACCGAATTGATCGACCGGGGTGCGGCGCCGGGCAGTTCGGAGGGAAATGCTCGGCAACTCGTGGGTCGGACTTGGGAGATCTCGCTCAACGCCCTGGCCGAAGACGGCATTCCCGAGTGTGCGTCATTGCTCCGCCTGCTCTCCTGCTGGAGCTCCGACCCGGTTCCGCTGTCGCTGTTGCGCCCCCTGTCCGTGGGTGCAGTCGACCTCGGTGCCGTAGAGCCGGCGCTGCCCGGTAACCGGGTCGAAACCGCGCTCCGGGGCCTGCTGGATCATTCCCTGGTCTCGCTCGTCGACTCCGAGGAGAGCGGCGAAGTCGCGCGGTGCGTCAAGACGCACGGAGTTCTGCTCGACAGTGTCGCGGCAGCGGTGCCGAACGATCAGAAGCCGCTGTTGGTCGAGGGGGCGGCGCGTCTGCTCGCCTCGCAGATCCCCGCCGAGGTGGGCGGGGGAGTGGCGGGAGGCCGAGTGCGCAGACTGGTCCCGCACGTGATGAATCTGCTTCGGACGGTGGAGGATCACGACGCCGGAATCAGTGTGGTCGGGGTCGCGAATCTGCTGACCCGGCATGTCTTTGCGAGCGGGGACTACCAGGCGTCCCTGCATGTGGCGCAGGCCGCCGTGAAGGTGGCGGAAACGCATCTGGGGGAAGACCATCCGCTCACCCTCGGCGCCGGCCACAATGCGGCCCTGGCTCTCTTCAGGCTGGGGCGATTCGAGGACTCCGAGGCGCTGCACCGGAAAGTCCTGGACGGGCGGGAAAGGGTATTCGGTGAAGAGCACCCCGAAACCTTGGAGAGCTTCCTTTCCTTTCACGAGCCTCTTGGCCAATTGGGGCGAGTGGAAGAGTGTGTGGCAGCCCTGAAGAAGGCGCAGGAAGTCCGCGGCCGAGTCCTGGGTGAAAATCACCCGGACACCCTCTATGCCCGGGCACTCCTCATCGAATACCTGGCCGTTGCCGGTGCGGTCGAGGAATTCGACCGCGTTGGGCCCGAAACGATGGCCGTCTGTGAGGAGCTTCTCGGCAATGACTCCTTGGCGACTGTCACGAGTCGCCACAATCTCGCCTTCGGGCTTTATCGCCTCGGCAGGTACGAGCAGGCGGAACCGCTTGCGCGAAGGGCCCTGTCGGACCGTCGGCGCATCGGGGGCGAGGAGCACCCGCTGGCTCTGTCGGCCGCGGTCCTCCTGAGCTGGATCCTGGCCGAGCGCGGGGCGCTGGAGGAGTCGATCTCGTTCGCCAGGATTGCCGTGAACGGCCAGGAGCGGTCTCTGGGGCCTGAGCACCCCTACCTGCTCACGAACCGGACAGGGCTGGCCGCCTCTCTGGCAGCCTTCGGTCACGTGGCCGAGGCCCAGGCGCTTGCGCGCCTGAATCTGCCGCTGTGCGAGCGCGTGCTGGGCGCGGACAGCCCTGTCACGGCGAGGACCCGCAGCTTGTCGGCTGCTCCCTGAGTGAGCAGGGACCCTCTCGGCCAGGACGGCGGACCAGTCGAGAGGGTGTGGCTGGGGCGACGTGCGTGAGCCGGCCGACCTTTCGGCCAGGCTCAGTGCAGCGAGTTCTGGCTGATGTTCGAAAGGAATGCGGACCAGGTGTTGGCTGTGAAGCCGAGGACTCCGGTGCGCGGATCCTTGGAATCGCGCACCGCGACGGCGTCATGTCCCGCAGTCTTGATCTCGACGCAATCCCCATTAACGGCGGAATAGGATGACTTGGTCCATTCTGTCAGCTTGCCATGCTTCATCAGCATGCCTCCGATGATTGTGCCGGTGGTCGGGTCGTGTGTCCCGGTCGCTGTGAATCAGCGGCTCCGGGAGCGACGCTACGCTGCGACATCATCGAAGGTGAGCACCGTTCACCCCTTTGGGTGAACTAATCCTTTGGGGTCTTCCTGGCTGCAGTGGCGCGGGCGTATATTGCCGACTTTCAATCCGAGGACACTTCATCGCCTGCTTATGGCTGGCACTTTTCGGCTGCCGCAATGATGAAGTCGCGTGATTGTTCCGCGCTCAGGGCCTGGGCTCGCAAGTGCTCGTACATTACGGCGTAGCTCTGGACGTCATTGGCCTTCTCCAGGTACAGGTCGCTGGTGACGCCCTCGAGGTAGACGACGCTGGCGTCCATCGCTTCCTGGAACTCGAGGATGGCGAACTTTCCGTACATGCCGGGATGTGCGCCCACGTCGTAGGGCAGCACCTGAAGGGTCACGTGCGGCAGCTCGCTCAGCTCGGCAAGGTGCAGCAACTGGGCCCGCATCGTCTGCGGGTTGCCGACGATGCGACGCAGCAGCGCCTCGTCGATCACCGCCCAGAAGCGCAGTGGATTGACCGGATCGGTCAGGCGGTCCTGGCGCTTGAGGCGGATCTGGATCCGCTTGTCGATCTCATTGGGCGTGGCTTCGGGCCACATCCCTTCGATGACCGCCTGTGCGTACTCGCGCGTCTGCAGCAGGCCGGGAACGATGAGCGACTCATAGACGCGGAGTGAGGCCG
Source organism: Streptomyces sp. NPDC056452 (assembly GCF_042796085.1). NCBI lineage: Bacteria > Bacillati > Actinomycetota > Actinomycetes > Kitasatosporales > Streptomycetaceae > Streptomyces > Streptomyces sp. NPDC056452. The sequence goes on from NZ_JBHTRI010000011.1 coordinate 13,207, forward strand.
CGTCCGTCTCCAGGCCGATGTAGACGCTGTACGGGATGTCGCCGAACGCGTGCCACCAGCCCTGCTGGCGGGAGTCCTTGGCCATCTGCATGAGCGAGTCGACGATCCGGTGGTCCTCGACCTCGTACACGCCGCAGAGGTCCCGGACGTCGCGCTGGCTGATCGAACGGCGGCCGTTCTCCAGGCGGCTGATCTTCGACTGGGAGACCAGCAGCCGCTCCGCCACCTCTTCGGCCGTCATGCCCTTGATCTCGCGGAGGCGGCGCAATTCCTGGCCCAACCGGCGTCGCCTGACGGTGGGATTGACGTTGGTCGGCACGGAAACGGCACCTCCGGCTATGCAGCTCTTGTAGCTGTGCGTATCTACTGCTCAGCAGATTGCCACCCCTGGCCGTGAGCGCGCTGGAAAACGGCCACACACAAGCGCGCGGGGCAGCCGGTGGATCCGGCTGCCCCGCGCGTGGTGCGGCTCCCGAACCGGGTCTGTGGGGACGACGGTGCGGCGGTATTCGGTTCTCCGCGCGATGCTCTGCGCGGTCAGTGCACGGAGGTGTGCGCCATGCTGCCGCGACGCGCTTGCGCTTGCGGCTGCAACGGCACGCCTGCCGCTTGCTGATTACGGCGCGGCTGTACGGCCACCCCGTTCTGGACGTCCATCACGGCATGCGCCACGAGGCCGCCCATCGGGTCGTGTCTGATCAGGTCCCGGAGCCGGGAGCGCGAAGAGCGCCCCTCGTTCCCGGGGTACAGGTGCTTGCCGAGTCCGACCGCATGGGCCAGCGCGGCGAGCGCCGCGGTCCGCGGGTCCGGCGGTACGCCGGTGCGGATCGCACTGTCCAGCCGGTTTCTGATGTCCCGGCTGATTGCCGTGTCCGTCGCCTGGTAGCGAGTCGTCGGCAGCACTCCGCACATCTGGCCCGCCACGGCATGCACCATGCCGCACCGCTCCAGATGAGCGAGGTAGATCTGGCGAAGCCCCAGTCGGGGTCCGCCGATCCAGTGGACGGCCCGGACCGGGCTGCCGCGACGGCGCAGCAGTTCCAGTGCGGAGTCCAGAGTCGGATCTCCTGTCGGCCGTGGCATCACCACGGCGATACGATCCCCGTCAGGGGCTATCCGTCCTGCCAGAGCCAGCTCTACTAGCTGTGCCCCGGCCAGGCCGAGGTCGAGCGACTGCGGCTGCGCTGTGGTACCCGTGGTCGGGTCCAGAGCGAGCAACAGAAGCTCCTCCGGAATTGTTCTGCGGCTCCTGCCCATCCATGCCTCCCCGCGTGGATGAATGACAGGGTGACCCCTCTCACATTGGTCTGTCGAGAGCGCCTGGGTGCTTTGTGAGGGAACCGTTAGGTATGTCGTTCTCGTCTAGCGGCCCAGCCAAGGGTTCACACAGGACACTGGTAGATGGTTCGGACAGTGCGGGCATGTCCCCGCGGCGCATGGAGGAGGCATCGGTGGCGGGCGAGTCCCCCGACAATTCGGAGCAGCGGAAGTCGTCGGGGACGACTGAGGGACGCGATCCGCGTCTCGCCGTGTTCCGCGAACCGGACGCTTCGGCGGGCACCGGGAGCACGACGGGCACCGCGACGGACACCGCGACAGCGGTCTTCCGCGCGCCGTTCTCCGCGGATGCTTCTGACGATCCGGCCGACGCGTCCGGCGATGCCTCTGCGGACGTGTCCGCAGACGTGTCCGCGGATTCCTCGGCTGCGTCCGGGAGCGAGACGGATGCGGCCGGAGCGGATGCGCCGGACGCCGACGACTCCGACTCCGGGGCCGCGGAGGGCTCAACGGGCCCTGCGGAGGGCGTGAAGGCCCCTGTGGAGGACTCCGAGCCCCGCGAGGCGGCCAAGGAGGTTGCTGCGGCTGCCGGGGCGGCTGTGCCCCCGGGGGCGGCCGAGGCGGCTGCCGCTGAAATCGACACCAAGCCCGAGGCGTCCGCCGATGCCGGGTCTTCGGACGACGAGGATTCCGACGCCGGCTCCGACGCCGACTCCGCGCCGGCCTCAGAGGCCGGTTCGGGCAGCGATGCCGGGTCGGAGGAGCCGGCCGAGCCGGCTGTGCCGTCCGACTCCGGACCTGCGCAGGAATCCGGCTCCGAAGCGGAAGCGGAAGCCGACGCGGAAGTGGAAGCCGACACCGAGGCCGATGCCGCCTCAGGAACCGCTGACGAGGCCCCCTCCGAGCCGTCCTCCAAGGCGGAGCCGAACGACGCGCGGCTGCGTGCCGCCGTCGCGGCGTGGGTCGCGAGCGGGGGCGACGAGGACTCCGCGCCCGAGGACTCTGCGCCCGAGCCGGACGCGAAGCCCGAGCCGGACGAAGCGTCCGAGGCTGTGACCGGGTCGGACACGGACGAGGCGGCGGACGTCAGCGCCACCTCCGACGCGCCCCGCGTGCCCAGGACCCGCGCGGAGGCCACACCCGAGAAGGCCGACAAGGCCGACAAGACCGAGACGTCCGGCAAGGCCGAGCAGGGCGAGAAGGCCGAGTCCGAGGACCCCGCGGAGCCCGCTGAGGACAAGCGAGGAATCGATCAGCCGACCACCGCCTTCAAGGCGCTGCGGCCCGGCCGCGTCGACCAGCCGACGACCGCGCTGAAGCTCCCCCGGGACACGAAGAGGGAAGCCCCCGAGGCCCCCGCCGAGCGGACCAGCAAGTTCGTACCGCTGCGGTCGGACGACGCGGGCCCGCCCCCCGCGCCCGCCCCCCGCCGGTCCGATGCGTCCGCGTCCGCGCCCCGCATCGGCCCCACGGTCACCCCGGACCTCACCCCGGGCCGCACGGCGGATCCCGGCCGTCCGGCCGGCGCCGTCCCCGGGCTCACCGAGGCGGAGCGCACCCGGCAGCAGCCCATGCCGCCCCTGCCGCCGCTCGACCTGCTCGCCGAGCTGACGAACACCCCGCCGCCCCCGCAGACCCCGGTCCGCACGGCCGTCCGGCGGGTCAAGATCTGGACGCCGCTGCTGCTGCTCGTCGTGATCGTCTTTGCGATCGCGCAGGCGGTGCGGCCTCTTCCCGAGCCCACGCTGACGCTCTCCGCCGACCCCACGTACACCTTCGGCGGCGAGAAGCTGGAGATGCCGTGGCCGGAAGAGGGCCAGGGCGTCGTCGAGGTCGAGGGTGTCGGCACCATCGGCTCGTACGGCACGGAGAAGACCGCCCCGATCGCGAGCGTCGCGAAGATCATGACGGCGTACGTGATCCTCAAGGAGCACCCGATCACCGGCAAGCAGGACGGTGAGCAGATCGAGGTCGACAAGACGGCGGGCGAGGAGGCCAACCGCCCGCAGGAGTCGACGGCGCCCATCAAGGAGGGGCAGAAGTACACGGAGCGTCAGATGCTCCAGCTCCTGATGATCCCCTCGGGGAACAACGTGGCGCGGCTGCTCGCCCGCTGGGACGCCACGACGGTGGAGGCCTTCGTCGACAAGATGAACGCGGCGGCCAAGGACCTCGGGATGACGAAGTCGACGTACACGGACCCGAGCGGTCTCGAGTCCTCGACCGAGTCCACGCCCGCCGACCAGCTCAAGCTGGCCAAGGCGGTCATGCAGTACGACGTCTTCCGCGAGATCGTGAACATGCCCCAGGCCGACATCCCGGGCATCGGCAAGACCATCTACAACAACAACAACATCCTGCTGGAACCCGGTGTCAGTGGCATCAAGACCGGTTCCTCCACCCCGGCAGGCGGCAACCTCATCTGGACCGCGGACACGGTCGTCGACGGGAAGAGCCGGCGGATCATCGGCGCGGTGATGGGTGCCGACGCCGACGGCACGCTGGACGCCAAGCTGCAGCGCGCCATACAGAGCAGCCTCGGCCTGATCCAGGCCGCGCAGAAGGGCGTCGACTCCGCCACCGTCGTGAAGAAGGGCCAGGTCGTCGGTTACGTCGACAACGGGCTCGGCGGCAGGACACCGGTGGTCTCCACCAAGGACCTCAAGGCGGTCGGCTGGGGCGGGCTCAAGGTGGAGCTCGACCTCGGTGACGGCGGGAAGACGCTCCCGCACGCGGCGAAGGCGGGCACGGTCGTCGGCGAGGTGACGGTCGGTACCGGCCCGGGGAAGGTCTCGGCCCCCGTCGCGCTCCAGAGCGAGATGACGGAACCGGCCTTCGGCGACAGGCTGACCCGGATCACCTGACGGCAGTGCGGCCCGTGCCCCTGCCCCCGCGTGCAGCGGTGGGCAGGGGCACGGAGCCGGAGGTTCGGGGCGGGCAGGAAATGGGGCAGCGCGGAGAAAAACACGCGTGCTAGCGTCCCGGAAGCAACGGTTGGGCGCCGGGACGCGTCCCTCCGGGTACGGATGAGGCCCGTGCGGTACATCGACGGTTCGGCAGGCCCGGGCGAGGACGGGGAGAGTCGCAGTGACGACGGCTGAGCCGACGCGGGCGAACGACAGTACGGCTGCCGGAAATCTGCGGGTCAGGATTCCGGCCCCGCGCGACGGCGGGCAGGACGGGCCCGACACGTCCGTACGGAACCGCCTCCTGCGCCACCCGGTCCTGCTGACGACCGCGGTCGCGGCCGCCGTGCACCTGCTGTGGTTCTTCTTCTTCGCGAACAGCGGTGGCGACATCGCCGCCCAGGACGCCTGGGCGGAGTTCGTCGGCCGCCACCCCGGTACCGCGTACAACCTCGCCTGGTACGGGGGCATGCACCCCGTCTCGTACAGCGTGGTGTCGCCCTATCTGATGTCGGTGCTCGGCGTCCGTACGACGATGATGATCGTCGGTACGGTCTCCTCCGCGCTCACCGCGCTGATCCTGGTCCGGGTGCCGGCCGTCCGTAACCCCCTCGCGTGCGCCCTCGCCGGAGCGTTCGCGTACCTGTGCAACGCCCTCTCCGGGCGGGTGACCTTCGGGCTCGGCATGATGTTCGCGCTGGGCGCGGTCGCCGCGGTCTTCTGCTGGCCCCACCGCTGGCGGTACAAGCGGTGGGCGAAGGCCGGTGTCGCCGCGCCGCTGGCCGGGCTCGCGACGGCGGGGAGCCCGGTCGCCGGGCTCTTCCTCGGTGTGGTCGCCGCGGCACTCTTCCTGAACAAACGGCGCCCCGGCGCGTACGCACTGGGCCTGGCCCCTGCCGCGGTCGTGGCGCTGTCCGCGTGGCTGTTCCCGTTCTCGGGTACGCAGCCGATGGCGATCGGGACCCTGTCGCTGCCGTTCCTGTACGCCGTCTTCGTCTTCTTCCTCGTGCCGCGGGACTGGCGCACGGTGCGCACCGCCGCCGCGGTGTACGGCATCGGCACGCTGCTGACGTACGTGATCGACTCGCAGATCGGCTCGAACGTGTCGCGCATGGCGATGCTGTTCGCCGGGGTCGTGCTGCTCGCCGCCCTGCCGTACACGGCGCCGCGCACCCGCCGCTGGTACGCGCTGGTCATCGCCTTCGCGGGCCTGAACTTCTGGATCGGTTTCAAGGGCATCGACGACATCGTCCGTACCGCCCCGACCGCGTCCTGGAACCGCGAACTGGCCCCTCTGGTCAACCAGCTCCAGAAGGCCGGGGCGGAGAGGGGCCGGGTCGAGGTGGTGCCCGCCAGCAGCCACCGGGAGGCGTCGGCGCTCGCGCCGTACGTGAACCTGGCCCGCGGCTGGAACCGGCAGGCCGACATGAAGCGCAACCCGCTCTTCTACGACGACACCCTCAACGCCGTGAACTACCGGGAGTGGCTCGACCGCTGGGCCGTGCACTACGTCGTGCTGCCGACCGGGAAGCCGGACTCCAGCGGGGCGCTGCAGGAGACGGAGCTCGTCCAGGAGGGCCAGCCGTACCTGAAGGCGGTCTGGAGCGACGCCAACTGGAAGCTGTTCCGGGTCCTGGACCCGGTGCCGCTCGCCGATCCGCCCGCGACGGTCGAGCGCGCCGGAGCCGACGAGCTGACGATCCGGGTGCAGTCGGCGGGCCGGGTGCTGATCCGGATCCCGTACTCGCGCTGGCTGGCCGTCGTGGACGACAAGGGCAAGAGCGTGGAGCGTCCCCAGGAGACGGAGGCGTCCAAGCAGCGTTCCGCCGAGGACGACGAAGCCCCGAAGGACTTCACCAACGCGCACGGCTGCCTGATCAAGGTGGACGAGGACCCGGACGGCGACGAGTGGACGGAGCTGCTCGCACCGCGGCCCGGGGTCTACCGGCTCGCGGCGCCGTACCAGCTGCAGCCGGGTACGCCGTGTCCGGAGGAACTCCGCTGACGCGCTCCCGCCCGGAGCCCGGCCGAGCAAATAGTGCGGGAACTCTCCCTCTGCGGGCGCAGCACTGGCAAGGTGTGCTGCCATGAGGTGCCAACATTGCGGGGGCGAACACGTAGGTCCGTTGCCGGGCATGGTCTGTCCCCGGTGCGGTTCGGTGGCGCGTTCGGCCGGCGGGAGCGGTTCCTGGATCGCCCAAGAGACGCTGATGGGCCGGGTCTCCACCCTGCCCAGGAGGCGAAGAGTCTTGCTGGCGGCCGGAGTTGTGGTCGCGGCAGGGAGTCTGGCCACCGCCGTGTCGCTGCTCGCGTCGGGAGGCGGAGGAGGTCGCCCGGAGGCTGCGGGGCGGGCCGGCGCCGTACCGGCTCCGATCGGCGGCGGAGCTCCGACCCGGATCGGACCGGGAGGCGAGGAGAGCCCGGACGCCCCCGCGACGGAATCCCCGAGCGCTCCGGGATCCCCCGACCCCTCGGGACCCGCGAGAGATCCGAGCAGTCCCGCGGAGACGGGCGGGTACCGCTACAGCGTCTGGGCGGGCCCCGGCTGCACGACGGGTGACTACGCCGAACACGGCCGCTTCGAGAACGGCGACGCGGGCTGGTACACCGTCGAGTCGGGTGGTTTCACGGACAGTTCGTGCGACGGCCGGTTCAGCGCGGTCCCGATGTCCGGCAGTCCGACCGAGGACCGGGGCGGCAGCGCGGTCTGGTCCTGGTATCTGGGCGACGGCTTCAGTGAGTGCGCGCTGACCGTCTTCGTGCCGAGGAGCGTCCGCGACAACGACGTGGCGGGCAATCCCACCGTGTACCGGGTGCTCTCCGATCCCGGCGACGCGGACTCCGCCTATACGGGCTTCGCCGTGCGCCAGCCGGAGCACCGGGGTGAGCCGGTCGATGTGAAGAGCTACCCGGTGAAGGGCGACACCTTCGCCGTCCAGCTGATCGACCGGGGCCGGGACTGGGGCGATACGGACCTGGTGGGCGCGCACCACGCGGCGGCCCAGCTGAAGGCCTCGTGCCGCTGAGCCGGGCTGCCGTGCGGGTGGTCACCGGACGAACGCGCGGTCCCGTTCGGTGAGGTGGCCGGCCGGACCGGCGGCCCGGAGCACTACGTCCAGGGCGCGGTCCGGATCGGAGGCGTAACAGCCGCTGGCCCAGGCAGCGTTGGCCTCGACGACCGCCCACTGCCCGGTGTCGGTGAGGCCGGCGTCGACGACGATCGCGGACGGCAGGGTGTGCCCGGCGGCGGCGAGCAGATCGGCGCCGAACGCGAGCGCCCCGGCAGACAGCGGAGCCGGTCGGAGCCGGCCGCCCTCGGCGTACCGGCTTCCGCAGACCACGTGGCCGTCGAGCAGGTACAGGCGGTACTCGGCGGCGAACACGATGACATCGCTCACCAGCACCACGGTCCCGGGATCGACCGCGTCCGGCCCGGGCAGCCGGGACCCGTCCGCGTACACCAGGGCCGGGATGCCCTTGTCGTTGGGCGACTTGACGAACGCGGGGCGGCGCAGCCGGTACGCCTCACGGATGGGCACGGCCCGTATCTCGCGCCGGGTGAACGCGACGGGCAGCCGGGCCAGCCAGTCGGCGGGGGCCTCCAGCGGCGCGATGCCCAGCGCGGGTGCCACGGCGTCGGCGAAGGACGGTCCGGCATGCAGATGGGCGCCCCCGTCGCGCAGCCCCTCGGGCACGTCGAAGTCCGGCAGCTGCACGGTCCGCAGGCCGCGCCGGCGAGCGGTGTCGCGGAGCGTCCGTGCCGAGGCGGTGAGACGAGGAGGGAGTACGAGGGTCATGGGCACCGATCATTCAGCAGCGCACCCGTGTGCCCCACCGGATTTCGCCGAGGCCCGCCACCGCCCCGGATGTCGCTGATGCCCGCCGCCGCGGCGGGATCTCGCTTGACGCCCGGCGCCGCGGCCCGCTTGCATCGCGTGATGCACGTCAACGAGGTGAAGACCGACACGGCGCTCGTACGCCGGCTGCTCGCCGCGCAGTTCCCCGGATGGGCGCACCTTCCCGTCGAGCCGGTCCGCTCCAGCGGGACGGTGAACGCCATCTACCGGCTGGGTGCGGACATGGCCGTGCGGCTGCCCCGCATCGAGGGCGGGTCGAAGGACGTCGCCACGGAACACCGCTGGCTGCCGCACCTCGCCCCGCACCTCCCCTTCGCCGTACCCGAACCGCTGGCGGAGGGAGCACCCGCCGAGGGCTATCCCTGGGCGTGGTCGGTCTGCCGCTGGCTCGACGGCGAGAACCCGGAGGCGGGCAGCGGCTCCGCCCGGCTCGCGGCCGAACTGGCCGAGTTCGTCGCAGCGTTGCGGAGCGTCGGCACGGAGGGCGGCCCGCCCGCGTTCCGGAGCGAGCCCCTGGAATCGCGCGACGAGGCCACGCGAGGGGCCTTGGACTCACTGCACGGAGTCATCGACAGCGCCGCGGCGGCAGCCGCCTGGGACGAGGCGCTGCGGGCCCCCGGCCGACGGGGCGGCGCCACCTGGGTCCACGGGGACCTCCAGCCCGGCAACGTCCTGCTCTCGGGCGGCCGGCTGAGTGCCGTCATCGACTTCGGGTGCATGGGGCTGGCCGATCCCGCGGTCGACCTGATCGCGGGGTGGTACCTGCTGACGGCCCCGGCGAGGCAGGCCTTCCGTACGGCGCTGGAGGCGGACGACGCGAGCTGGGCACGCGGAAGGGGCTGGGCGCTCTCGATCGCGCTCATGGAACTCTCGTACTACCGCACCACGAATCCGGTGATGGCGGCGAACGCACGGCATGTGATCGGCGAGATCCTCGACGACCACAAGGCATGACTGAGACCGGCTCGACTGCGTGAGCACCCGTACGGCGACTCACACGGCGCGCTCCATGCACACCAGATCGCCCCGCTCGTCCCAGGACTCGGTGACGGCGAAGCCGAGCCGTTCGTACAGGGCGATGGCGCCTGTCCGCCACTTCCACACGGACAGCCCCACCGTGTTCACGCCGCCGTCCGCGCATCGCGCGAGCGCGGCACCGATGAGCTCCGAAGCGATGCCGCGGCCCCGGGAGGACGGGGCGGTCCAGAGCCTCTTGACCTCGGATCGTTCCTCGACGGGAGCGGTCACCACCAGGCAGCCCACTGTCTCGCCCCCGCTCAGTGCCACCAGCACGACATCGTTCGCGAACGCCGTCCGCGGATCCAGGATCTCCGCGCGATAGCGGTCCGGCAGCGCTCCGACGTCGGGAACGGGCTCGCCCTTCTCCTCCTCGGTCCGCAGGTGGTAGGCCGCCAGCAGTCCGGACAGCCCGTCCTCCGCGGACGGGCCCCGACCGGGCCAGCGGGCGATGGCGACCTCGCGTCGATCAGTCATGAACCCAGCATCACAGGACCGGGACCGGAACGGCGGAGGGGGCGTCATGGGGTGCCCGTGGAGACCGGGGGGACGCGTGTGCCAGGGTATGCCGACAGCTCACGCCGGCCGGGCCTCGCGAGGTGGTCCGGCCCGAGGCTGATTCCCGGGGCTCCGGGACCCCGCGGTGGCGTCCGGGGCCGGGCTGGCGACACTCCGGCGGACATATCCCGTCCGGTCCGGCACCCGACCTCGTAGGAGTACACCCGTGAACGGAAAGCGCCGTCGACTGCTGCTGGCCGCCGTCGACCCCATGCTCGAGCCCGAGGAGCGGGTCGAGGTGACGTCGGTCGTGAACCTGAGTTCGGTCTCCGTGCGCCGGACGGCGGCGTTCGCGGCGGCGTCGGCGATCATGAGCGGTGGTGGCATGGCCGTGGTGCCGGTGCCGGTCCCGATGTATCTGGCGATGACCGACCGACGCATCTTCGTCTTCCGGGCGAACCCGACGTTCGCCCGGCCCGAGGAGCACCTGATGACGATTCCCCGCGCCGGTCTCGTCCGTTCGGAGATCAAGGAGCGGCTGCTCAACTCGTCCTTCGTCGTGTCCTCGCCGGACAACGAGCAGGGCTTGAAGATCGTCTTCCCGTTGGCCGGCCGCAAGGAACGGAACGCGATAGCGGCGGTCCTGCCCCTGGCAGGCTGACGTCTCCCCGGAACGGTTCGGTGGCCGGGGGAGTGACGCCTCAGGGATGTTCCGCGTCGTAGTCCGCCTGGCTCAGCTCGATGCCGGGGTTGTTGTCGACGGCCCACTCGGCCAGCTTCACAGCGGGTTCGATCAGGGTGCGGCCCATCGCGGTGAGCTCGTACTCGACGCGCGGCGGGACCTCGGGGAACGCTGTGCGGGTCACGAGGCCGTCGCGCTCGAGGTGCCGGACCGTGCGGGTGAGCATGCGCTGCGAGATTCCCGGAATCCGCTGCTGGAGTTCGGTGAAGCGCATGCGTTCACCGTCGAGGGTGGCCACCACCAGCAGGGTCCACTTGTCGCCGATGCGGTCCAGGATGCCTCGGATCGCCCGGCCGCCGTCGCCGCGGATGAGGCAGCTGTTGCGGTACTTCGACATCGGCGTCCCCTGTTCGCAACGCACACCGGTGTGCCTTTTGTAAGGCTTTCCATAGTCACCGATCATGTGGTTGCTTACAAGTCGTAACCATGACGGAGGACGCAGATGGAGATCGCCTACTGGATCGTCGCCGGACTGCTGGGAGTCTTCTACCTGTACGCGGGCGGCAAGAAGGTCGTGCAGCGCAAGGAGCAGCTCGCGCCCATGATGGGCTGGGTGGACACCGTCCCGATGCGGCTGGTCCGGAGCATCGGCGTCGTCGAGATCCTGGGTGCCGCCGGCCTCGTGCTGCCGCCGCTCACGGGGATCGCGCCCGTCCTCGCGATCGTGGCCGCGCTCGGTCTCCTCGTGCTCCAGGTGCTGGCAGCGGGCCTGCACCTGTCCCGGGGCGAGGTCAGGGAAACCGGCCTCAACGTCGCCCTCGTCGTGCTGGCCGGCGCGGCTGCGTGGCTCGCCACGACCTGGTGAGGAGCGGAAGTCCCGGTCGCCAGGCGTACGTTCAGTGCCCTGGCGCGCGGGATGCGTGCACGTCGAGCACGGCCTGGAACTGCCGGCGTGCCTCCGGGACGCGGCCCGTCGCCAGGTAGGCGTGGCCGAGACGACTTCGGATGTCCATCTCCAGCCAGTGGTAACTGGGGTCGGTGAGCGGGGACAGCAACCCGTGCTGAAGGAGGGCCTGGTGGTGGAGGGCTACGGCCGCGCCCGGGTTCCCCTCGCCACGCTCCGCCGTGCCCAGCCGGGTCAGGCTGCGTGCGCAGAGGAAGATGTCCCCGACCTGCTCACCCAGTTCGACCGCCTGACGGAACCGGCTCTTGGCCTCGCCGTAGTGGCCGAGGCGGAGGTGGACGTCGGCCGCACAGGTCAGGGTCCTGCCGAGGACGCGCGGCCTGCCGCCCCGCTCGGCGTGCGTGTGGGCGTCGGCGAAGCAGGCCAGCGCCTCCTCGTTGCGTCGCCGGAACTGGTGGGCGAGGCCGAGGGTGACGAGTGCTATCGAGACGATCCAGTCGTTGCCCAGCCGCCGGGCCAGGTCCACCGCCGTGGTGAGATGGCGAATCGCCCGGTCGTCCTCTCCCACGCTCAGGTCGACGGCACCCAGCGCGGCGAGAGCCCGGGCCTCCTCGAACGGGTCGTCGCGGCGCCGGCTGAGGTCCAGTGCCTCGGTGATGCTGATGCGGGCCTGCCGGTACCGGCGTTGGTACACCCCGGTGTAGCCCAGGCAGTTCCGCAGCGCGGTGGCCATCCGCTCGTCCGTGGCCTCGTCCGCGTGCGCGAGGGCGATCTCCAGGACCGTCTGGCTCTCGTGGTAGCGGCCCTGTCGTACGAAGTAGTCGACCAGCGCCTCGGCGATCCAGCAGGCGTAGTCGGCCTCACCGAGGGCCGCGGCGTGTCCGACGACATCGGCGAGCTCACCACCGGCCGCGTCGAGCCAGGTCTCCGCGTCCTGCCAGTTCCTGAACGGTGAGCCGGCGGGCTCGGGTCCGGTGGGGAAACCGGCCCGGCCGAAGTCGCTGGTGATCCTGGCCGCGTCCAGGAAGAGGCGGAGTGCGGCCCTCCGTGCGGCGGCGGCCTCGGCGGGCGCGCCCTCCGCGAGGCGTCGGGCGTGGACGCGGACCAGGTCGTGCAATCGGTAGCGGCCCGGACGTGAGTGCTGCAGAAGGCTCGTGTCGACGAGGCTTTCCAGGACGCTCTCGGTGTCGTGCGACGGGCTGTCGAGCATGGTCGCCGCCGTCAGCACGTCGAACTCGACCGTCGGAGCAAGGCCCAGGGCGCGGAACCCGCGCTGCTGCTCGGGTACGAGCTGGTCGTACGACAGGCGGAAGGCGGCCTCCACACTGCGGTTGCCGACGCTCAGTTCGCCGAGCCGGTGCTCGTCGCCCGCCATGCGGCTCACCAGGTACCCCACCGTCCAGGTGCCGCGGTTCTGCAGTCGCGACCCCGCGATGCGCAGTGCCAGCGGCAGCCCGTCGCACAGCCCGACCAGCTGCTGTGTCGCCTCCGGCTCCCGGCTCGTGCGGTCCTCTCCGATGATGTGCGTGAGCAGGGACACCGCGTCCCCGCTCTCCAGGGGCTCGAGTGTGACCCGGCGGTCGGCGTCCAGTTCGGCCAGCCGCCGCCGGCCGGCCACCAGCACCCTGCTGCCCGCTCCCGCGGGCAGCAGCGGCCGTACCTGGTCGGCGTCCAGGGCGTCGTCCAGCACGAGCAGAAGTCGCAGCGGGCTGGTCGTCGCGCGCCAGACGGCGGTGAGTTCCTCGAGGTCGCTCGGCAGCTCACCCGTTGCCGCGCCGAGCGAGCGCAGCAGTCGCTGCAGCGCCCGCTCCGGAGCCTGCCGCCGCTGCGTGCTGTGCGCACGCAGGTCCACGAACAGGCAGCCGTCCGGGTACCGGTCGCTGAGTTCACGGGCCGCGCGTACGACGAGGGCGGTCTTGCCGACCCCGGCCGTACCGTCCACCGTCATGATCGATACGGATCCGGGCGGAGCTGGCGCGATCAGCTGCGCCAGCGCCGCCTCCCGCCCGGTCAGGTGGCCGGCGTCGCCCGGCAGGTCGTTCACCGTGCGGTGGAAGGGGGGTTGGGCTGCAGGAGCGGCGGAGCGGCCCGTGGCCGGACCGAGGAGGCGTTCGTCGTCCTGGTGCAGCACCGCGTCGTACATCCGGCGGAGTTCCTCGCCGGGATCGACGCCGAGTTCGTCGCGCAGGCGCCCCCGCATGCCCTGGAACGAGTTGAGGGCTTCGGCCTGGCGTCCGCTTCCGTACAGGGCGCGCATACGCAGGGCCAGTACCGACTCGTTGAGAGGATCGGACGTGGACAGCGCGGCGAGTTCGTCCAGTGCGTCGGCGGGCCGGCCGAGCAGCACCAGGCACTCGAGTCGCTCGAGCCGGAGCGAGAGCCGTCGCTCCAGCAGCCGCCGGCGCTCCTCCTGCGCGCGCTGTCCCGGCAGGCCCGTCAGGGGCTCGCCACGGAACAGGGCGAGTGCCTCGGAGTACCGGTCCATCGCGGTGCCCACGTCCCCGGACACCTTCGCCTGCCGCGCCACGCCCGCCCGTTCGTCCAGCTCGGTCACATCGAGCCGGACTCCGTTGCCGCCGAAGCTGTACCAGCCCTTGCCGCTGCGGATCACCGATTCCGCCGGTCCGGCGCCCGGCACGTCGAGCGCCTTGCGCAGCGGGTGGATGTGGCTCGGCAGAACCTTGTGGCCGGACCCCGGCAACTGCCCGTCCCACAGGTCGTCGAGCAACTGCTCATGGCTCACCCGCGTGCCGACACGCAGCACCAGCGCGGCGAGTACGGCCCGGCGCCGGACCGGCCCCAGGTCCACCGGTGTTCCGCCCCGCCAGGCCAGGAGCGGCCCGAGCAGGTCGATCCGGAGCCCCTGAGGAGTTCCCCCGTCCACCGCGAACCCTCCGCTCCCGTACATCATCGGAATTTCATCAGCATTGCAGCACCCCCGGCCATGGTGGCGTGTACGAGATCGCACAACCCGCACAACTGAAGGGGGAGTCCCAGTGACCGAAGTGGAGTTGGTGGCGACCGCGTTCGCGACAGGGGCGGCGGCCGGACTCACGGGATCCGCGCGCGGAACCGTCCACGACCTCTACGCCGGGCTGAGAGAGGCGGTCCGCCGGAGGCTGGACGGAGCCGGAGCCGGGGGAGTGGCCGGGGGCGGCTACGGCGTACGGGTGCTGGACGCGTACGAGACGGACCCCGATGTGTGGCGGACGCGGCTGCTCCGGGTGCTGGCAGCTTCCGGCGTGGAGACGGACGAGGAGATCCTCGCGGCTGCCCGCGCCGTGCTCCGCGCGGAGCGCCCGACGGGGTACATCCCCGTGCCGGCCCAACCGGTCTGTGGCTGAACGACCGGGCGGTGCGCAGAGTTGCGACCCGAGTCAGCGGCGGAAAGCGTGACCCTTCAGCCACTTACCGGCCGACGGCAATGGCGAGAGGGTGGTCGCCGGCGCAGTGATCGAGGAAGGGCGTGAGGCCGGGTGCGGCGCACGGGAGAAGGCGTTGAATTCCGGGTCGGTACCGCGCAGACGGCTGTGCCGCTCGTCCTGGGGATGGCCGTGGCGACGGGTCTGCTCTGCCTGGGCCTGCGGTGGACGGCCGACCCGATGACGGCCGCGGAACTGCGCGACTGCGCGTACGCGGCCGGCGTGGGCGTCCTCGGCGCCCTGGTCCTGCCCCGTTCCACGGGTGTACGGCTCACCATCGAGCACCTGGTGGCGTTCTCGGGCTTCGGCCGACGGGAGCGCCGCATCCGCTGGGCGGACGTCTCGGGCATCGACGTGCGCCGCACCTTCGGGGTGACTCGGGTGCACATCTCGCTGGTCACCGGCGAACGCCTGACCCTGCCGGCCCCGATGTCCTTCCTCGACCGCCGTTTCGACGGTCGGGTGGGGGAGTTGAAGCGCTGGTGGGAGACCCACCGCCGGTGAGCGTCTCGCCGTCGGCGTCAGGGCCTGTGGTCCGGACCGACCGCGGCCACACCTGGCGATTCACGGGGGGCCCGCCGGATCCCGGTGTGCGCGACGAAGGCGGCGGCGAGCAGGGCGGCGAGAGCGATGAGCGATGTGCCCTGCCAGCCGATGGCTGCGAGCAGGGGCGCGGCCAGCGCCGTACCGATGGCGCCGACGACGAAGTAGAGCACCAGGTAGACGCTGCTGAGACTGCCGCTGCGGTCGGGGTCGACGGCCATGACACGGCTCTGGTTGGCTGCCTGGGCGGCGAAGCAGCCGGCGTCGAAGAGGGCGAGTCCGAGCGCGGTGACCGGCGGGGTGTCCAGGCCCGTGGCGAGCAGGACGGTGCCGGCCGCGGCCACCAGCATGCCCGCGATGATCACCGTGCCGGGGGTGTAGCGGTCGGCGAGCCGCCCGGTGAGCGGGAGAACGCCGAAGCCCAGGACGCCCGCCAGGCTGTACATCCCGATGGCGGTGGGGGGCAGCGAGTGGGGAGGCCGGCCGAGGGCGAGGACGAGAGTGACCCAGACGAGGTTGAACGCGAAGTACCACAGGCCGCCGGCGGCCACGGCCCGGCGCAGGTGGGAGTGCTGCCGCAGCAGGAGGGGGAGCGAGCCTAGGGCGGCCAGGTACCCGTGGCGGAACGGTGGCCGCTCGGAGGGAAGCAGCATGGCGGCGGCGAGCGCGCCGAGCAGGGCGAGGGCAGCGAAGACGAGCAGCATCTGTCGCCATCCGAGTACGTCGGCGAGGGTGCCTCCGGCCAGTCGGCTGAGCAGGATGCCGGCCGACATTCCGGCGGCAACGGTGGCCACGGCGGCGGCGCGGCGTTCGGGCCGGGCATGGCGGCCGACGATGCTTCCGGCCTGCGCCGCGACGCCGGCCGCGGCTCCGACGAACACGTAGGCGGCCAGGAGCACGCCCGCGCCGGTGGCGGACGCGGCCACGACGAGGGCGGCGGCCAGAGCGGTGAGCTGGCCGGCGATCAGGCGGTTGGGGGCGAGGCGGTCGGCCAGGGGAAGAAGCAGTGCGAATCCGCTCGTACAGCCGATGAGTGCGGCGGTCGGCACGAGGCCGATCACGGAGAGCGGGACGTCGAGCCGGGCGGCGACGTCGGTGAGCACGGGCTGGATGGCGTAGTTGTTCGCGATGGCCGTCCCGGCGATCGCGGCGAGAAGGAACGTGCGGCCCCGGCGTATCCCGCGGGACATTGCCGTCGGTCCCGCGTGCATCTCGTCGGTCACGGCTGTTGGTCCGGGGAGTGCCGGGTGTATCTCGTCGGTCACGGCTGTTGGTCCGGGGAGTGCCGGGTGTATCTCGTCGGTCACGGCCGTTGGTCCGGGGAGTCCCGGGTGTATCCCGTCGGTCACGGCCGTTGGTCCCGGGTGAGGACGACGGCGTAACGGCACTCGGCGCCGCTGTTGTTGGCGAAGACGCAGGGGGCGGGCTCGCCGAGTTCGATCGTGTCGCCCGTGCCGAGTTCGTGCACCGTGTCGCCCTCGTGGAAGGTCAGGCGCCCGTCGAGCACCCAGACGACCTGCCGGACGAACGCGAAGGCCGCGGCCGGATACGGCACGCGGGCATCGGCGGGCAGGCGGATCTCGACGATCTCCGTGGGGAAGTGCGGCCCGGTGATCTGACGGCGCCGGTATCCGGTGGTGGGATCGCGCCACTCGGTCGCGTCGGCCGCGCGGCGCAGCCCCGCGGTTTCGCCCACTGCCCCGTCAGGGGTGCCTTCGGCAAGAGCGAGCAGGGAGGAGACACTGAGCTGGAAGGCGGCGGACAGCTTGCCGAGCACGACGGCGGTGGGGCTGCTCTCGCCGCGCTCGATCCTGCTGATCATGGCCTGGGAGACGCCGGAGGCTTCCGCGAGCTGGGCGAGGGTCCACCGGCGGCGGTCCCGTTCGGTGCGGACGCGGGCAGCGATCTGGCCCACCAGAGGATGGCTGTCTATCATGTTGGACATGAATCCAATATACGAAATGACGCGGGCGGCGGTGGTCAGACCGGCGAACTCCGGCGACGCGGAAGCCGTCCTCGCCATTCGCAATCATGCGATCGAGCACTCGACGGCCCTGTGGACACAGACCCCGCAGTCTCCCGCCGAAGGCGCCGCCTGGCTCGCCGTCCACCTGGAGCGCGGCTCGGCGGTCGTCGCCGAAGTGGACGGCGAGGTCGCCGGGTTCGCCGTCTACGGTCAGTGGCGGGAACTCGACGGATTCCTGCACACCGTGGAGGACTCGGTCTACGTCCGCGAAGGCCGGCACGGGCTCGGCGTCGGCACCGCGCTGATGACCGCTCTCATCGCCTCGGCGCGCGACGCGGGCCATCGCGTCATGATCGCGGATATCGAGGCCGGGAACACCGCGTCGATCCGGCTGCACGAACGGTTCGGGTTCCAGCATGTCGGCACGGTGCGGGAGGCCGGAATCAAGTTCGGGCGCTGGCTCGACCTGACGATCATGCGGCTGCCCCTGAGCCCGGCTGCCGAATCCTGACGGGGCGGCGGCGTGGTCGGCACTCGCCCCGGCGCCGACGCAGGGCCGTCCGACTGTCCGCCCGCCGGGCGGGCCCAGCCGATCACTGGAGCCCGATCGTTACCCATTGCCTCTCCTGCGAAGCGGCCTGTCCCGGCTAGGTTCGCGACGCACCTCAAGGGCGAGCTCCAGGGCGCGAATTTCACAGGGGGACCGGCATGCAGCTCAGACGCGGCGTCATCACGGGTATGACCATCGCGGCCCTGGTCGTCACGGCCACCGGCTGTGATGATCCGGACGCCTCGCAAAGCCGCTCCGTACCCGCCGCGCCCGCAGCTGCCGTTCAGGGTTCCTCGTCGACGCCGGATTCCTCGTCCTCTTCCTCCTCGGCTCCGGAGGGAAGCGGCTCCCCCGATCCTTCGGCGCCCTCGCCGAGTGCCGGGCAGACGGCCACCAGCGGGAACGGCGCGCCCACCTCACCGGGTCCGGCGCCCGCAGCCGCCACCGCCCCTGCCCCCGTACCGACGTACCTCTCCACGGCCGTGGCCACGCCCGGCGGAAGAATCGGCCTCGTGCGCGGCGGAGCGTCCCAAGAGTTGACGTTCACCCTCCGCAACGGCAACAGCCGTGCGTACAGCCACCTGCGCCTGGTCTTCCAGATGGAGATCCTGGTGGACGGAACGCCGGCCGCGGAACGCCCTCCGCACGACGGATTCACGCTGGAGCGGTGGGACCGGACGACAGGGACGTGGCGCCGCGAGGAACTGCGGATCGCCAACGACACCCCGCCCTTCAGCTCGTACGCCGGCGGATTCGCCCTGGCCCGGGACACCGTGCGAACCGAGCGGTACCGTCTGCGCGCCTTGGATGCGGGGCCGACCGGAAGCACCCCGTTGATGGTGAACCTGATCGACACCGGCGCACCCGAGGGAGCACCGCTCCACCGGGTACGCCCCGCGTCCTTCAGCATTCCCCACACCACGCGCCGGGACTGACCGCGCGGCTGCCGGACCCCGGCAGCCGGACGGGGGGGCCGCGGACGGTGGACCCTGGGGCCGCGCCGCGGCGGCCCCGGCCGGTCACTTCGCGGCGGTCGGGATCTCCGGCTCCAGCGAGTTGCCCGCGGGAATCCTGCCGCAGCTGGTGGGGGCGGTCCTGCCTGCGAAGCGGTCGTTCAGCCAGGACATCGCGCGCGGCGCCCAATACAGCATGGAACCGACGTGGCTGAGCAGGTTGTACTGCTCGTACTTGATCGACTTGTTGCCGGTGGCGCAGTACTGCCGGGCCAGCGCCCGCACGTCGCCGGCGACCATGACACCGTCACCCGTGCCGATACTGGCCGGGTTGTTGAGCGTTCCCTCGAGCACGCCCGCGTTCCCCTGCCCGATGAGACCGGGGACGGTCGGGGTGGCGGCCTGACCGAGATTGATCTTGTTGACCGCCTCGACGAACGCAGGGATGGAGTTCGGGTCCTTGTACTCCGGTTTCGTCATGTCCTTCCAGGTCATCCCCGGGTAGCGGCCCAGCGCATCGACGATCGAGCCGTACTCGAGCTCGTTGTAGACCTTGAGGCCCTTCTCGCTGAGGTAGGGCTTGATGTCGATGCCGTACGAGCGGGTGACGCCGATGACCGCCATCGGGATCACCCCGTTCCACACCAGTGCGCCGTCGACGTACTTCAGATTGTGCGCCGGGTCGACGAGCAGCCCGCCCTCGGTGAAGCCGACCAACTGCCGGTTCACCTCGGGCGCGTACTCGGGGGCCAGGGCCGCCGCCCAGTTGGTGGCGATGGCCCCGCCGGAGTAGCCGAACAGGCCGAACCGAGTGGCGCTGTTCAGGCCGGTCTCCTCGGCGCGCGTGCTCGCCCGGATCGAGTCGAGCGTGTTCGTCCCGTATCCCGGTCCGGCCGCGAAGTCGGCGCTCTGGCCCTCGGTGTCCGGGATGACGACGTCATAGCCCTTGAGGAGCAGCGGCGCCAGAACGACGGTCTCGACGTTGGCGATGATGCCGCCGAGGGAGACGTCGCCGGCGATGGCCCGGGAGGGCCCGTCCTCCGGGTCGAGGGAGTCGTAGAACGACTGGTACGACACGGCCTTGCTGCCGTCGCTGCGGTGACCGCGGACCACCGTGGTCACGTTGGCCGAGGGCCTGCCCTGGGCGTCCGTCGAGCGGTAGAGCAGCTGGATGGCCTTCACGGGCGTCGGGATGCCGACGATGTGGTAGTCCAGCGTGCGCTTCTTCAGTACGTCGCCGGGCTTGTACGAGGACAGCGGCTTGCTGCCGTCGTAGCGGTAGAACGGGTCGGACGCCGTGGCGTTCACCTGTTCGCCCGCGGTGGGTGCGGCCATCGCTGCCGGCGCCGTACCGACGGTGAGGGCGGTGACGGCGGCGGTGGCCAGCAGGCCGACGGTGATCCGGTTCATGACTCCCCCGATGTGCGCAGCAGGACGGGTGTTATTACTCCGCGGTAAGTTACTGGTGGTAAACGTCGCCTGTACATAGGCGCGTCAACAGAGATTTGAGGCCCGCACCAGAGGGGGCTGACCGCGGTCACATGTCCGGCCGCCCGCCTGTGGCCGCCGGGCGGCTGGTCGGCCGTCGGGCGACGCGCAGGCGCCAAGACGGGTGGCAGCGGCGCGAGTCGGATCCGGAGCGGCTCGGCCCAGGGGGCTTCCCGGCCGCAAGCGATCACCGGCGCTGATGCAGGCGCTCGATGTCGAGGGCCCCGAACCGTGATCGGTCCGGGGCCCTCGCCTGGTGCGTCCGCCAGGATTCGCTTCAGCGGGCCAGCTGATACCTGGCCGGAGAACGACGCATCGCACGCATCGCACGCATCGCACGCTGTGCTGCGCACAGGTCGTGCCCCGGCCGGCGGTGGCCGGAGCACGGAGGGCGGGCGCCGGGACCGGCCGCCGCCCCCACTGCTCACTGCCCGTACGCGACCAGCAGGTTGGTGGCCGGAACCACTACGAGCCCGCCGCCCGCACCGAGGCCGGTCAGCGGCTGGGACACGTTGTGCTCGTCGGGCTCGTTGATCGGCGCGCCGACGTCGGTGGACCAGACGGACTGGCCGGTGGCGCCGTTGAGCGCCCACAGCTGACCGGTTCGGGAGCCGACGTAGACATAGCCGTTGACGACGATGGGCGCCGTACTGAGCTGGCCGTCGCCCTCGAACTTCCAGCGCGTGGCCAGGGTGCGGCTGTGTCGTTCCTGAAGGACACCGTCATCGACGAAGTAGCCCTGGCGGCCGTCGAAGGCCGGTGCGGGCGACCAGCCGGTGGCCGCGTACGTGCTGCGGACCTTTCCGTCGGCGGCGTTGAGGACCGATGGGGTCATCCCGGCATCGTCGCGAACCCAGACACCACCGTCGGCGAGAACAGGGGTGCGGCCCCCGCCGCCGGAGCAGTCCGTCTGGTGATGCCAGATCGGGTTGCCCGACTTGGGGTCGAAGGCGTACGTCTGCTCGCAGGCGTAGGAGACGTAGACCCCGTTGGCCGTGACGGCAGGCGAGCTGTTGTCCCCGTTCGCGACAGGCTGGGTCCAGAGAACCGCACCGCTGGCCGCGTCCACCGCGTACAAGGTGCCGCCCGAGCCGGCGCCACCCGTGTACACCACGCCGCCGGCGAAGGTGGGCGGAGAGGTGAAGGAATGCTGCCCAGGCAGCGTGACGCTCCAGATCTCCTTCCCGGTGGCCGGATTGAACGCCGTCAGTGCCCCGTCATAGTTCTGGGCGTAGAGCCGGCCGCCCCCGTAGGCGAGCGCGGACCACCAGTAGGTGCCACCGAGGTCAACGGGG
This sequence comes from Streptomyces sp. NPDC056452, assembly GCF_042796085.1. Taxonomy (NCBI): domain Bacteria; kingdom Bacillati; phylum Actinomycetota; class Actinomycetes; order Kitasatosporales; family Streptomycetaceae; genus Streptomyces; species Streptomyces sp. NPDC056452. The sequence continues at coordinate 34,566 of NZ_JBHTRI010000011.1, forward strand.
TCCCAGGCGTTCTCGCCTGTGGCCGCGTCGACGGCGTAGAGGGTGGTGCCGTACCCGTTCGGCGAGGAAGCGGTGGCGAAGACGCGCCCGCCCGCCACGACGGGGTAGGAGACGTCCCCGCCCAGGTCGCGGGACCACTTCTGGCTGAGCGGCGGCGCGCCCACAGCGGTGTCCACGAGACTGCCATCGTGACGTGCGTTGATCTGGTAGGTGGTCGAGACTCCGGTCTGTGCCGGCTGCGCGCCGACCGGCGTCACGAGCCCGACGACCGACAGTGCCGCACCGAACAGGACGGCGATGGTTCTTCGAAGGTTCACTCGGATTTCCCTCATCATCCGGCATCGCCGTGGCGATGCGCGCAAGGCCGCGATCCCTCAGGTTCGGCGGCCCGTTTCCAAGCCTCATAGTCTTCCAGGGGCGCCTCAACTGCCTTCTATTTTCGATTAGTTGGACATCATCACGCCAAATTCGGTTCTTGCTCGACGTGGGGGCCTGAACCGCTCCCGCCCGCGAACATGCGCCGCTGCGGCGCCACTGTCGCAGCCGGGAGGGGCGTCGCGAGACGGTGAGGTCGCGGTGGTGACGCCCGATCGCGGTGTGAAGTCTTGACGGGTGCCCGGCGCCCTCGTACTGTCCGCCTGGCCAGCATTGAAACGACTCAATGAAACGAATCAACGCCCCCTCGGCGGAAGAAGGTTGTCGATGAAGACACGGAGATGGGCAGCCGCGCTACTGACGGGGGTGCTGGCCGTCGGCATGGGAGTGGACGCGCAGGCAGGCGAGCCCGGGCAGGGGGCAAGGGGCGCGCAACTGGAGCGGCTGGACCGGGGGTTGGTCGCCGTCTCCAGTGCCGAGGGAGTGTTCCTGAGCTGGCGGCTGCTCGGCTCGGAGGCCACCGGGCACACCGACACCGGCCTGGCCGGCGCCGACTTCCGCGTCTACCGTGACGGCAGGCCGATAGCGACCGTTACCGACAGCACCAACTACCTGGACCGTGACGGCGCTTCCGACGCCGAGTACCGCGTCGCCGCCATCGTCGACGGTCGGGAGGCCCGGCGCAGCGACCCGGTCTCGCCGTGGGCCGACGGGTACTACGACCTGCCGCTGCGCAAGCCCGCCGACGGCGTCACGCCCGCGGGCGAGGCGTACACCTACTCCGCCAACGACATGAGCGTCGGCGATGTGGATGGCGACGGCCAGTACGAGTACGTCGTCAAGTGGGACCCGTCCAACTCCAAAGACGTCTCCCAGGTCGGGTACACCGGCCGTACCTACGTCGACACCTACCGCCTCGACGGCACGCTCCTGAACCGTATCGACCTGGGACCCAACATCCGGGCGGGCGCCCATTACACCCAGTTCCTGGTCTACGACTTCGACGGCGACGGCCGCTCGGAGATGATGTTCAAGACCGCCCCCGGCACCAAGAGCATCCGTTACCGCGAGGACGGCAGCGTCGCCTCCGAGCGGTACATCACCATGCCCCGCGCCGACGTCAGGGCCGGGTACGCGCACACCGACGACTACCGCCTGAGCGCGGCCGGTTACTACGACCACCTGGTCGGGATGTTCCGCGGCTGGCAGCAGCACCCCGAGGTCGCCGCCGGTAACTGGCCCGCCACCCTGGAGTCGGCGTTCGGCATCGAGGACCGTTACGCCTACCCGCTCTCCCAGGCGGACGCCGAGGCGCTGGCGGACTACTTCATCGATGTCTACGCGCCCAGCCGCAGCACCAGGAACAATCTGCGCGCCTTCGAGGGGTTCATCCTTGACGGGCCCGAGTACCTGACCGTCTTCGACGGCGCCACAGGCCGCGAACTGGACACCGTCCGCTACGAGCCGGGCCGGCACGACGACGGGCTGATGTGGGGCGACTACGCCATGAGCCGGATCGAGCCGGGCAACCGGGTCGACCGCTTCCTGTCCGGCGTCGCCTACCTCGACGGCCGGCACCCCTCCGCGGTGTTCGCCCGCGGCTACTACACCCGCACCACCATGGTCGCCTACCGCTGGGACGGCCGCAGCCTGCGCAAGGACTGGGACGTGGACAGCGGCTTCGCCCCGATGTCCAACCCGTTCAACGACTCACCGCACGGCGTCGACGGCACCGACCCGGAGTTCGGCAGCCTCACCACCCAGGGCTTCCACTCCCTCAGCGCCGCCGACGTGGATGGCGACGGCCGCCAGGAGATCGTCTACGGCTCGGCCACCATCGACGACGACGGCAGCCTGCTCTACAGCTCCTTCGACACCATGCCGCCCCAGAGCTCGGCCCCCGGCCAGAACGCACGCCTCGGCCACGGCGACGCGATGCACGTGACCGACATCGACCCCGACCGCCCCGGCATGGAGATCTACACCGTGCACGAGGGCGGCACCTGGGCGCCTTACGGCTACGCGCTGCGCGACGCCGCGACCGGCGAGGTGCTGTACGGCGCGTACAGCGGCCGGGACACCGGGCGCGGAATGGTCGGCGATGTGGACCCGAGCCACCCGGGCCTCGAGACCTGGGCCTCGATGCCGGGAGGCTCGGAAGGCTCCGGGCTGTGGACCGCGGCCGGCGAAGCGGTCGGAACTATCACCCCCGGCACCAATATGAGCATCAGGTGGGCAGGCGATCTGACCACTCAGCTGGTCGACGGCTCGGGCGACGCCACGCCCACGGTGAACGACTGGCGGCGCGGCACCGTGCTGACCGCCACGGACACCAGGACCAACAACGGCACCAAGGGCAACCCCTCGCTGGTGGCCGACGTACTCGGCGACTGGCGTGAGGAGATGCTGGTGCGCACGGCGGACAGCTCGGCGATCCGGATGTATCTCAGCACCGAGGTCACCGGGCACAAGATGTACACGCTGATGCACGACGCCCAGTACCGCGCCGAGGTGGCGCGGCAACAGACCGCGTACAACCAGCCTGCGTACCCGGGCTTCTATCTGGCCTCGGACACCGACTGGTCCAAGGTCCCGCTCCCGGGTCGGCGGCGCTGAACTGGCGTTACGTGGCGCTGAACCGCTGCGCCGATCAGCCACACGGACCGGCAGCTCAAAAGGCGGCCCGGTCGTGAGTGACCGCTGCCGTTGAAGTCAGAAGTAGATGCCCAAAGGCCACCTAGGAACGTTCCTAGGTGGCCTTTTCGCTTGTGCCCCCGGCAGGATTCGAACCGGCGACACCCGCTTCAGGAGCGATTTGGGGCGAGTTGGGGTCTGACCTGCGGGATGCCGACTTCGGCGGCTGCCGGCTGGGGTCCCTGCCCGCAGCCGCAGTTCCCCGTGAGCCGCCGCCCGAGCTGGCGCGGTTGTGGCACGGGCACCTACCGATCCGTAGCTCTAGTTCGAACTGCCCACGGACGCCCGACTCGAGGTGACGATCGCATCTGGTTCGGTGGAACGACGCGGCACCGCGAAGCCTTCTGCGGGCTTGGACCTGGCGAGCCACAGGCCGGTGAACACGGCAGTGGTCAAGGCGACGGCGCCGGCAGCGAGGAAGGCACTGTTGAGGCCGTCCTCGAGGGAGGCGCCGCCCGATTGCCGACTGCGGACGACGGCTCCGAGTATCGCCACGCCGAGCACCGCGCCGATCTGCCGAGTGGTGCTGCTGATGCCTGAAGCGAGGCCGCCCTCCTGCGGGCTGACTGTTTGGATAGCGGCACCCGTCAGTGGGGACATGCTCAGGGCGAAGCCGATGCCGGCGAGTCCTAGCCGCCACCACACGTTCCCGTAGCCGGTGTCGGCGTGGACCATGCCGAGCGCCAGCAGTCCCAGGCCGGCCAGGGCCAGGCCGGTGGTAACCACGATTCGGAAGCCGTACCGGGCGGCGAGCCGGCCCGCGTACGGGCTGACGATCACCATGGCGAGGGAGAGCGGCAGGGTCTGGAGGCCGGCGCGCAGGATCGAACTGCCCTGGACGTACACGAAGAACTGGGAGAAGAAGAACGATGAACCCATGAGTGCGAACCCCACCACGGTCATGGCGGTGTTGGAGACGGTGAACAGGCGCTGCCGGAACAGGCTCAGGGGCAGCATCGGTGCGGAGCGACGCGATTCGACTGCGATGAAGGCGGCGAGGAGGATCACAGCAGCGGCGAAGCTGCCCAGGATGACCGGTGAAGTCCAGCCGCGGGCACCGCCCTCGATCAGCCCGTAGGTCACTACCCCCACCGCCAGCACGGACAGCACAGTGCCCGGGATGTCGATCGCGGGGGCGCTCGGATTGCGGGACTCGCCGAGGTGGTGCAGGCCGACCAAAAGCAGGACCGCCCCGATGGGCAGATTCACCAGGAAAATGGCGGGCCAGCCGAAGGTGTCCGTCAGCACGCCGCCGGCCACGGGGCCCGCGGCCAGACCGATTCCGCTGAATCCGGCCCACATCCCGATCGCCTTCATACGTTCCTGTGGCACGGGATAGGCGGCGGCGAGCAGGGCGAGTGAGGCAGGGGCCAGCGCTGCGGCCCCGATGCCCTGCAGTACCCGGCCGACGATCAGCCAGCCGACCGAGGGCGCGAGGCTGCATACCAGTGACGCGGCGGTGAACACCGCGACGCCGGTCAGGTACACCCGCTTGCGGCCGAACCGGTCGGCGAAGACACCGCCGGACAGCAGCAGCATGGCGACCAGTAGTACGTACGCGTCGACGATCCATTGCAGACCGGTCAGTTGCGTGTGCAGCCGGTGCTGCATATCGGGGAGCGCTGCTCCAACAATCGTGTTGTCGAGCAGGACCATGAATTGGCCCAGGCAGGTCACCGTGAGCAGCACGGCCCGGTTTGATCGACTGCCTACGGTCGCATGCGCTGCAGACATCGGATCCCCCTCAGTGGTTGGTTGTGCCTGGCCACGGTCGACGCGGGTGGCGATAGACTCACGCACTAAAGCAGTCCGTGGCTGCGTTAGGTGGACCATAGAATGCATCGACCCACAAACGCAAGCGATAGCTGCGTTAAGGTGGAAGGTATGAACGAGCGACAGCAAGCCCGGCGGCCTGGCGGGCGCAGCGCCCGAGTCGGCGCGCAGGTACACCGAGCCGTCGCCGACCTGATCAGCGAGCGCGGCTACGGGAACTTCACCGTCGGTGAGGTCGCGGCCCGCGCAGGCGTGGCCGACAGCAGCATCTACCGCCGGTGGGGCAGCCTGGAAACCCTGCTCACAGACGTGGCCCTCACGCGCCTCAACGCGCAGTCACCGATGCCCGACACCGGGAGCGTGGCCGGCGACCTGCGTGTCTACGCGGCCCAAGTGGCCCGCGAGATCACCGGACCCGATGGGCCGGCGGTGCTGCATCTGGCCGTAGCCCTGTCGAGCACCGGTCAGCAGGGCTTGCAGGCCGGCGACATCCTCCGCACCGAACGCATGCGGCAACTGCAGTCCATGCTCGATCGCGCCCGCGACCGGGGCGAACCCGCACCCGACGCGCTCGATGTCCTGGACCACATCCTGGCCCCGATGTACATCCGCGTCCTGTTCGGCATCGTCCCGCTCACCCCTGACTACATCGACGGGCTGGTCGACCGATTGCTGTGACCTCAACCGTACTGGGCACGTGGAGTTCGAACGGATGAGATCACGGTCCGGGCTGCTGCGGCACTTGGCCGCAGTTCCCCGTGAGTCCCCGCCCGACCTGGCGCGGTTGTGGCACGTCTGCCCGGTCTGTATGCGGCGGGCGTGGGCAGTGACCGGCGGTCCACGAGGCGGACGGACCAGCCGCCGTGATGTTGATGCGGTGCGCGAAGCCATCAGCCACATGGACAGGCTGCTCAAGAGGCGGCCCGGCCGTGACTGACCGCCGCCGTTGATGTCGGACGTGGATGTCAAAGACCCCGGACCATGATCGGTCCGGGGTCTTTTCGCTTGTGCCCCCGGCAGGATTCGAACCTGCGACACCCGCTTTAGGAGAGCGGTGCTCTATCCCCTGAGCTACGAAGGCGCGGAGCCGGCAGGAAGTCTTGCCGAAAACCCAGGCAATGGATCTTCATCAAGGCTTGCAGGCCCGCTGGTCAGGCGTGGCGAACTGTCTGATGAGATCTTGCTCGGGCAGACAGGCGGGACGTACCAACGACCGACCAGGGACAGCCTAGCGGATTCGCCGCCGTGGAGGGCTTCTGTATGGGGTTAGTGGCGCCGGGTGCAGGCCGCAGGGCTCTGACCTGCTGTTTCCTTCGAGTTGGCGTGACGTGGTCGTAGGTGGCGAGCGGCTCGGCCGGGGTGGTTTGACCCCTCCGAGGGGCCGCCGTTCAAGCGATCTTGGGGAGTGGTGATCGCACGCGCTTCCTGGCCGGGCGATCTTCAGGTCCTGGGGTGGCTGGAGGGTCGGGGTGGGCGGCGGGAAGCCGGCCAGGCATCCCGGAAGCTTCGCGTCTTCGGGCTCGCTGGGCTGGGCCCCTCCGTGGCGGGCGGTTCACACTCCGAGGTCGATCGCGTCGGATTCGTCCGCCGTGGCGCTCGCTGTCTCACCAAGAGGCCTCCTCGGCACGACGAGTGACGCTCTGTCAGATCGACGTCCCTCGCCGTCGAACGCGGCCGTCCGCGGGTCCCCCGTACCCGCGCGGTACTGGGTCGAGGAATAGTGACCGATCGGGAACGCGCTGATGTCCTCATGCGCGAGCGCCGGCAGCGCATCCGGCGGAACGCGCGAGCATCGACAGTGAGGCGGGGGTGGCCTTGAGCGAGGAAATCGAGGGCGCGGCCGAGGAGTTCGAGCGTTCGGCGAACTGGTTGCGCAGCGAACTGAGGGCTCTCGTGGCCGCCCTCGCGCCCGGAGTGGAGCCGGCGGTCGAGGAGCGGATCCAGGAGCGGCGCACCACGCGCGGGGCGATGGGCAGGCAGCTCACGGTGACCATGACCCTGGCAGGCGCTTCCTGTGCTGCTGGGGCGGCCTCCGAAGCCATGGCCGCGGCGGGCTGGTGTTCCGTCGAGGCCGGCGAAGGCCCCGGGGGGCCCTCGTCGAAGGCGCGGCGCGACGGGTTCGAGGTGGGCCTCTTTCGCCGGCCGTCCGGCAGTCCGGTCGTCTGGGGCAAGGCGCCCACCGTGTGGTTCCACGGCCGCTGGACACGTCCGCCGCGCGCAGCCACGCCGCAGACGCTGGCGCCCGGAGACCGGCTGTGCCGCATGTGTGACGGCTGGGGCACATGCGGCACATGTGAGGGCCTGGGTTTCGTGGACGGCAGGCGGTGTGTGGAGTGTGGTCTCGGAATGGACTGCTCCTCCTGCGGGGGCAGTGGCCGGGAGCGCCTGGACGGCTGACCGCTCCTGTGCGCGCCCGCGTCTGTCGGGGGCTGACCGCTCCTGTGCGCGCCCGCGTCTGTGGGGGTGGGTCGGGGGGCGGCGGGATGTGCGGGAGGAAAGGCGGGTCCGTCTATTTCCGGTAATGCGTGGGACGTAAAGCCATTTGGTCCCGCCCTCTGTCGAATGATTTGACCGGATCGAAAGAAATAACCACAAAAGAGTCCTTGGGTCCGTCGCTCCGGTTGTCCGCCGCGCCGGGAGCATGGCCGATTCCGAGGGGCTGCTGAATGGGTGTGCGACAGGGCCGAGGCTGGTCAGCGGGGTCTGGGGTGAGGGGTGTTGGGCCGTCCGTGGTGGGTGTGCGGGGGTGAGGTCGCGGGGTGGGTCGGCACCGGTAAACGATCACTGACGCTCTGTTATATGCTCGCGCGAAAAGCGATGGCAGGGGAGCATGAAGTCAATCAATTCCGCCCCGCTGGTCTCGGTCCTGGCAGATGTCAGCGGGCTGAGTGACGCGGAGCTGGCCGAGCTGCCGGACACCGTATTCGCCGACATGGTGTCGCGGCTCAGGGAAGAAGTGCTCACCCCCTCCAGCGAGCCGGTGTCCGCGTTCACGTCGGCGCTCGACCCTGCGGCCGGGGAACGGGAGCGGACCCGCGAGCGGTCATGACGTTCCGCCAGTTCCTTCTCAAGTTGCATACGCGGTGCAATTTGGCATGTACGTACTGTTACGTCTACGAGGCCGCTGACCAGAGCTGGCGGACGAAGGCGCGGCGGATGGAACATTCCACGGTGCGGCAGGTGGCCGCCCGGATCGCCGACTATCGGAGGCCGCCGGGGGCCGGGACCGGGGCGGCACGGTCCGATGGGCCGATCTCTGTGATTCTGCACGGCGGTGAGCCCCTGCTCGTGGGGCACCGGCATCTCGACGGGACGCTGAAGATCCTGCGCGATGCGCTGGACGGCACCGGCGAGGTCGCCTGGGGGATGCAGACCAACGGGGTGCTGCTGGGCCAGGATCCGGAGCTGCTGCGAGTGCTGCGCCGGTACGGCGTGCGCGTCGGGGTCAGCCTCGACGGGACGGCCGCGGGCCATGACCGGTACAGGAAGTTCGCCGACGGGCGAGGCAGTCACGCGGCCGTGGCCCGGGCGCTGCGCATCCTCGGGGACGGGGCCGACCGGGAGCTCTACAGCGGAGTGCTGTGCACCATCGACCTCGACGCCGACCCCGTGGAGACCTACGAGGCGCTGCTCGAGTTCTCGCCGCCGCGGATGGATCTCCTGCTGCCGCACGGCACATGGGACGTTCCCCCGCCGGGCCTTGATGCGCGGCGCGTACCGCCGGGAAGGCCGCCCGTTCTGCAGGACGGTCCGACAGGCCGACCGTGGGACGGTCCGGGGGCGACCCCGTACGCCGACTGGCTGTGTGCCGTCTTCGACCGCTGGTACGGGGCGCCCCGGCGTGAGACCGGGATCCGGCTCTTCGAGGAACTGATCATGCTGCTGCTGGGAGGCCGGGCGAGCAGCGAGATGGTCGGCAACGGCCCGTTGGACCTCGTCGTCGTGGAGACGGACGGCTCGCTGGAGCTGGCCGACAGCCTGAAGGTGTCGTACGACGGGGCGGCTGCGACCCCGCTGGACGTGTTCCGTGACCCGTTCACCGTGGCCGAGGCGCATCCGGCCTTCCGCAGCCCGGAGCTGTCGCCCGTCTGTGCCTCCTGCCCGCTGGTGGCGGTCTGCGGCGGTGGGCTGTACGCCCACCGGTACAGCCACGGGTCCGGTGATCCGTTCGCGCATCCCACGGTCTACTGCGCGGACATGGCCGCCCTGATCGGGCACATCCGGCGCAGGCTGGAGCACGATCTGGCCGGGCTGAGGGAGCGCCGGCCGGCCGGTTCGGTGGCCAGGTGAAGGGGCCCGAGGCCGCGCCTGCCCGGCATCTGATTCCGCGCGAGACCTTCCTGGCGCTGGCCCGGGGGCGGGGTGGCGCCTCCGCCGTGGCCGTCCTGCGGGCCGGACAGCTGAGCAAGCGCAGGCTGCTGCTGAGCGCGGTGCGCCGGGTCGCTGAGGAGCGTGCGCCGCGGGTGGTGCGGCAGATGCGGCTGGCGGAGACGTACGACCGGATCGAGGAGTTGCGCCAGGAGTCCACGGAGCGGTGGGAGTCGGTGCTCCTCCATCCCTATCTGGACCTGTGGGCGGCCGGTGCGCTGCGCGCGCTGTACACGGAGGCCGGCGTCGGCGAGGTGGATCCCGCGCCCGGCGGGCTGGCCCGGCTGCTGGATCCGGGCGGCCCGGTCCTCCAGGTGGAGTCGCGGGGGCGCCGCCTCACCGTGCGGATCGATGACCGCGGCCCGTACCGGGAGGCGCACGGTGACCCGGTGCCGGGTCCCCTCGACGGAGCAACGGTGCGCCGTTGGGAGGAACTGCTGTCCGGTGCCTGGCAGTTGCTCGTCGAGCGGCACCCCTGGCACGCCGAGGCGGTCAGCGCCGGGGTGTCCACGCTGGTGCCGCTCCTGCCGAAGCCCGACGGCACAGCGGTGTCCTCGGTGGTGCGCCGCGGATACGGCGCGGTGGGCGTGTCCCTGCCCGCCGACGCCGAGCGGCTCGCGCTGGCGCTGGTCCACGAGTTCCTGCACATCCAGCTGGGCGCGCTGCTCGATCTCGTACCGCTGCACGGGCCGGACTCGGGGGCGCGCTATCACGCGCCGTGGCGCACGGATCCGCGCCCTGCGGGCGCCCTGCTTCAGGGAACGTACGCGCATCTCGGGGTGTCGGACTTCTGGCGGGTGGAACGGGGCAGGGGGCACTGGCCCGGGCCGCTGACCCGGAGTTACGCCGACGGCCAGTACCGCCACTGGCGCGAGCGGACCGCCGACGCCGCGCGGACCCTGCTGGACAGCGGTGAACTCAACTACGAAGGAAAGCAGTTCGTCGAGGAGCTGAGCCGTACCATCGGCGACTGGGACAGAGATATCGGCTGAACGGCGTCCTGCCGACTCCGTAACGGCACTGTGTACCGTCGAGTTCTGGCCATAACGTGACCGTGGGCACAGTCTGCGTGGCCGCGGGCAATAACTGGCCGTTTCCGAGGGTATTCAGTTGGTGCCGGGGCACTGTGGGCCTGCGTTCAGCAGATCGAGTCGTGGGGGCGCGGTGGGGCCGTACTTCTTTCTGAGCTATGCCAGGACCGATGACCAGGACGCTTATGTGCGCCGGTTCTACGACGACTTATGTGCGCAGATCATGGAACTGGCCGGTAGCGCGGTCCGGTTGCCGGTCGGATTCCGGGACAACAGCTCGATCCGTATCGGTGAGCACTGGAGCGAGCGCCTGGAAAGCGTGCTCGGCATCTGCCATTCGATGGTGGCGCTCTACTCGCCCGACTATTTCCGCAGCGAGTGGTGTTCGCGCGAGGCCGGAGTGATGATGCGGCGCGCGAACCAGTACTTCGCGCGGACCCAGAAGGGCTCGTCGGCGCTGATCCCCGTGCTGTGGCGCCCCGTCGACATCCCGTCCGAGGTCGCGCACATCCAGTACGTCACCGACGGCTTCGGATCCTGGTACGCCGATGCCGGGCTGCAGCGACTGCTCCAGAAGGATCCCGCGGGCGAGGACTACCGCAACGCCGTACGGCTCGTCGCGCAGCGCGTCCTGTACGTCGCCGAGCGCGAGAAGCTGCCCGTGGCCAACGGCATCCGGCTGGCACAGGAACCCCTGTCGTTCCCGCCGCGCACCACACCCACCAGGCCGGGCAGTACCGTCCAGTTCTTCGTGGCCGCCGGCACCGCGGACACGCTGCCCGAGGAGCGCAGGAGCGCCCCGTACTACGGCCGTGCGGGGCTCGACTGGAATCCGTACCACCCGCAGGAGGAGTACCCGATCTACCAGGTGGCTCAGCGCCTGGTGACGGCACAGGGGTACGGCACCGCCTACCGGGAGGTGCGCAGCGGACTCACCCGGCAGCTCAACCAGGCATGGCGCGACGACCAGGTGTCGATCCTGCTGGTGGACGCGTGGAGCGCTCCGGTGTCGCCGTACCGCGAGCAACTGGAGGCTTTCGACCGGACGGAGCATCCCGCGACCGGCGTCCTCGTTCCGTGCCACCCCCGGGAGGAGGGGGAGCGGGGGGAACTCTGGCGCGGGGTGACCGAGGTCTTCGAGCGGAAGTCGTCGCGCGGCACACAGGACAGGCAGTTCCAGGTCCGGGTCAGTGCGACGGACTTCAAGCAGGCTCTGGGGCGGATGGTGTCCTCCGCGCAGAACAACCTGATACGCAAGCGCCATGCCCCTGTGGCACCGGGTGCGGGCGAGCAGGGGACGGTGTCGGCGCGCCCGATCCTGCGGGGGCCGAGCAGCGGAACCGGCAGCGGGCCGGGCAGCGCTCCGCCACGGATTCCCGGGCCGGCCGGTGGGACACCACCGGTCGGCCCTCCCGCTGACCGGCCGGTGAACCGGCCTCGCAGGCCCGGCGGGCACGGGCCGCTCGACTCTCGTGGTGACGGAGGCGCAGGGCGATGACCAGGGACGGCTGGGACGGTTCGGCGAGCGGGGACGCTTCGGGCGGCTGGGACGACGGAGACACCTTCGGGGGTGCGGAAGGCCTGCGGGTGGTGGGCACCCCTGCGGAGTCCATGTCCGTTTCGGGGGCGGCCGGTGCGGGGTCCGGAGCGGGCGGTGCCCAGGTGCCGGGTGCGAGGTCCCCGGCGGAGGGTGGCGCACTGCCAGGTGAGAGGTCAGGGGAGAGGCCGGGAGCGGCCGGCGCCGGCGGGTACGGCATCGGTGGGCAAGGCACCGGCGAACCCGGCACCGTCGTGACGTTCTACTCGTTCAAGGGCGGCGTCGGCCGCACCATGGCTCTCGTCAACACCGCCTGGATCCTTGCCAGTAACGGCCTGCGCGTCCTGATCATCGACTGGGACCTGGAGGCGCCGGGACTCCACCGCTACTTCCATCCGCTGCTGGTCGACCCCGAACTCGGCTCCACCAAGGGCGTCATCGACCTCATCCGCGACTACTCCATGCGGGCCTCCGGGCCCGGTCCCGAGCCCCTGCCCGGAGGGCGTGTCGACTGGGACCGCTGGTTCCGTGACCACTCCGATGTCGACGACTGCATCGTCGGGGTGCGCATGGACTTCGCCGACGACGGGCGGCTCGACTTCCTGCCCGCAGGTCTCCAGAACGACGGATACTCCGCGGCCGTCTCCACCTTCGACTGGGACCACTTCTACACGCAGCTGCGGGGCGCCGAGTTCCTCACGGCCCTCCGCGACGAGCTGAGCGAACGCTACGACTACGTCCTGATCGACAGCCGTACGGGACTGTCCGACACGGCCGGCATCTGCACGATCCTGCTGCCCGACGTCGTCGTCGACTCCTTCACCCTGAGCGCCCAGTCGATCCAGGGTGCCGCAGCTGTCGCCGAGTCCGTGCGGGCCCAGGCCACGATGCGCCCCATCCGGATCCTGCCCGCCCCGATGCGCGTCGAGTACGCCGAGCAGAACAAGCTCGAGGCCGGCCGGGACCTAGCCCGCAGCAGGTTCCAGTCGTTCCTCGGCTCCATGACCCGCGAGGAACGCGACCTGTACTGGGGCGATGTGGAGATCCCCTACCGTCCCTTCTTCGCGTACGAGGAGATCCCCGCCCCCGTCGGCGACCGGCCTCACCAGGGCAACAGCCTGCTGGCCGCGTCCGAGCGGCTCACCGGCCGGATCACCGGAGGCCGGGTCACCAAGCAGCGCCCGATGCCGGAGACGATGCGGCGGGCGCTGCTCGCCTCGTACGAGCGGACCAAGGCGCCCATCCCCTCCGACATCTTTCTCAGCTACGCGCCCGCGGACCGCATGTGGGCGGAGTGGATCGGCGCCCGGCTCACCGCGACCGGCTACCAGGTGGCCCTCAGCGGCTCGGCCGAGCACGCGGGCGCCGACACCATGACCGACGTACGTCTCGCCCTGGCCGGATCCGGCCGGATCGTGGTGCTCCTCTCGCCCGACTTCGTCCGGCTGCCGCACGCCCACGAGCTGTGGAAATCCGTGTCCTCCCGGGACCCGGAGGCCTCGCAGAGGATGCTGATCCCCATCCGGGTCCACGACGCCCCGCTGCCCGCCCCCTTCGCGGGCCTGGTGGCCGTGGACCTTGTCGAGCGGGACCAGGAAGAGGCCGAGCAGGCGCTGCTGGCGGCCGTGGGCCGGCCGGACAACGCCGCGGCGGGCACCCTCCGGACCCCCGGCAGGACAGCCATCGACGAGGAGAGCGGACCGCGCTATCCCGGAGTCGTTCCCCGGGTCTGGCACGTGCCTTCGCGCAATCCCTCCTTCACCGGGCGTGCCGGCACGCTGGAACAGATGCGCAACGGCTTCGCGGCGAGCGGGCTCCAGGGCGGGCCGCCGCAGGCCGTGTTCGGTCTCGGCGGTGTGGGCAAGACGCAGGTCGCCATCGAATACGCCCACAGGTTCGCCGCCGACTACGACGCCGTGTGGTGGATAGCGGCCGGTCAGCCCGGCCTCGTACGCCAGGAACTGGCCGCGCTGGCAGTCGAGTTGGGGCTGCCCGTGGGTGACGACGTGGCGACTACGGCAGCCGCCGTACTGGAGGCGTTACGGCAGGGGCGGCCCTACCGGCGCTGGCTCCTGGTCTACGACAACGCCGAACGCCCTGAGGAACTGGCCCCGTTGATCCCTGCCGGACCCGGCCACGTCCTGGTGACGTCGCGCAACCGGGCCTGGGTGGCACTCGCGGTCCAGGTGGAGGTCCATGTCTTCACCCGGGACGAGTCCGTGCGACTGCTCCGGCGGCAGAACCCGAACCTGACGGACACCGAGGCCGGTCAGGTCGCCGAGGCGCTCGGCGACCTCCCGCTCGCCGTCGGGCAGGCGGCGGCCTGGCTGGAGCAGTCCGCCATGCCCGTGGAGACGTATCTGCGGCTGCTGGAGACCCAGTTGACGCAGATGCTGGAGCAGGAGCCGCCCACGAGCTATCCGCGCTCGGCGGCAGCCACCTGGCTGCTGTCGCTCGCCGCGATGCGGGAGGCGACGCCCGCCGCCGCGCTGCTCCTGGAGATCTGCGCCTTCTTCGGCCCGGACCCGATCCCGATGTGGACGCTGTACGGCAGCCGTACGGCGGAGCTGCTGGAGCAGTACGACGACCGCCTGGACGATCCGATGCGGATGGGCAGGCTGTTCACCGACATCAACCGCTACGGCCTCGCCCGCACCGACCAGGGCGACCGGACCATCAGCGTGCACCGGCTGGTGCAGGAGGTGCTGCGCTCCCAGGTGCCGCGCGAACGCTGGGCCGAGATGCGCGCCCACGTGCACGCGATTCTCGCCGAGGCCAATCCCGGGTACGCCGAGGACCCCGCCTCCTGGGGGCGGCACGCGGCACTGCTGCCGCACATGGCCCCTTCGCGGGCCTTCAGCAGCAGGTCCGCGCGGGTGCGCCGGTGGGTGGTCGACGCGGTCCGTTACCTGTGGCGGCGCTCCGATCACAGCGCCGCCCTGGAAACGGCCGAACGGGCCCTGGGCGTATGGGTTCCCGTCTTCGGGGACGGCGACTCCCTGGTGATCCTCATGCGGTGCCAGCAGGCCAATGCGCTGAGGTCCGCCGGAAAGCTGGCGGAGGCGCACGCGCTGGGCCTGGAGGTGTGGGAGCAGGCCCGTGAGTCGCTGGGCGAGGACGACGAGTACACCCTGATCGCCGCCGGGAACCTCGGCGCCGACCTGCGCAGCACCGGCGCGTACACGAAGGCGCGGGACATCGACCGGGAGACCTACCGGGTCAGCCAGCGGGTGCACGGGCTGCGGACCCCGCGCACGCTCAGCGCCGCGAACAACCTCGCGGTCTCCCTCTTCCTGTCCGGCGACCGGCAGGGTGCCCGCGAGCTCGACCGGTACGTGTACGAGACCCGGCGCGAAGTACTCGGCGCCACCCATCCGTACACGCTCACCTCCGCCAGCAACTACGCACGGGACCTGCGCGAGACGGGGGCGCCGGAACAGGCGCTGAAGCTGCTCCAGGAGACCGTGGCGGCCTTCCGTGAGCGGACCGGCGACAAGCATCCGGAGACACTCAGCGCGGCCCGCAACCTCGCGGCGGTGCTGCGCCGCACCGGTCAGTACGAGGCGGCCAGGGCGCTCAGCGCCGACATCTACGACACGTACATGAGCGTGCTCGGCCCCGACCATCCGGACACTCTCTCCGCGGCCACCAACCTGGCCTGTGCGCTGGTGGCCACCGGGGACGCGCAGGGGGCGCGGGCGCTCGCGCAGGACGCCCTCGACCGGCACCGCACCCAGTTGGGGGAGCGGCATCCGTTCGCACTGGCCTGCGCGAACAACCTGGCCGTGTACCTACGCCTGACCGGGGCGCGCGATGCGGCGCTGGCCATGTCGCGCAGAACCCTCCAGCAGTACCGGGAGGTTCTCGGCGCCGCCAATCCGTACACGCTGACCAGCATGATGAACCACGCCACCGACCTGGTCACCAACCACAGGACGGCGGAGGCGGTGGTGCTGGAGCGCGAGGCGTACGCCGACTTCGTCCGCATCCTGACAGCCGATCACTACGACGCGATCGGCTGTGCGTCGAACCTGGCGCTGGACCTGCGGGCGACCGGGGCGACGGACGAGGCGGCGGCCCTGCACCAGGACGCCCTGGAGCGGGCCGCTGCGACGATGGGGGCGGAGCATCCGACCACGCTGGCGGTGCAGGCGTGGGGGAGACTCGACTCGGACATCGAGCCGCCCGCTCCCTGACCTGGTCCGCTCCTGACCCCGCCCGGTCTCGGACACTCCTGGTCCCGGACGCCCGACCCGATGGCATGTGTGACGCGCGTCACAGGAACTGCCGGGCCTGGGCGGACAAGTCAGGAGGTGAACTACTCGATGCATGCCCGCATCCGCGCGGGGGACCCGGAGGCGTTCCGCGAGCTGTTCCGCGACCATGCCCAGCTCGTCTACCGGCACGCGGTGCGGACCACGGGGGACTGGGACGCGGCCGAGGACATCGTGTCGCTGACCTTTCTGGAGGCATGGCGGCTGCGCGGGAAGCTGCGGGACGAAGGTGACAGTCCGCGGCCCTGGCTGATGGGGATCGCGGTCAACGTGCTGCGCAACACGGGGCGCGCCGCCCGGCGGCACGAGAGGGCGCTGGCCAGACTGCCCCTGCGGGATGTGCTGCCGGACTTCGCCGACGAGTTGGTCGGGCGGATCACGGACTCGGAGGAACTGGCAGCGGCGAAGACCGCGTTGGGGCAGCTGCGCAGGAGCGAGCGTGAGGTCTTCGCGCTGTGCGTGTGGTCCGGGCTCGGTTACGCGGAGGCCGCCGAGGCGCTCGGAGTGCCGGTGGGCACGGTGCGTTCCCGGCTGTCGCGGGCGAGAACCCGGCTGCGCAAGCTCACGGACGGGGAGTTGCGCCGTCTGCGGAGAAAGAGGGAACCGGTCGGGACGGGCGGACAAGTACAGGGTGGCCGCGTCGATGCGGTCCGGTCGAACGAGGAGAGAAGCCGATGAATCGCACCCCTTGGCGGCGGCGCCGGGAGCCGCTCGACCATGTGGAGTCGGCGGCGCTGCTGCCGGCGCCGGGCGATCCGGTGCTTTCGCGCGACCGCCTGACCACGCTCGAGGAGCACCTGATGAACGAGATCCGCCAGGCGCAGGACCGGAAGTCGGCCGAGGCGCAGCCGCAGGCCGTGGGCCTTTTCCCGCCGCGTTCTTCCGAGCCGCCGCGCCGTACCGGCAGTCGTCGGCTCGCGCTGATCGGGGCGGCCGTTGCGGTCGCCGTACTGGCCGGGGCGATCGGAGTCGCGCAGTTGACGGGGCAGGGGGCCGTCGAAGCCGCCGGTGCGCCGGAAGGATCTGTTCCCGCTTCGGTGGTGCAGGTCGCGCAGGGCACGACCGAAGGGCTGAACAGCACGGTCGACCGGATCTCCGTGGCCGCTGTGAAGGAGAAGCTCCCCGAGCCCGGGCCGGGGCAGTTCATCTACATCAAGAGCCAGGTCTCCTGGCTGACGATGTCGGAGAACGTGGACACCGGGAAGAACGAGACCTATGTGCAGAAGCTGCATGCCCGCCAGGTCTGGCTGTCGCCGGACGGCCGCAGGGGCTGGCTGATCGAGCCGGGAAACGGCACGACGTCCAGGGACGGGCTGACTCTGGACGACGAGGGGGAGGCCCTGGAGCCGAGCATCGGTTCGCCCAGCTACGACTACCTCAAGACGCTGACCACCGACCCCGACGAGCTGCTCAAGAAGATCTACGAGGAGACGGAGGGGCAGGGCAACGGCCCCGACCAGCAGGCCTTCACCACGATCGGTGACCTGGTGATGGAGCAGGTGATGCCGGCGGAGCTGACATCCGCGCTGTACCGGGCCGCCGCGAAGATCCCTGGCGTGGTGGTGGTGGACGACACGACCGATGCGGTGGGACGGCACGGGATCGCCATAGCCCGGACCGATGAGGTGGGCGGCGCCCGCACCGAGTGGATCTTCGACCCGAAGACCTTCAGCTATCTGGGGGAGCGCACGGTGCAGATGCGCGACATGGAGGGGGTCGAGGCCGGCACGGTGACCGGGCACACGGCGATCACGGAGCGGGCGGTTGTCGACGCGATGAAGGAGCTCCCGGGGGCCAAGGGCAAGGTCTGACCTGGCCGAAAGGCAGAGCAGGGTCGGGGGGCGGGGGCTGCTGTTTCTTGACGGGGGCGGGGCGCGGGCATAGCGTCGCCGGGTTGCTGAGACAGTGCTTGGAGAGGTCGACCGTGCCGCACACCGACCCCACCCCTTCCCCCGGTTCCACTCCCGCTCCCGCCCACGATCAGGCCGCCCGCGACCAGGCCGCCCGTGCACGGGCCGAGGCGGTACTGACCGCACCCGGTGCTCCTTTTGCCGTGGTCCGCGCCGAGCACGGCCCCCTCGTCTATGCGAACGGGCCCCGCACGCTGCGCGAGTTCGTCGAGACCACCTGGGCCTTCGGTGACCAGCCGTTCCTGATCGCGGGTGAACGGACCTGTTCGTACGCGGAGTTCTTCGCCGGAGCGTCCTCGCTCGCGCGACGGCTCTCCGAGACGTACGGGCTGCGCCCCGGAGACCGGGCTGTGATCGCGATGCGCAACCACCCCGAGTGGCAGATCGCGTTCTGGGCGGCGCAACTGGCCGGCCTCGTCGCCGTACCGCTCAACGCATGGTGGACCGAAGGGGAGTTCGGCTACGCCCTCGACGACTGCGAGCCGCGGGTGCTGCTGGTCGACGGGGAGCAGCTGCCGAAGGTGGCGGCATGGGGGGAGAAGACCGGGGCGCGCTTCGTCGTCTTCCATGACGAGGCACTCGGGGAAGGGGAACTGCCCGACAGAGCCGAGCGGTACGCGGACCTGCCCACCCCCGACCCGCTGGCCGCGCCTCCCGAGGTGGAGATCCGCCCGGAGGACGACGCCACGATCATCTACACCTCCGGCACCACGGGGCGGCCCAAGGGTGCCGTCGCCACTCACCTCGCCCAGGCGGGTGCCGCTCTCAATCCGCGCTACCAGGCCGCAGCCTCCGCACTGGGCCGCGGGATCATCCCCGGGCAGGGACCGGCTCCGGTCACCCTGATGACGTTCCCGTTCTTCCACGTCGCGGCGTTCACCAGCCTCTACGCGGCGATGGCGGCGGGCGGCACCCTCGTCCTGATGCGCAAGTGGGATGCCGACGAGGCACTGCGGCTGATCCGTGAGCACGGGGTCACGCACTACGCCGGAGTGCCGGCCACCGCGCTCCAGCTGATCGCCGGAGCGGACCGTGCGGGCGACGGGCTGGAGAGCCTGCTGATGCTGAACACGGGTGGGGCGGCGGCTCCGCCCGACCTGGTCGCGCAGCTCACCGCCCGGCACGGTGAGCGGATCGAGCCGCGCAACGGTTACGGCCTGACCGAGACGAGCGGGGGAGTGCTGGCCAACTTCGGAGCTTCGTACCGCGCCCACCCGGAGAGCGTCGGGACCCCGACGCCGGTCACCGAGGTGCGGATCGCCGGTGCGGCGGGGGAAGCGCTGCAGGAGGGCGAGGTCGGTGAGCTGTGGCTGCGCGGTCAGTCCGTGGTCCGCGGCTACTGGCGCGACGAAGCGGCGACGGCCGAGGCGTTCAGCGGCGGCTGGTTCCGTACGGGGGATCTCGCCGTGGTCCGGGACGGGCGGGTCGCCGTGGTCGACCGGATCAAGGACATGGTGATCCGGGGCGGCGAGAACGTGTACTGCGTCGAGGTCGAGGCGGCGTTGCACGACCACCCGGATGTCGAGGACGCGGCGGTGCTCGGTGTCCCGCACCCGGTGCTGGGCGAGGAGGTCGCGGCGGTCGTCCGGCTGCGGCCGGGCGCCGAGGCCGGTGCCGAGGAGCTGCGGGCGCAGGTGGCCCGGAGTCTGGCCGCGTTCAAGGTTCCTGCCCATGTCCTGGTGACCCACGAACCGCTGCCCGGAATCCGACCGGGAAGATCCTCAAGCGGGAGCTCCGGGAGACGGTCAGGGACCACGCGCACAGGAGCGGGGGCTGAGCGCCGCGGTTCTCAGGGCCGGGTGATCCGGACCTCGTAGTTACCGTCGGCGTCCTTCGCGACGACGGATATGCGTATGCCGTTGGACTGGTCGGTGAAGACCTCGCCGGGCTCGAACGGGGCGTCGGAGAGTTCGGCGTGGACATTGGGCCGCCGGGTGCAGCCCCCGCTGTCCTCGGTGCTGTCCGCGACGGATACCGGACCCTGGCCGGTGTCGACGTCGGAGCTCACCTTGTAGATGAGTACACCGGGCCTGCAGACCGCTTCGTCGTTGCCGGCGGGGGTGCGGACCTCGACCGCGTAACCGGACTCGGCGCTCAGCGGCACGAAGGCCAGCTTGGTTCCGCCGGTCGTGGCGAGCGGGCCAAGGGTGTGTTCGCTGGTGCCGGGCATGGCCGCGCACCTGATCTGGCTGTTGTCGAGCCAGCCGAGCTTCCACTTGTGCCAGCCCAGGAGGTCGTTGTTGGCGCCCCAGTCCTCGGACATGATGTCCCAGTGCCCCACGGAGCCGCCGCCCTCCATCGTGTACAGGTCGGGCAGCCCGAAGACATGGCCGTTCTCGTGGGGCAGGACTCGGTAGCCGGTTTCCGCGTACGAGCCCGACCCGTCGTCCTGGCGGCTGTAGACGAAGGACGTGTTGGCGAGCGGGACTCCGTCGGCGAGCGGGGCGTCGTCGTTGCCGGAGAAGGTGACCGACAGGACGGTGTCCAGCGCCGAGGGGCCGGCGTTCGGGGTGACCAGGACGTTGACCAGGTCGTACGCGGAGAAGTCCACCTTCGGGTCCGCGGTGCTCACGAGGTCCTTGACGAGCTTGCGGTAGCCGGGTTCGTACGGTGAGCCCCGCTCTATCCCGTACGCCGAGAACGGCTGGGGCATCCGCAGCCAGTCCTTCACGGGGGCTTCGGGCACATACGTGAGACGGCCGTAGGAGCTGGTGCGGAACCAGTCGGACGTCTGCGGGAAGAACTCCGCGAGCCGGTCCTCGGCCGGTTCCGTCGCCTCCGCGTCCGGGAAGTCGATCATCAGGTTGAGGGCCTTGATCTCGCCCGTGGAGCGCGCGTATCCGGGCGGTGTCGGCATGCCCTCCGACATCTGCACGCCCATGCCGGCAGGGATCCGGCACGGTGCGAGGCCTGGCCCCCGGGGCGCGGCCACCGGTCCTGCGGAGGCGCGGCTGGGGTCGGGGAGCGTGGAGCTCGCCGACGCCACTGTCGCGATGACCAGAGCCGTTGCTCCGGCGAGGGCGACGGTGCGGCGGTACCTGCGTATCCGGTGGCGGGGCTGCTGCATAGGGCGCCTTCGGGGGGTCCGCGGCAGTCGGCCGGCCCTGACTGCGCTCTGGCGATCAGCCTGTGCCGGGTCCTGCGGGTCCGCTCGTTGGGTGCGCCGATGGAGGGGTTTTCACCCCCGTAGAATGTGTGACGCAGGTCACAATGACTCGGGAAATAACCGGGGATCCTTTCCCCGTTTGCATGGGTGTCCCCGCGAAACGGGGAAGCGGTCCCCGGTTAGTCCGAGGGGTCGCCCACACACCGAAATGGGAAGGGCCGCCGTCGTGGAGACCGTCGCCGAAACCGCCACCTGCGCCGTGCAGCGCCGTCCGGCCCGTCCGCGGGCCGACGCGCTGCGCAACCGGGAGCGGATCGTGACGGCCGCGCGCGAGATGTTCGTCGAATTCGGCCCGGACGTGCCGCTCGACGAGGTCGCGCGCCGGGCCGGGGTCGGCAACGCCACGCTCTACCGGAACTTCCCCGACCGGGCCGCACTGACCCATGAGGTCGTCCTCGCGGTCACCTCCCGCACCACCGAACGTGCCAAGGAGGCTGTCGCGGCGGAATCCGATCCGTTCGCCGCGCTCAGCCGCTTCGTGCACGCGGCGGCCGACGAACGGATCGGCGCCCTGTGCCCGATGCTGTCGGGCGGCTTCGACAAGGACCACCCCGAACTGCTCGCCGCCCGCCGGGGCCTCGAAGAGGCCGTCGAAGGGCTCGTGGAGCGCGCCATGTCCGCAGGGCGGCTGCGCACCGACATCGCCGTCGGTGACGTACTCGTCGCCCTCTCCCAGCTCACCCGGCCGCTGCCAGGCATCGCCTGCCCGGACATCGACCGGTTCACCCACCGCCATCTCCAGCTCCTCCTGGACGGTCTGGAAGCTCCGGCCCGCTCGGAGCTGCCCGGATCGGCGGCGACCTTGGAGGACCTGCGCCGCAGGCACTGACGCCGACGGCACATCAGAGACTCAGCAGACCCACGGGGCCCCAGCGGCCGACAGAACACACAAGGAGCAGGTCGGGGCCTGACCAGCAGACCCGACCGCCGGCACGGTGCGCCCTTTTCCTGCGCGTCGGCCCGTTCCGCCGACCCACGACCCTTCACGACGACTCTTCGCGTCCACGCGCGTCCTTAGGTGGCTACTCCCATGTCCAAAACAGCCGACACGCTGCTTCCGGATCCCAGTCGCTGGAAAGCACTGGCCTTCATCGCCCTCGCCCAGCTGATGGTCGTCCTCGACGCGACCATCGTGAACATCGCCCTGCCCTCCGCCCAGACGGACCTGGGCATCTCCGAGGGCAACAAGCAGTGGGTCATCACCGCTTACGCGCTCGCGTTCGGTGGGCTCCTGCTCTTCGGCGGACGCATCGCCGACCTCTGGGGGCGCAAGCGCACCTTCGTGGTCGGCCTCCTCGGCTTCGCCGCGGCCTCCGCGATCGGCGGTGCCGCCCAGGGCGAGGCGATGATGTTCGGCTCCCGTGCCCTGCAGGGTGCCTTCGGCGCGCTGCTCGCACCGGCAGCCCTGTCGCTCCTCGCGGTGATGTTCACCGACGCCAAGGAGCGCGCCAAGGCCTTCGGCATCTACGGGGCCATCGCCGGTGGCGGTGGCGCGGTCGGCCTGATCCTGGGCGGCTTCCTGACCGAGTACCTGAACTGGCGCTGGACGTTCTTCGTCAACATCCCCTTCGCGATCGTCGCCGCCGCGGGTGCCTACTTCGTCATCCGTGAGCCGGCCGGCGGACGCAACCGCTCCCCGCTCGACATCCCCGGCGTCGTCCTGTCCACGCTGGGTCTGGTCTCGCTGGTGTACGGCTTCACCCGCGCGGAGTCGGCCGGCTGGTCGGACTCGCTGACCATCGGCATGTTCGTCGCGGCCGCCGTGCTGCTCCTGGCCTTCGTCGTCACGGAGTCGCGCGTCAAGTCCCCGCTTCTGCCGCTGCGCGTCCTGACGGAGCGCAACCGCGGAGGGGTCTACCTCTCGCTGGGTCTCGCCATCATCGCGATGTTCGGGCTCTTCCTGTTCCTGACGTACTACCTGCAGGTCGCGAAGGGCTACTCGCCGGTCAAGACCGGCTTCGCGTTCCTTCCGATGATCGCGGGCATGATCGCCGGTTCCACGCAGATCGGCGCCAGGCTCATGACCCGCGTTCCGCCGCGGCTGCTGATGGGCCCCGGCTTCCTGGTGGCGGCGATCGGCATGCTGCTCCTGACCCAGCTGGAGATCGACTCCTCGTACGCGGGCGTCATTCTGCCGGGACAGCTGCTGCTCGGCCTCGGTATGGGTACGGCGTTCATGCCGGCCATGTCGCTGGCCACGCACGGCATCGAGCCGCGTGACGCCGGTGTGGCCTCCGCGATGGTGAACACCTCGCAGCAGGTCGGCGGCGCCATCGGTACGGCGCTGCTCAACACGATCGCGGCAGGTGCCACGACCGCGTACATCGCCGACCACGCCGCAGGTGCCTCCGACCCGAAGCTGCTGCAGCTCCAGGCCATGGTGAGCGGCTACGCCAGCGCGATCTGGTGGGCGGTCGGCATCCTCGCCGCGGCCTCGGCGATCGCTCTGACGCTGATCAACACCGGGCGCCCGGGCACCGGAGCCACCGGCTCCGGCGGGTCGGCCGAAGGTGCGGACGGCTTCGAGGACGAGCTCAAGATCCCGGTCGTCGCTCACTGAGCCGGCGCGGGCGCGGCGGTGTGATGCCTGAAGCCGCCTGATATCCGGTCCTGATGATCTGCCCTGGTTCCGCTCAGCGGAGCCAGGGCAGATCCGCGTCCGTGTCCTCCGGCTGCAGCCCGGTGGCGATGACCTGCATGATCTCGCCCAGGTTCCGTACCTGTTCGGGGGTGAGCCGGGCGAACATCGCCTGGCGCACGGCGTCGACATGGCCGGGTGCGGACCGCGCGAGCATCTCGTAGCCGTCGTCGGTGAGGACCGCGTTCTGGCCGCGCTTGTCCAGGGGGTGCTCCTCCCGGCGGACCCACCCGTTCTTCTCCAGCCGGGCGACGGCGTGCGAGAGCCGGGAGCGGGTGATCTTGGCGTCCTTGGCCAGCTCGGTCATCCGCTTCCGGCGCCGGGGAGCCTGGGAGAGCTGGACGAGCAGTCCGTAGTAGATGTGCGGCATTCCGGCATCGCGTTGCAGCTGGCGGTCGAGGTGATCCTCGAGGAGCGTGGTGGCGTGGAGGTACGAGCGCCAGACGCCCTGTTCCTCGGTGGTGAGCCAGCGAGGCCCGCCGGTGGATGCCGTGGTCATGTACGTCACTGTACGACCTTTTCTTGAAAGTTGAACTAAATAGAGCTAAGGTCTCCCGGAGTTGGAACTTGAAGATTCAAAGAAATGAGCCGTCGAGTTCCCGGCGCCTGTGGCAGGTGACCGCCTCCGGTGCCTGTAGAGAACACATACCTTGATCGGCCGAGGAATGGGAGTGCCATGACTGACACCGCGGAGCGCATGCCCGCCCTCTACCTCTCTCACGGCGCACCGCCCCTCGCCGACGACCCTGTCTGGCCCGGCGAACTGGCCGCCTGGTCGGCCGGGCTGCCGCGCCCCAAGGCGATCCTGATGGTCTCCGCGCACTGGGAAGAGGCCCCGCTCGCCCTCGGCGCCACCGAGACCGTGCCGCTCGTCTACGACTTCTGGGGTTTCCCGGAGCACTACTACCGGGTGAGCTACGCCGCCCCCGGGGCCCCGGCACTCGCGGACGACGTCCGCAAACTCCTGCGCGGTGCGGGCACGCCGGTCCAGGACATCGCGGACCGCGGCCTCGACCACGGGGCGTACGTGCCGCTGGTGGAGATGTTCCCGGGTGCGGACATCCCCGTACTCCAGATCTCCATGCCGACCCTGGACCCGCAGAAGCTGATGGACATCGGGCGCAAGCTCGCTCCGCTGCGCGACCAGGGGGTACTGATCGTCGGAAGCGGCTTCTTCACCCACAACCTGGCGGCGCTGCGCCACCAGGGCGGCGGGATCCCCGGATGGTCGGCGGAGTTCGACGACTGGGGGCACAGGGCGCTCCAGGCGCAGGACATCGACTCGCTGCTGGACTTCGAGAGCAAGTCGCCGGCCGGCAGGCTGGCCCATCCGCGCACCGAGCACTTCGCGCCGCTGTTCGTGACGCTCGGTGCGGCGGAGGGTGAGCTCGATCAGGGGCGCAGCGTCATCGAGGGCTTCTGGATGGGTCTGGCGAAGCGCTCGGTGCAGTTCGGCTGAGCAATGGCTTCTCGTACCAGGACACGTCCCAGTAGCGGCCGAACTTGCGGCCCACCTCGGTGTACGTGCCGATATGGCGGAAGCCGAAGGCGTCGTGCAGCCGTTCGGACGGTTCGTTCGGCTGGGCGATGCCCGCGTAGGCGCGGTGGATGTCCTCGCCGGCCAGGGCGTCGAACAGGGCCGTGTACAGGAGGGTGCCGATACCGCGGCCCGTGGTGCCGGGCGCGCAGTAGACGCTCACCTCCACCGAGGTGCTGTACGCCGCCTTGGGGCGGTACGGGCTGCTGGTGGCATAACCCAGGACCCCGGTCGCGTTGTCAGCCGTAGGGGCCTCCTGAGCAACCAGGAGGCGGTACGGGCCGTCTTCAGGATGGGAGCGCAGCCACGGCAGCCTCTCGGCCGGAGTGAACGCGGCTGTGTCGAATGTGAGCGCCGTCTCACGGACGTAGTGGTTGTAGATGTCCGTAAGAACGTCCAGATCGGCCTCCGTACCGGGCCTGACCTGCACTCCAGTCGATATGTGTGGCATCGGTCCTCCTGCTGGGGCCGACAGGGTACTGCATGATCTCGAAAGCGAACGGTCGCGGTGGGAATTCTGTCCGGATTCCAGTCGTTGTTTCCATCGGATGCAGGGCACCCGAAAGGGTGTCGCGACCTACTGAGTAAGGGAGCACGCATGGCAACCCGTGCCGTCGCCCGACGTTCGTCCGCCACCAGCGGCGGGACCACCCGGGCAAGCAGTGTTCGCGCCGTGGGCGGGGAGATCGCCGATCGCGACCTGGTCGGCATGTACCTGGACGAGATCGCTCGTACACCGCTGCTCGACGCCGCCAAGGAGGTCGAGCTCTCGCAGACGATCGAGGCGGGCGTCTATGCCCAGCAGATCCTCGACGGCGAGGTGGAGAGCAAGGCCGGCGGAGCGAAGCGCAAGGAGCTCGTGGCGCTGGTCGCCGAGGGCGAGCGCGCCAAGGACATATTCATCCGTTCCAACCTCCGGCTCGTCGTTGCCGTGGCCCGGCGTTACCCGCGAGCGGGCCTGCCCCTGCTCGACCTGATCCAGGAGGGCAACGCGGGCCTGGTGCGCGCGGTCGAGAAGTTCGACTACGCCAAGGGCTTCAAGTTCTCCACGTATGCGACGTGGTGGATCCGGCAGGCCATCACCCGTTCGATAGCCGACCAGTCCCGCACGATCCGGCTCCCCGTCCACCTCGTGGAGGAGCTGGGCCGGATCCGCAGGGTGCAGCGTGAGTTCAACCGCGAGCACGGCCGCGACCCGGAGCACTCCGAGATCGCCGCCGAGCTGGACTCCAACGCCGAGCGCGTCGGCAACGTCCTGGACTGGGCCCGTGACCCGGTCAGTCTCAACATGTCCGTGGACGACGACGGTGACACGCAGTTCGGTGACCTGCTGGAGGACACCTCCGCGGTGTCGCCCGAGCAGTCCGTGATGACGCTGCTGCGCAGCGAGGAGCTCGAGGACCTGATCGGCAAGCTCGACAACCGCACCGCCTCCATCATCCGGATGCGGTACGGAATCGAGGACGGCCGTGAGCGGACCCTCACCGAAGTGGGCAAGCAGCACGGTCTGACGCGGGAGCGGATCCGCCAGATCGAGAAGCACGCACTACTCGAATTGAAGCGAATGGCTCACGACACGGGCTTTGACGCTGCGGCGTGAGCCGATAACCCGTAACCTCCCAATCAAGCCGGTTCGCACCGGCCCGACGACCGGTCCTGTACCGGTCCCATGAGCTGAGTCCCGGCGCCCACCCCCCCCGGCGCCGGGGCTCATTCATTTCTGATCAGCCCCGGGCCCGGCCGCCGACGACGCGCGGGTCAGGCGGGCACCCAGATCGCTCAGGTACGTCACCAGCGACGACGGTCCGTGCGCGGTGAACTCGCAGTCCACCAGGGCAAGCCGCAGTGCCACCCACTCCAGCGAGTCCGAGGAGACCGAGCGCAGCCGGCACGTGTGCTCACCGGTCGGCTCCGGAACGCCTAGCGACGCGGGCAGCCGCGCCGTCACGAAGTCCGCCGGGGCCCTGAACGTCACGTCGATGCGCAGATCCGGCTGCATCCGGGACATCGACCGGGCGAAGAACTCCGCCGCGTCCCCGCTCTCGGTGGGCAGCTCGCGCGGGGTGAAACGGGCCCCGGTGGCGAACGGGTTGCTCACCCGGTCCACCCGGAAGGTGCGCCAGTCCTCCCGGTCCAGGTCGTAGGCGACGAGATACCACCGGCTGCCCGTGCTGACCAGCCGGTACGGTTCGACCTGCCGTTTCGACGCGGTGCCGTCCCCGGACCGGTAGGCGAAGCGCAGCTGCTCCCGCCCGGTGACCGTCGACGCGATCACCGTCAGCGTCTGCGGGTCGATGGTGGATCCGTCGCCGCGGGTGAGGGGGACGGTCGCCTTCTGCAGTGAGGAGACCCGGTGGCGCAGCCGTGAGGGAAGGACCTGCTCCAGCTTGGCCAGCGCCCGTACGGACGCCTCGTCGACGCCCTCGATGGCATGACCGGCCCCGGCCCGCAGCCCCACCGCGATGGCCACCGCCTCCTCGTCGTCCAGCAGGAGCGGGGGCATGGCCGTGCCCGCGACCAGGCGGTAGCCGCCGATCGAGCCGCGCGATGCCTCGACCGGATATCCGAGGTCGCGGAGCCGGTCGATGTCGCGGCGGATGGTGCGCGGGCTGACATCGAGACGCTCGGCCAGCTCGCTGCCCGGCCACTCGCGCGGTGTCTGGAGGAGCGACAGCAGATTCAGCAGTCGTGCCGGGGTATCTGTCATGCATTCAGGATGCCGGTCCATCAGGACACGACCTGACCTAATGGGTCAGTAGTTTCTTCCTATGACTTCTTCCGAATCCCTGCCGTCCGCGGCGGTCGGCCACGCACCGTCCACGGAGCCGGTGGCGCCGGCGGACCGGCGCCGCTGGCTCGCGCTCGCCATCGTCATGACCGCCGCCTTCATGGACCTGGTCGATGTCACGATCGTCAACATCGCCATCCCGAGCATCACGCGGGACACCGGCGCCTCCTTCTCCTCGATCCAGTGGATCACCGCCGGATACGCCCTGGCCTTCGCGGCAGGCCTGATCACCGGCGGCCGTCTCGGCGACATCTACGGCCGCAAGCGGCTCTTCCTCATCGGCATCGGCGGCTTCACGATCGCCTCGGCCCTCTGCGGCTTCGCGGCGAACCCGGAGATGCTTGTCGCCTCCCGCATCCTGCAGGGCGGCATGGCCGCGCTGATGGTGCCGCAGGTGCTGTCGATCGTGCACGCCACCTTCCCGGCACACGAGCGCGGCAAGGTCTTCGGCCTCTTCGGCGCGATCGTCGGGCTCGGCGCGGTCTCCGGGCCGCTGCTGGGTGCGCTGCTCACCGAGTGGAACCTCTTCGGTCTGCAGTGGCGGCCGATCTTCCTGATCAACCTTCCGGTCGGCATCGCCGGGCTGATCCTGGGGCGCAGGTTCATCACCGAGTCGAAGGCGCCGAAGGCACTCCGTCTCGACCTGGTCGGTGTGGTCCTGGTGACGCTGGGTCTGCTCATGCTGCTCTACCCGCTGACCCGCGGTCGCGACCTCGGCTGGCCGGTGTGGGGCTACGTGTCGATGGCCGCCAGTCTCCTGGTGTTCGCGGGGCTCGTCGCGTACGAACGCCAGAAGGCGCGCAAGGACGGATCGCCGCTCATCGAACTGTCGTTGTTCAAGGTCAAGAGCTTCGCCGCGGGTGTCGCCGTGCAGCTGACCTTCGGTATCGCCCTCGGCATCTTCTTCCTGGTCTGGACGCTCTACATGCAGATGGGCCTCGGCTGGAGTGCGCTGCGGGCCGGTGCGACCGGGATCCCGTTCTCGATTGCCGTGTCGGTGGCCGCCGGTATCTCCGTCCAGAAGCTGGTGCCCCGCTTCGGCCGCAAGGTCCTCCAGGCGGGCGCGCTGCTGATGATCGCCGGGCTGCTGCTCTACATCGGGGAGGCGGCGCGGTACGGCATGGGCATCACGGCCTGGCAGATGGCCGCACCCCTGGTGATCATGGGTGTGGGGATGGGGCTGATCGTTGCTCCGCTGACGGACGCGGTGCTCTCCGGGGTGCCGAAGGAGCACTCCGGATCGGCTTCCGGACTCATCAACACGGTGCAGCAGATGGGCACGGCCCTGGGACTCGGGCTCGTCTCGGTCGTCTTCTTCGGATCGATCAGTGACCGGCTGGCCCCGGAAGCGGTGGGCCCGGCATTCGTGGACGCGTTCCAGGACTCGCTGTGGTGGGTGGCCGGAGTGCTCACGGTGATCTTCGTGGTGATGTTCGCCCTGCCGGCCAAACCGCAGGTGCACCTGGAGGGCGGTGCCGAGGCGGCGGCCCCGGCACCGGACGACGACATCTCCAAGGAGCCCGCGCTCACGAACTGATCCCGTCGATCCACCCACGCCGACGGCGGCCCGCACTTCCCCGGCCAGGGAAATGCGGGCCGCCGTCGTGGTTGATCCGTGCGGCTCGGCCGCGCTGCCTGCTCGGGCTGTGCAGGGGCGCCGGTCAGCAGATGCGGGTGCGGCTCTCCATGGCCCGGCGCGCGGATTCCTCGTCCTCGTAGACCTCGCACATGTGGCGGCCGTCAGGCGTGGCCGTGTGCTCGACCTCCCACAGGCTCGTCTCGCTTCCGTCCAGGAGCAGGAACGCGTGCTCGTAGAGCGTGAATCCCGCGTCCCGTCCCTCGACGCGGCACTGGCGCCCGAAGATCTGCGTGATGTGGTGGGCGAAGGCGGCCCGGAGCAGCCCGGCCGTCTCGGCGCCCGGGTGGTCGCTGTTCTCCGCGCGGCGCAGGACACGGCGGGCATGGTCCGCCGAATTGTCCGGAGCGTACATACGGGGCAGCGGGAGCGGGGGCGCCGCCATCAGCAGCGTCAGGACCTCCAGGTCCGACTGGAGGCTCTCGTCACCGAAGGCCGGGGTGTCCCAGAAGCCTCCGGCCAGCCGTGCGGCGGCGATCCGGGCATCGCCCTCGTCGTCGTACAGCTCGTGTCTGCGGGGGGATCCGGCGTCCCGGCCGCTGCCGTGCACCAGCTCCCACAGGGTCAGTGCGGTGCCGTCGGAGAGCAGGTAGGTGTGTCTGTGGGTCTCGCGGTGGAGGGCCGCACTGTGGTGGGACGAGTGCAGCGCGCTGCTGTGCGCGAGCGCCGTCCCGAGCCGGTCGATCGTACTGTCGGACAGGTCGAAGGAGTTGAGGGCGCATCGCAGGAGTCGCTCGAGGTGCTGCTCGGTTGTCTCGTACGGATCGCTCAAGGTGCTGTCTCCAGGCCGTCGCCGCGCGTTACTTGATGCGTGCATAACGTAGTCCCTGGGTCTGACATCGTGACCGGGGTTCGCAAAAAACGTACCGCGCACGCAGAAAGTTCCCGGCGTGCTCAGGCGGTGCCGTAGAGGTCGCCGTACGAGGGGAACGCACCCCCCGGACCATCGACGCCCCGGGCCGCCCGTACGGCCTTCACAATGGCGCGGGCCAGCACGTCAGCGCCCGCTGCCAGGATGTCGTTCAGCTCGGCCACGGGCTCCGGCGGCAGCGGAAACCGGCCCGTCGACAGGGCGAAGACGGCGTCCCCGTCGCTGAGCAGATGGACCGGCCGCACGGCGCGCGCCATGCCGTCGTGCGCCGTCCCCGCGAGCTTCTGCGCCTGGGCGCGAGTAAGAGCGGAATCGGTCGCGACGACGGCGATCGTGGTGTTGAAGGGGCGTCCACCCTTCAACTCCCGGAGCTCCGCCAGTCGCAGCCGGGCGGCCTCGTGGACTTCGGGTGCGGGGTGCGCCGGAGGCTCGCCCGCGCCGTACTCCCCGTACAGCACCCCGGTCCGCGGATCGACCACGGAGCCGGCCGCGTTCACCACGGCCAGGGCGGCGACCGTGGCCCCCGAGGCCAGCCGCAGGCTCGCCGTGCCGACACCCCCCTTGAGCTGTCCGGCCACCGCGCCCGTGCCCGCGCCCACCGTGCCCTCGGGGACCGCCGCGCCCGGTTCCGATGCCGCGGCCGCCTCTACCGCGGCGCGGCCGGTCGCGGCGTCGGGCCGGGCCCGCCAGTCACCGCCCCGGCCCAGGTCGAACAGGCAGGCGGCGGGCACGACCGGAACCACGTGGGCGGGGTCGGGGCCGACCCGGACCCCGCGCCCCTGCTCCTCCAGCCAGGCCATCACCCCGGATGCGGCATCCAGCCCGTACGCGCTGCCGCCGGTGAGGACCACCGCGTCGATCCGCTGCACCAGATTGCGCGGATCGAGAGCGTCCGTCTCCCGTGTGCCCGGGCCGCCGCCCCGTACGTCGACGGCGGCGACGGCGCCACCCTCGGGAGCCAGGACGACGGTGGTCCCGCTCAGCGCGCCCTCACCGGGTACCCGGGCATGGCCGACACGGATCCCCTCCACGTCCGTCAGCGCGTCCAGCGGTCCCAAGAGGCGTGGTTCCTCGGTCATTCCGGGCTCCTCGTGATGTGCGGCGGTGCCGTGTCCCGGCGAACGTACCGGTGATCGCGGGAGAGGGGGAACGCGCGGCCGCAGCCGGTCCGAGGGCCGGGGCCACACGGGCGACTCGCTCATCCTGCGGATGCCCATAACAGGACCAAACGCGCCATACAGCCCTACGGTGGCCGGGTGACCGAGCCACCAGAAGAGCCCGCCGCACCCGAGCAGTCCGACCCCGGTGCCCGCACCGGCGCCCCCGGCGGGACGGACGGCCGGAACCCGGGTCCCGCCTCCGCCGTCGCCGCGAAGGCCGCTGGAATCGTCCCGCGGTCCGTCAACGCACGGGCGGCCCTGGCGGGTGTCGTCGTCTCCGTCCTGCTGATCCTCGCGATCGTGCTCGGCAGCCGTCTGCTCCACAACTTCGACTCGGCGCTCCTCCCGTACGCCGTCGCCACGGTCTTCCTCGCCTTCGGCGTGGCCTACCGCTACACGGTCTGGATCTCCGCCCCCGGCGCACGCCGGCTCTTCACCCGCGGCTGGGGCAGCCTGTTCTCGGCCGAGAACTTCCGCAAGGCCCCCACCGCCCTGCCGAAGATGATCGCGACCTACCTGGGCTTCCAGAAGTTCCTCGGCGCCCGGTCGCACGCCCGCTGGGCCGCCCATCAGCTGATCTTCTGGGGCTGCATCCTCGCCTCGCTGATCACCTTTCCGCTGACCTGGGGCTGGTTCACCTTCACCTCGGGCAGCGGGTCGGGCCCCGGCTACGAGATGCGTATCTGGGGCTTCAAGATCATCGGCTTCGACTCGCTCAACATCCTCGGCTGGCTGATGTTCCACGGCCTCGACATCGCCGCCGTCATGGTCATCCCCGGGGCCGCCTACTTCCTCTGGCGCCGGATGAAGGACCGCGGTGCCATCACCGGTCAGCGCTTCGCGTACGACATGGTGCCGCTGCTCGCCCTCATCGTCATCTCCGTGACAGGCCTGCTGCTCACCTTCTCCTCGCTCTTCCTGCACGGCGGCGGCTACCAGTTCCTGGCGATCCTCCACATGGTGTCGGTGGTCTTCACCCTCATCTACATCCCGTTCGGGAAGTTCTTCCACATCGTGCAGCGCCCGGCGGCGGTCGGGATGCAGCTGTTCAAGTACACCGGCCGCCAGGACGACCAGGTCTTCGCCTGCCGCCGCTGCGAGGAACCCATCGACACCGGGCCGTACGTCGAGAACCTGCGCGGAACCATGCGCGACCTCGACCTCGGCTTCGACGCATGGACCGAGTACTGCCCGCGCTGCAAAAGGGTGCTGCGGGGCAGCGCCTACCTCTCCCAGGTGAAGAAGGGCTTCAAGTGACCGCGGATCCACGCGCAGCCGACCGCCGCACGGCCCTGCCCCTCGACCCCTCCCTCGCACCGCCCGGCACCCGCGGCTTCCGGGACGCGGGAGGCATTCCGGCCGACCAGTGGCACGCCGACCAGGACGGCGAGACGCTCGTCCCCACCCACTGCTGCTTCTGCGGCGTCCAGTGCGGGATGTATCTGCGCGTGGACCGGGGCGGCAAGGTCTTCGGAGTCGAGCCCCGCAACCACGACATCAACCGGATGCGGCTCTGCCCCAAGGGAATCAACGCCTACCAGCAGGTCAACCACCCCGACCGGCTCACTGCCCCGCTCATGCGCCGCTCGCGCGACGAGGACTTCCAGGAGGTCTCCTGGGACGAGGCGCTCGACTTCACCGTCTCCGAGATCAAGCGCATCCAGCAGACCCACGGAAAGGACGCGTTCGGGCTTCTCGGCGGCGCCAGCCTCTTCTCCGAGAAGACCTACCTCGTCGGAAAGTTCGCCCGGGTCGCGCTCAGGACCCGGCACGTCGACTACAACGGACGGCTCTGCATGGTCAGCGCCGCAGGCGCCAACAAGCTCGCCTTCGGCATCGACCGGGCCGGCAATCCCTTCTCCGACATCCTGCTGACGGACTGCCTCCTGATCGCCGGCTCCAACGTCGGCGAGTGCTTCCCCGTGCTGACCCAGTACGTCTGGGGCGCCCGGGACCGCGGCGCCACCCTGATCGTGATCGACCCGCGCGAGACGGCGATCGCCCGCACCGCCGACATTCATGTCGCACTGAAACCGGGCACCGACTCCGCCTTCTTCAACTCCGTGCTCAGCGTGATCATCGCCGAAGGCCTCACCGACGAGGCCTACCTCGCCGCCCACGCCACCGGCTGGGACGAGGTCCGGGCCAAGGCCGCCGAGTACCCGCCGTCCCGCGCCGCCGACATCTGCGGCGTGCCCGCGGAGCAGATCGTCCAGGTGGCCCGTGCCTTCGCGCGGGCACCCAAGGCCATGGCCTGG
Organism: Streptomyces sp. NPDC056452; assembly: GCF_042796085.1. Taxonomy (NCBI): domain Bacteria; kingdom Bacillati; phylum Actinomycetota; class Actinomycetes; order Kitasatosporales; family Streptomycetaceae; genus Streptomyces; species Streptomyces sp. NPDC056452. The sequence goes on from NZ_JBHTRI010000011.1 coordinate 68,582, forward strand.
CACGCCCGGGGCATCGAGCACCACTCGCAGGGCGTCGAGAACTGCCTCACCGTGATCAACCTCTGCACCGCCACCGGCCACATCGGCAAACCCGGCGCCGGCTACGGCACTCTCACCGGGCAGGGCAACGGACAGGGCGGCCGCGAGCACGGCCAGAAGTCCGACCTCCTGCCCGGAGGCCGTTCGATCCTCAACGAGGAACACCGACGCCAGATCTGCGAGATCTGGGGCATCGAGGAGTCCGAACTCCCGGCCGCCGGGACATCGATGATGGAAATGGTCTGGCAGATGCAGCGCCGCGAGATCCGCGGACTGATCGGCATCTGCAACAACCCCTTCGTCTCCCTCCCCAACTACCGGGTGGTCAAGGAGGGCTACGACGCCACGGAGTTCCACGCCCAGTTCGACTTCTTCCTCTCCGAGACCGCCGCCAACGCGCATGTCGTCTTCCCCGTCACCACCTGGGCCGAGGACGAGGGCGTCATGGCCAACGCCGAAGCCCGCGTGGTCAAGCACAACAAGGCACAGGACCCGCCCCCCGGCGTACGGACCGACACCTGGGTGATGTGCGAACTCGCCCGGCGCCTCGGAGCCGGCGACAAGTTCGCGTTCGCCGACTCCCGGGCGGTCTTCGACGAGCTGCGGACCGCGTCCGCAGGGACCGTCATCGACTACTACGGCATCACCTACGAACGCCTGGAGGAGACCGGCGGCATCGCCTGGCCGTGCCCCACGACCGACCACCCGGGCACCCCGCGCCTCTTCGAGGACGGCAAGACGTACCACCCCGACGGCAGGATCCATATGCAGGTCGTCGAATGGCACCCGCCGATGGACCCGTACGACGACGAGCACCCCATGTCCCTCACCACCGGACGCACCGTCGCCCACTTCCTCTCCGGCAACCAGACGCGACGGCTGGGCGCCCTCGTCGAGCAGACCCCACGGCCCTGGGCGGAGGTCCACCCCTCCCACGGCTTCCGCAACGGCGAACCCGTCCGCGTCGTCACCCGGCGCGGCAGCGAAGTCTTCCCCGCGCTGGTCACCGAGGCGATCCGCCCCGACACCGTCTTCATCCCGTACCACTGGCCGGTTCCCACCTCGGCCAACGCGCTCACCATCGATGCCCTCGACCCCCGTTCCAAGATCCCCGAGTACAAGGTGTGCGCCTGCCGGATCGAGCACGCCGAAAAGATCGACGAGGTGCCTTCGCCCCCCGTCGCCCCCGGTCATGTCGCCTACCCCGAGACCCAGGTGTCCCGGACCGACCCGCTGCCGCCCACGTCTCCGCAGGGCCGTGGCACCTCGGACAGGAGCTGAAGCCGCATGATGGGCAGAACGATCTTCATCGACCCGGGGCGCTGCATCGGCTGCCAGGCCTGTGTCTCCGCCTGCCGGGAATGCGACTCGCACCGCGGCAAGTCGATGATCCACCTCGACTACACCGACGAGGGCAGCTCGGTCGCCTCCCTTCCCACGGTCTGCATGCACTGCGAGGACCCCGTGGCCCCCTGCGCGGAGGTCTGCCCCGCCGACGCGATCCTGGTCACCGCCGACGGTGTGGTGCAGCAGGCCGACACCACCCGCTGCATCGGCTGCGCGAACTGCGTCAACGCCTGCCCCTTCGGTGTCCCGAAGATCGACCTCCAGGCGAAGCTGCAGATGAAGTGCAACCTCTGCTACGACCGCACCGCCTACGGACTCGCCCCCATGTGCGCCACCGTCTGCCCGACCGGAGCGCTCTTCTACGGAACCCTCGAGGAGCTCCAGGCCGAGCGCCCCGGTGTCCAGGTCGCCGACACCTTCGTCTTCGGCGAGAGCGAGGTCCGCACCGGTGTGGCCATGGTCGTCCCCGCGGACCGGGTCCAGTGGCCCGTGCCCGGTGGCCTTCCCGTCGTCGAGATCAACGGTAAGGACGTCCGCCGATGAGCGTCACCGAACAGCAGCCCGGCAGCGACCGGAACTCCGGCGGCGATCCTCGCGAGGCACTTCACGACCGTATCGCCGCCGACTCGCTCACCACCCGGCGCGACTACCTCCGGATCGTGACCACCGTCTCCGGCGGCCTCGCACTCGGCGGACTGGGGGTGGCGGCCGGGATCCTCCACCGTCACGGTGACGAGGAGGACGGCAAGGCCCCCGAGCCGAAGCAGATCGCCACGCAGCTGCTGCCCGGCCAGTCCCTCGCCTTCCGCTACCCCGGAAACGAGGACCGGGCAGTCGCCGTACGGATGGACGACGGCACCCTCGTCGGCTACTCCGCGATCTGCACCCACCTCGCCTGCGCCGTCCTCTGGCGCAACGACCGGGGCACGGAGGGGGAGCTCTACTGCCCTTGCCACGAAGGCGTCTTCGACGCCCGGACCGGCGAAGTCACCGCGGGACCGCCGCCCCGCGGACTGCCCAAGGTGGTGCTCACCGAGCAGCCCGACGGCAGCATCTGGGCCGTGGGCACCACCCGTTCCGGTGAGAGCATCGAGCACGGGCTGTGCCGTCAGATCGGCGAGGACCGCCCGGACCTGGCTGCCCGGATCGGCTGCCCCGGAGTCGGCGGCGGCGTGGAAGCACCACCCCCGGCGGCCTCGTCGAGTGCCGGTGTGCCGGGCGCCGAGCCGTCCGGCAGCACCCTCGGCGGGACCGGAACCACGGGCGGGCGGTCATGACGAACCCCCGACAGCCCTCGGAGCGCCCGGAACCCGGCGCCGGCCAGGAGGCCCCCGGGCACCGGTACCCCGAGTACCGGCCGGGCAGCACCAGCCCCGAACTGAACCGGCCCGTACGCGAGCGCTACCCCCAGATCCGCGCCACCAGCGGTTACGGCGACCCGCGGGTGCGGCACACCGGCCCCGGCCCCGGAGCGGGTAGCGACCAGGAGCCCGAGCGTTCCTCGAAACTGACGGCCCGGCTGGTCCTGGCCATGACCGTGGTCGTCGGGCAGCTCTGGGGTCTGACGGTGCTGATCGACGAATGGATGGAGGGCAACACGGGAACAGCCTGGTGGGGTGCCGGTTTCCTCGGCCTGTCGTTCCTCGTCGTCCTCGGCCTGTGGCTGCTCGATCCGAAGGACAGGTGAGGCCGGCTCCGGAGGGCCGGTGAGGCGGGGTCCGAAGGACCGGTGGGTGTCGCCGTACCCTTGACGTATGAGTACCGCCCCCGCCCCCGGACCGCGAGATTCGAAGCCGTCGCAGGAGCCCAGGCCCAAGCAGCCCCTGATCTTCGACGATCCCCTGGACACACAGTCCGCGGACGATACGGACCAGGGATGGGGCGAGCGGGCTCCTGCCGGTGGCAGCGCCGCCGATCTGGCCCGCTTCCTCGACGAGAAGCCGCCCCACCACGTGTGACACGCCCCGTCCGGCCCACGTGTGACCCGGCCTGCCCGGCCCACGTGTGACCCGGCCCGTCCGACCCACCGGGTGTGATCGGGGTCGGCTACGCCTGGTCGCGCCGGGAGACCAGAGCGTCGCGGATTTCCTTCAGCACCTCCAGTTCGCTCACCTCCATCGTTTCCTGAACGCCTTCCTTGGCGGCCTGGGCGGCCGCCCGCCTGGCGAGGTACTTCGCCATGGGCATCACCATCAGGAAGTAGACGACCGTGGCGGTGATCAGGAAGCCGAGTGCGGCGCTCAGCACCGAGCCCCACAGGATCTCGATGCCGTCCGTCCTGCCGGTGTCCGGATCCACGACACAGGGCCCCTGGAGACAGGAGCTGTACTTCTCCAGGTCCTGGGTGCCGAACGCCCCCACCAGCGGATTGATGATCCCCTTGACGACCGCGTTCACGATGTTGATGAACGCGGCACCGATGACGACGGCGACCGCGAGGTCGATCACATTGCCGCGCATCAGGAAGGCTTTGAACCCGTCCAGCAGACTGACCTTCTTCTCGCTCACGGATGAGCCCTCCTCTGTAGGTGCCGTATGGGGAGCGAACTGCCCTTCCACATAAGGCGCCGGAAGACGGCACTGTCCAATCGGGCCATTCCGACAGGCGGATTGACGGTAGGTCAGGTCTGGTCGCCATGGGACACCACCACCGCGAGATGACCCGATACGCCTGCGCCCGCCAGGGCCGCCGCGGTGTCCCGCTCCACGGACAGGACGACCAGGGCGCCGCCTCCCGCGGTTGTCACGCCGTCGCCGTCCGTCCCCGGGTACCCGTGCCCGACGTCTTCCGTTGCGCGCGGCACGTCCTCCACCCGTACGTCCTTCGCCACCACCCGGGCCACGGGATCTCCGTCCTGCGCGGCGATCACATCGACGCGATCGCCCGCACGTAGCAGCCGCACCGTCGCCGCATCCGCGATCCGTACCGCCGCGGACACCCGTCGCGCGGGACGCCGCTCCGGGGCCGGCGGCACACCGCCCGCGACAGCGGCCGCGCCCGCGGTACCGTCCGCCGCCGGTGCAGCGGCGCCCGAGGCACCCAGGCCCGATGCGGCGAGTGCGGCAGAGGCCAGGGCGAGTCCCGCCGCCATCGCGCGGCGCTGTCCGCGTATCACCCGCCGCAGCCGTCCGGCACGGCTGCCGCGTACGCGCAGGGGGTCGAACGGTGGCACCCCGCGCGGTGCGGGGGGAGCCGGACGTGTATCGGGAACGGACGGGAGCATGGCCGACACCACCTGCCGTGAAGGAGATCCAAGACGTGAGGGGAGTCCGGCGGGCATCGCCGCCGGACTCCCCTCACGATCCACCCTTCACGGGATTCCCGCCGGGGCCTGTGGACAGCCCCCACGTTGTGGATAACTCGGGCACCCGCACGAGTTGGTCCTGCTCGGTCGGCCGTCCGTACAGGCTGTTGCTGCTCGGTCGGGCACCGCTTGCGAGCCTCGCGGGTTAAGGCAGGTCGATTCCTGTGTCGATTCCGTCCAGCGCGTGCACGCACGCGCAGTCGCGCTCCCTGTTCGCGGGCAGCGCGGCCACCGCGTCGAACAGCACCGACCGCAGCCGGTCGACGTTGGAGGAGAACACCTTGAGCACCTCCGCGTGGCTGACGCCCTCGCCGGCCTCGGCCCCCGCGTCGAGGTCCGTCACCAGTGTCAGCGTCGTGTAGCAGAGACCCAGTTCACGGGCGAGCACCGCTTCCGGATGCCCGGTCATCCCGACCACCGACCAGCCCATCGCCGCATGCCAGCGTGATTCCGCTCGGGTCGAGAAGCGCGGTCCCTCCACGACGACGAGGGTCCCGCCGTCCACCGGCTCCCAGTCGCGCCCCCGTGCGGCTGCGAGCGCTGCCTGGCGTCCATGGGGGCAGTACGGGTCGGCGAAGCCGAGATGCACCACGTTCGGCTGGGCTCCGTCCGCCCGGGTCTCTCCGTCGTAGTACGTCTGCGTGCGGGCCTTCGTACGGTCCACCAGCTGGTCCGGTACGAGCAGGGTCCCCGGCCCGTACTCCGGGCGCAGCCCGCCGACGGCGCACGGGCCGAGCACCTGGCGTACGCCGACGGAACGCAGGGCCCAGAGGTTGGCGCGGTAGTTGATGCGGTGCGGCGGGAGGTGGTGGCCGCGTCCGTGACGCGGGAGGAACGCCACCCGGCGGCCCGCGATCTCGCCCAGGAAGAGGGAGTCGCTCGGAGCCCCGTACGGGGTGTCCACCTGGACCTCGGTCACGTCCTCGATGAAGGAGTAGAAGCCCGATCCGCCGATGACACCGATATCCGCTGTACCCGTTTCTGCGTTCACCATGCGGTCACACTAACCGGGCGAACACGACCGGGACCCCGCCGAGTCGATCAGCGGGGTCCTGGTGAAGCGTGTGGTGTACGTGTGCGGCCTCAGGCGGCCGAGGTGCCGCTCGACGACGACGAGGACGCGGACGTCGAGGAACTTGACGCGGCGGGCTTCGAGTCCGAACCCGACGACCCCGAAGAGGACGTCGACGTGGCGGACGCGGAACCGGATGCCTTCGCGGGCGACGTCGCCGGCGTGCTGCTCGACGAGGAGCCGCGGCTGTCGTTCCGGTAGAAACCGGATCCCTTGAAGACGATGCCGACCGCCGAGAACACCTTCTTCAGGCGTCCCTCGCAGTTCGGGCACACGGTCAGGGCATCATCGGTGAACTTCTGCACCGCCTCGAGGCCCTCGCCGCACTCGGTGCACTGGTACTGATAGGTCGGCACTTGCTCCTCCTGGCACTCTCACTCAGTGAGTGCTAACGACGTTCCATACTGACGTATTCCGAGCGATCAGTCCACCGTGACCGGCTCGCGGTGACCGATCCCACGTGCCACCGTCCGTCCCCGGTACCGCGGTGTCAGCCGTGAGCGCAGGGCCAGCAGGGTTGCCAGCGCCAGCGCCGTTCCCAGCAGCGGCACCACGAAACCGGTGCTCGCGCCGTGGGAGTCCGCAAGCTGTCCGGCCACCGTGACGGCGGCCGCCTGGCCGAGCGCCACAGCGCCCGTCAGCCAGGTGAAGGCCTCGGTCCTGGCCGATGCCGGCACCAGCGCCTCGACCAGCGTGTACCCGCTGATCAGCGCCGGAGCGATGCACAGGCCCACCAGCAGCCCGAGACCGGCCAGCAGCGGCACGGAGTGCACCGCCCAGAGCCCGGAAGCGGTCAGGGTCAGCGCCACGTAGCCGACGATCAGCCGGCGACGCGGGCTGCTCTTCCAGGCGATGGCCCCGCAGGCGATCCCGGCCAGCATGTTGCCGGCCGCGAAGACGCCGTACAGCAGTCCGTTCACTCCCGGCCTGCCGATCTCCTCGGAGAACGCGGTCAGCGAGACCTGCATTCCGCCGAAGACGGCGCCGATCCCCAGGAAGGTGATGGCGAGGACCCGGACCCCAGGTACGGACAGTGCGGAGCGGTGCGGCTCGGCAGCCGTCGCGGCGCTGCGGGGGGCGGGCTGGGTGGAGCGCTGGGCGGCGAAGAGAACTCCGCCGATCAGTGTCAGTGCGGCTTCGGCGATCAGCCCGGCCGCCGGGTGCACGCCGGTGCACAGCGCCGTCGCGAGGACGGGGCCGACGACGAAGGTGAACTCGTCCGTCACGGACTCGAAGGCGGCGGCGGTCGACATCAGGGGGGACGCGGGCCGCCCCGGGGCGGCCCCGAGCCGGGCGGCCCAGCGGGCCCGGACCATCGGCCCGATCTGCGGGATGGAGGCTCCGGTGGGCACGGCCGCCAGGAACAGCACCCACAGGGGTGCGTGCGCCAGGGCGAGCCCGGTGAGGACGCCGACGGACAGCGAGTGCACCAGCACGCCGGGCAGGAGCACGGCGCGCTGGCCGAAGCGGTCGGCGAGCCTGCCGCTCTGCGGTGCGAACAGGGCCATCGAGACACCGGAGACGGCGGCGACAGCGCCCGCGCTGCCGTACGAACCGGTGGTGTGCTGAACCAGCAGCACGATGCCGATGGTCAGCATCGCGAAGGGCTGCCGGGCTGCGAAGCCCGGGAGGAGGAAGGTCCACGCACCAGGGGTGCGCAGCAACTGCCCGTAACCGGGGCGGTCGGAGACCGTGGATGCCACGGTCCTTGCCTTTCTGCCGCCTGGTAGCCGTGCTCCCGGGCGCCGCTGCACCCAGGGTGCGCGGCTCGTGCGGGAGCTGCCGAGAGCTGTCCTCTTCGCGCGGAACTGCGGTAGATGCCGGGCGCTCGCTCCAGGGATGACAAGGAGGCGAAAAGGACGCCACGACCGCCATACGGTCGCGCCAGCTCTGCATCAGACAGAGGTGGTCGATCAAGACTGGTCGATCAATGTGGTCGATCTAGATTAAATCAGGTGGATCTTCGGTAGCAATCCTTCATCTTACAGGCGGTAGTCCGAATATGCCTGCGATTGCACACGAGGTATGCGTCACCACCTCCGATCAGTGGCGCGTCCGTGTGTCCCCGTGCCTGCCGGCCCTGCCCAGCTTCTTCGCCAGCTTCACCACGTGCGGCACCTCCGTCCCCGCGGACCCGTTGTCCCGGGGGCCGCCCGCGCCCAGCCAGCCGGCCAGCTTGCCGCCTTCGCCGACCGCCCGCAGTCGTGCTTCCGCCGCGTCGCGTACCGGGTCGGTCGCCACCACGAGCAGCTCGTCCCCGCGCCGCAGCACCGTGGACGGCGCGGGCACGAAGCTCTTCCTGTCCCGTACGACGAGGGTGACGGCCGCCCCGGCGGGCAGCCGCAGCTCGCCGACCTCCACGCCGTGCATCTTCGACTTCCCCGGGATCGCGACGGACAGCAGATGTCCCCGCAGTCGCTCCAGGGGCGCCGACTCGATGCCCAGGTCGGCGGCCTCGGACGGATCCTCGCCGATCTTCAGGGCCTTCGCGAGCCAGGGCAGGGTCGGGCCCTGGATCAGGGTGTAGACGATGACGAGGACGAAGACGATGTTGAAGACCTTGGTGCTGCCCTCGATCCCGGACACCATGGGAATGGTCGCCAGGATGATGGGCACGGCACCGCGCAGCCCGGCCCAGGACATCAGGGCCTTCTCGCGCCGTGGCAGCCGGAAGGGCGCCAGGCTGATGAAGACGGACAAGGGCCTCGCGATCACGGTGAGCACCAGCCCCACGACCACGGCAGGCCAGAAGTCGTCGCCCAGGTCGTGCGGGGTGACCAGCAGGCCGAGCAGGACGAACATGCCGATCTGCGCCAGCCAGCCGAGCCCGTCGGCGAAGCCCCGGGTGGCCGGCCAGTGCGGCAGCTTGGAGTTGCCGAGGACCATGGCGGCGAGGTAGACGGCCAGGAATCCGCTGCCGTGAGCCATGGCGCCCGCCGCGTACGCGGACACCGCGATGGCCATCACGGCGATCGGGTAGAGGCCGGACGCGGGCAGCGCCACGTGACGCAGTCCGAAGGCGCCGAGCCAGCCCACCGCCAGGCCGATGGCCGCGCCGATGGTCAGCTCCAGGGCTATTTCGCCCACCAGCACGTACCAGTGCTCCACGGGGCCGACCGTGGAGAACGCGACCACCAGGATGACCACGGGGGCGTCGTTGAAGCCGGACTCGGCCTCCAGTACGCCTGTTATCCGCGACGGGAGCGGGACCTTGCGCAGGACGGAGAAGACTGCCGCCGCGTCGGTGGAGGAGACGACCGCACCGATGATCAGTGCCTGTCGCCAGTCCAGGCCGACGAGATAGTGTGCCGCGCTCGCGGTGACGCCCACGCTGATGCCCACCCCGACGGTCGACAGCATGGCCGCTGCCGGCAACGCGGGTTTGACTTCTTTCCACTTCGTGCCCAGTCCGCCCTCGGCCAGGATGACGACCAGCGCGGCGTAGCCGATCACCTGGGTCAGCTCGGCGTTGTCGAACTTGACGTCGAAGATGCCGTCCTGCCCCATGGCGATCCCGATGCCGAGGTACAGGAGCAGGCTGGGAAGCCCGCTGCGGGACGAAATGCGTACGGCCGCGACAGCGACCAGCAGGACGAGCGAGCAGACGAGCAGAAGTTCGTTGAGATCGTGGACAGTCAGGGTCCGTTCCTTCCCTGCGTACGCCCTCCGGATCGACCTCCGGGGGCCAGTACTTCGTTACCTTACCTAATCTTTAACGTTTTCTTGACGCTTCGAGTGTTCGTACGAGCAGTGCGCAAATGGATGCATCCCCATACCGCGTCCGAGTGGCTTCGGCGGGGCGCCTATGGTTGCTCCTGCACTCCCAGGACCACCCTGCCCCTCGAAGGACAGCGATGCCCGCCAACACAACCGCCTCTTCCGGTTCTTCCGATGCGAAGAAGCCCGGCAGGAAGAAGGGGCGACGCGCCCGCCTGTTCGTGATCGTCCTGGTGCTGGCGCTTGTCGCGGGTGTCGGTTACGGCGCGTTCTGGTCCGTTTCCACGGTTCGGGCCTCGTACCCGCAGACGACCGGTTCGATCGAGCTCAAGGGTCTTACCGGCAACGTCGACGTCAAACGCGACAGCTACGGGATCCCGCAGATCTACGCGGACTCCGACAGCGACCTCTTCCGTGCCCAGGGCTTCGTCCAGGCCCAGGACCGCTTCTGGGAGATGGACGTCCGCCGTCATATGACGTCCGGGCGGCTCTCCGAGATGTTCGGCTCCGGCCAGGTCGAGACCGACTCCTTCCTGCGCACGCTGGGCTGGCGCAAGGTCGCGCAGGAGGAGTACGACACCAAGCTGGACGAGGACACCAAGAAGAACCTCCAGGCGTACGCGGAGGGGGTGAACGCGTATCTGGACGGCAAGGACGGCGAGGACATCTCCGTCGAGTACGCCGCCCTCGGCCTGACCAACGACTACAAGCCCACCGAGTGGACCCCGGTCGACTCGGTCGCCTGGCTGAAGGCGATGGCCTGGGACCTGCGCGGCAACATGCAGGACGAGATCGACCGCTCGCTGATGACCAGCAGGCTCAGCGAGAAGCAGATCGAGGATCTCTACCCGGACTACCCGTACGCGAAGAACAAGCCGATCGTCCGGCAGGGCGCCGTCTCCCCGGTCACCGGCAAGTTCGACCCGGAGGCCGAGCCCTCGGACAACATCGGTTCGAACACCCCCGAGGGCGCCACCGCGGGCCTGAACACCCAGCTCTCCGCGCTCTCCGAGACCCTCGACGAGATCCCGGCGCTGCTCGGCCCCAACGGCAGCGGCATCGGCTCGAACTCATGGGTCGTCTCCGGCGAGTACACGACGACCGGCAAGCCGCTGCTGGCCAACGATCCGCACCTGGCGCCGCAACTTCCCTCGCTCTGGTACCAGATGGGGCTGCACTGCCGAGTGCCTTCGGAGACCTGCCAGTACGACACCGCCGGTTACACGTTCTCCGGGATGCCCGGTGTGATCATCGGCCACAACGCGGACATCGCCTGGGGCTTCACCAACCTCGGCGCGGACGTCACCGACCTCTTCCTGGAGAAGGTCTCGGGCGAGGGCTACCAGTACGACGGCAAGACCGAGCCCTTCGTCACCCGTGAGGAGACCATCAAGGTCGCCGGCGGCCGCAGCCGGCAGATCACCGTGCGCGAGACGAACAACGGCCCCGTGGTCTCCGACCGCAGCAGTGAGCTGGAGAAGGTCGGCAAGAAGGCGCCCGTCACCAACGACGCACCCGACCGCGCCGATGGCTACGTGGTCGCCCTGAAGTGGACCGCGCTGTCTGCCGGCAGGTCCATGGACGCGGTCTTCGAGCTCAACCGGGCCAAGGACTTCACGTCCTTCCGGGCGGCGGCCAAGCACTTCGAGGTGCCCTCGCAGAACCTCATCTATGCGGACACCAAGGGCAACATCGGCTACCAGGCCCCCGGGACGATCCCGGTGCGGATCAATGGCGACGGCAGGCTGCCCACCCCCGGCTGGACCTCGGACTACGGCTGGAAGAAGGAGCCTGTTCCCTTCGACGAGCTGCCGTACGAGTACAACCCGGAGCGCGGCTACATCGTCACCGCCAACCAGGCCGTCATCGACGAGAAGTACCCCCACCTGCTCACCAAGGACTGGGGCTACGGCGCCCGCAGCCAGCGGATCAACGACCTCATCGAGTCGAAGACCAAGGGCGGCGGGAAGATCTCGACCGACGACATGCAGAAGATGCAGATGGACAACCAGAGCGTGATCGCCGCGAAGCTGGTGCCCGAACTGCTGAAGATCAACATCTCTGACAAGAACGTCCGCGAGGCGCAGAAGCTGCTGGAGAACTGGGACTACTCCCAGGAGCCCGACTCGGCGGCCGCCGCCTACTTCAACGGCGTCTGGCGCAACATCCTCAAGCTGGCCTTCGGCAACAAGCTCCCCAAGGAGCTCCGAGCCGAGGGTGACTGCCTCAACGTGCCGCCCGCCTCCGGCACCGGTCCGGTGGACGAGCAGGACAGGCTCGTACGGGAATGCGGTCAGCGCGCCCCGGACGCCGCCCAGCCGGACGGCGGCGACCGCTGGTACGAGGTCGTCGAGTCCATCCTCGAGGACAAGGACAACGAGTGGTGGAAGGCTCCGGTCAGGGGCCGTGAAGAGGCGATCGACGGCCGTGACCAGCTCTTCGCCCGGGCCATGGAAGACGCCCGCTGGGAGCTGACGGCCGAGCTCGGCAAGGACATCACCACCTGGAGCTGGGGCCGGCTGCACCAGCTGACCCTGCGCAACCAGACGCTCGGCACCGAGGGCCCCGGCCTTCTGCAGCGGGCCCTCAACCGGGGTCCCTGGCACCTCGGCGGCGGCGAGGCCGCGGTCAACGCCACCGGCTGGAACGCGGCGGGCGGCTACGACGTCATCTGGGTCCCGTCGATGCGGATGGTCGTCAACGTGGGGGACTGGGACAAGTCCCGCTGGATCAACCTGACCGGCGCCTCCGGGCACGCGTTCAGCGCGCACTACACCGATCAGACCGACAAGTGGGTCGACGGAGAACTGCTCGACTGGTCCTTCAGCAGCAACGCGGTCGGGCAGTCCACGGTCGACACGCTGACGCTCAAGAAACCCTAGGCGGCGCCCGGGGAAGCCCGGGCAGCGCCCAGGACGGCCTAGGCGGTGAAGCGCCGCGCTCCGGCCGGCGTGATCACGGCATCCACGGGGTGGTCGTGCGGTTCCTCCGGAACCTGCGCGACCACCTCGTCGTCGTACAGCAGGACGACGAGGGCGGGGTGGGCTCCGGCCGCGGCCAGCCGGGCCAGTACCCGGTCGTAGCTGCCGCCGCCCCGGCCCAGCCGCATCCCGCGCCGGTCCACCGCGAGTCCGGGGAGCAGGACCACGTCGGCGTCGAGGACCGCGGCCGGCCCCAGGCGCGCTCCGTCGGGCTCCAGCAGCCCCCGGCCCGCGGGCAGGAGGTGTTCAGCGCCCTCGTACGCCGCCCAGTCCAGGTCGTTGTCGGCCATGAGCACCGGCAGCAGCACCCGTACGTTCCGCGCACGCAGTGCGTCCAGGAGCGGGCGGGTTCCGGGTTCACGCCCCACGGACACATAGGCGGCGACGGTACGGGCTCCGTCGAGTTCCGGTAGAACGAGTGCGGCCGAGGACAGAACCGCGGCAGCGTTTTCGACGTCCTGAGAGGTCAGGAGCCTTCGCGCGGCGAGCAGTTCGCGCCGCAGGGGCGCCTTTCCGGACATGTCGTGGTTCACGGGTACTCGCATAATTCTCGTATGGGGTTGTATGAGTACGAAGTTAACCGGACGCTCATCTTCCGCCCATACGCACCCGTTAGAGTCTGCATATGACTCAGTCGCGCCCCAGGATCAGCAAAGCTGTCATTCCGGCTGCAGGTCTCGGCACCCGGTTCCTGCCGGCCACCAAGGCCACTCCCAAAGAGATGCTGCCTGTCGTCGACAAGCCCGCCATCCAGTATGTCGTCGAAGAGGCGGTCGGAGCAGGCCTCTCCGACGTCCTGATGATCACCGGTCGGAACAAGCGTCCTCTGGAGGACCACTTCGACCGGAATTACGAGCTGGAGTCCGCGCTGACCCGCAAGGGAGACGCCGAACGGCTCTCCAAGGTCCAGGAGTCCAGCGACCTGGCCACCATGCACTACGTCCGCCAGGGCGACCCGCGCGGCCTCGGCCACGCGGTCCTGTGCGCCGCGCCGCACGTCGGTGACCAGCCGTTCGCGGTCCTCCTCGGCGACGACCTGATCGACCCGCGCGACCCGCTGCTCGCCCGGATGGTCGAGATCCAGGAGCGCGAGGGCGGCAGCGTCATCGCGCTGATGGAGGTCGACCCGTCGCAGATCCACATGTACGGCTGCGCGGCCACCGAGGCCACCGCCGACGGCGACGTCGTACGGATCACCGGCCTGGTCGAGAAGCCCGACCAGGCCGACGCGCCCAGCAACCTCGCCATCATCGGCCGCTATGTCCTGGACCCCGCGATCTTCGACATACTCCGTCACACCGAGCCCGGACGCGGGGGCGAGATCCAGCTCACCGACGCACTGCAGCTGCTGGCCGAGGACGAGAAGACCGGCGGCCCGGTGCACGGCGTCGTCTTCAAGGGCCGCCGCTATGACACCGGTGACCGCGGCGACTACCTGCGTGCCATTGTCAGACTCGCGTGCGAACGTGAAGACCTGGGCCCGGACTTCCGGACCTGGCTGCGCAGTTACGTCAACGAGGAGTTGTAGACAGCTTGAGCACCACGATCTGGTCGGTGGACGAGCACCTGGACGACATCCTTGCCGCGGTGAGGCCGTTGGAGCCCATCGAGCTGCAGCTGGCCGACGCGCAGGGCTGTGTCCTGGTCGAGGACGTCATGGTCGAGGTTGCCCTGCCGCCCTTCGACAACAGCTCGATGGACGGATATGCCGTCCGGGTCTCCGATGTCGAGGGCGCCAGCGAGGAGTTCCCCGCCGTCCTGACCGTGATCGGCGATGTCGCGGCGGGCGACGGCGGACTCGCCGACGGCCGGTCGGTGGCTCCCGGCGAGGCGGCCCGCATCATGACCGGCGCCCCGCTGCCCGCGGGCGCCGACGCGGTCGTCCCGGTCGAGTGGACCGACGGGGGTACGGGCGGCGGACCGGCCGAGTCCATGCGCGCCCACAGCGACGCCCCGGAAGGGGCGAGCGGTGAGGTCCGTGTCCACCGCCCCGTCGAGGCCCGCGCCCACGTCCGGGCCCGGGGCAGCGACGTCCAGCCGGGAGATCTGGCCCTGCGCGCGGGATCGGTCGTCGGACCGCCGCAGATCGGGCTGCTCGCCGCCATCGGCCGCTCGACGGTGAAGGTGCGGCCCCGCCCGCGCGTCGTCGTGCTCTCCACCGGCAGCGAGCTGGTGCAGCCAGGCGAGGAGCTGACCGGCGGCCGGATCTACGACTCCAACAGCTTCGCGCTGACAGCAGCGGCACGGGACGCCGGGGCCATCGCCTACCGGGTGCCCGCGGTCGCCGACGACGCGGAGACGCTGCGCGCCACGATCGAGGACCAGCTGATCCGCGCGGACATCGTCGTCACCACCGGTGGCGTGAGCGTCGGCGCGTACGACGTGGTCAAGGAAGCCCTGTCCTCCGTCGGGGACGAGGACGACCCGGGCAGCGGCATCGACTTCCGCAAGCTGGCCATGCAGCCGGGCAAGCCGCAGGGCTTCGGCTCGATCGGCCGCGACCACACCCCGCTGCTGGCGCTGCCCGGCAACCCCGTCTCCTCGTACGTCTCCTTCGAGTTGTTCGTACGGCCGGCGATCCGGACCCTGATGGGGCTGAAGGATGTCCGCCGCCCGACGGTCCGCGCCGTGCTGAGCACGGACAAGGCGCTCGCCTCGCCGTCCGGCAAGCGGCAGTTCCTGCGGGGTACGTACGACTCCGAGGCGGGCACCGTCACCCCCGTCGGCGGTTCCGGATCGCACCTGATCGCCGCGCTCGCCCAGGCGGACGCGCTGATCGTGCTGCCCGAGGACGTCACCTCCGCGGAGCCCGGCGCGGAGACCGAGGTGATCCTCCTCCGCTGACTTCCGCGCGGTGGCGGTACGGTATCTGGCGCTGTGCCTTACCGGGGGAAGCCCCCCGGACCCCCGGCCCGCCCGCACGTGTGTGTGCGGGCCGAGCGGGCAACCGGCGCCCTACCGCTAGGCGGAGTGAGTTGAGTACGCAGAACAGGCTGACGCACATCGACGAGGCGGGCGCGGCCCGCATGGTCGATGTGTCGGAGAAGGACGTCACGGCGCGCATCGCCCGGGCCAGCGGCCGGGTCCTCGTGTCGCCGCGTGTGATCGAGCTCCTCCGGGGTGAGGGCGTCCCCAAGGGCGACGCGCTCGCGACCGCGCGGATCGCCGGAATCATGGGGGCCAAGCGCACCCCGGACCTGATCCCGCTCTGTCATCCCCTCGCCGTCTCCGGTGTGAAGGTCGATCTGAGCGTCACGGACGACGCCGTGGAGATCCTCGCCACCGTGAAGACCACCGACCGCACAGGGGTCGAGATGGAGGCACTTACCGCCGTCTCGGTCGCCGCGCTCACGGTGATCGACATGATCAAGGCGGTCGACAAGAGCGCGGTGATCACGGACATCCGGGTGGAGGCGAAGTCGGGCGGCAAGTCCGGCGACTACCGCCGCCCCGCGCCGGAGGGGGCGGACGCATGACCGCGCCCGACAACGACCCCTCGGGCACCGTCCCGCCCGCATCGGACCCGTCCGGCGGCCCCTACACCGCGCTCGTCGTGACCGCGTCCAACCGCGCATCGGCAGGGGTCTACGCCGACAAGGGAGGCCCGGTCATCGCCGAGGCGCTCACCGGTCTCGGATTCGCCGTCGACGGCCCCCAGGTCGTTCCGGACGGCGACCCCGTCGAGGCGGCACTGCGGGCCGGCGCGGCAGCCGGCTACGACGTCATCCTCACCACCGGTGGTACGGGCATCTCGCCCACCGACCGGACGCCGGAGGCCACCCGGCGCGTCATCGAACGCGAGATCCCGGGCATCGCCGAGGCGATCCGTGCCGAAGGCCGGGACATGGTCCCCACGGCCGCGCTCTCGCGCGGCCTCGCAGGTATCGCGGGAGGCACCCTCATCGTGAACCTCCCCGGCTCCACGGGCGGGGTGCGCGACGGCCTCGCCGTCCTGAACAGGCTTCTGGTGCACGCCGTCGACCAGGTGCGCGGCGGCGATCACCCCCGACCGGGGAGCTCGAGCTGAACGTCCCGACCTGGCCGGTGATCCTGACCGACGGCGAGATCACCCTGCGCCCGATAAAGCTGCGTGACCAGCGCATGTGGCGTGAGGTCAACCGGCGCAACCGTGACTGGCTGCGCCCCTGGGAGGCGACCGTCCCGCCGCCCGCGCCCGGCGCCCCGATGGCCCAGCGCCCCACCTACCGCCAGATGATCCGCCATCTGCGCTCCGAGGCGAACGCGGGCCGGATGCTGCCCTTCGCCATCGAGTACGAAGGGCGTCTCGTCGGGCAGTTGACGGTGGCCGGGATCACCTGGGGATCGATGTGCTCGGGCCATGTCGGCTACTGGGTGGACCGGGGTGTGGCGGGCCGCGGTGTCATGCCGACCGCGGTGGCGCTCGCCGTCGACCACTGTTTCCGCAACGTCGGTCTGCACCGGATCGAGGTCTGCATTCGGCCCGAGAACGGCCCCAGCCGGAGAGTCGTGGAAAAGCTCGGATTCCGTGAGGAAGGGCTGCGTCCCCGCTATCTCCACATCGACGGTGCGTGGCGGGACCATCTGATCTTTGCCCTCACCGCGGAAGAAGTCCCTGACGGGATGCTCCGGCGTTGGCGCAGAGTGCGGCCGACGACGCCACACACTCCCGGGGAAATGAAATAAGTGTTCGAAATTGATCGCTCTCTGAGCGCTAACGAACCCACTCGCGTCGACTGCTGATCTGAACAATCGCAAAAAAAGTCCGTGATATCAGCCGGATCGGGCGACACACCGGGCCAATTGGCGGATGCCGCCGTGCAAACCCCTCTACGGTGTGAGCGTGAGCAGCAGCGGCCTCATCTACGCAGTCATTGTCGGGGCCTGGGCCGCCTACTTGGTGCCGATGTGGCTCCGCAGGCAGGACGAGCTCAATGAGGCCCGTCCGACGGAACGCTTCAGCACCGCCATCCGGCTGCTGTCCGGACGGGCGGCGATGGAGCGCCGGTACGCCAAGGAGCTGCGGGAGCGCGATGCCGAGGAGGCGCCCGGCGACGTCGACCCGGATGCCGCCACGGACCGATTGGGTTCCGTGGACGTCCGGGCCTTTTCCGCGCCCCCGGCGCACACGGAAGCCCGGTTGCACGACCCGGTGCGCGAGCGTCCTGCCCCGGAGCGCCCGCGCGCGCAGGCGGCGCGGTCCGCGCCCGTACAGCGCGCGCGTACGTCGAGTGCGGAAGCCGAGCGCGAGCGGCGGGCCCGGCGCTCCAAGGTGCTGGCGCGCCGCCGGCGTACGACCATCGTCCTGTTCCTGGCGTTCACGCTCGGCGCGATCGTCGCGGCGGTCGGCGGACTCCGCTTCCTGTGGGCGCCCGCCGTCCCGGCCGTGCTGCTGAGCACGTACATCGTGCATCTGCGTGCCCAGGAGCGGCGCCGGTTCGCCTTCACCATGGACCGTCGGCTGGCCGAGGTGGCCGCGCAGCGGCTCCGCGAGAACCGTCCCCGCAGGCACCAGCCCGCGACAACGGCTCCCGCCGAGCCCGACGAGGAGCCCGAAGGGCGCGACTCCCACCCCGTACCCGCCCCCACGGTCTCCCCGCAGGAGGCGGGCCGCCGCGCCCTCGTCGAGCAGACGGACCACGCGGAGTGGGTGGACCAGCAGCGCGAACGCGGGCCGGCCCAGGGCGACAGCTGGGAGCCGGTCCCGGTGCCTCTCCCGACCTATGTCACCGCCCCGGTGGCCCCGCGCGCCACGGGCGGTGTGGAGGTTGGCGACCCGGACACGTGGAGCGCGGCCCGCTCCAGCACGGCGGAGCCCACCCAGACGGGCACGGCGCACCCCGCCGAGCCCGCGGCGGACCCGGCGCCGCGCCGACGCGCCAACCAGCCCCGCCGCACCCGCGACCGGGGCCGGACGCCTCTCTTCGACCAGTACGACGACGGGGACCGGCCCCGTGCGGCCAACGAGTGAGACCGGTGGCGACGCCGACTCGGCTGACCTGCGGCATACGGATTTCCGAGCACCCCGGTGGGGGTGCTAAAGTTTCACTCGTTGCAAGGGCCTGTGGCGCAGTCTGGTAGCGCACCTCGTTCGCATCGAGGGGGTCTGGGGTTCAAATCCCCACAGGTCCACCGCAGCTCAGAGCCCCTACCGGGGAAACCCGGTAGGGGCTCTTTGGCGTCGTGCAGCAGCGGTCAGGCGGGGGCTTGCCGACCGTCAGCGCTGGGCGCTGCGGCGCGTGATGAACCAGGCCAGGGAGCCGAGGGCCACGAGAGCGGCGGCCGTCAGGGCGGCGTACAGCGACGTCGTGGAGTCGGAGCCGGTGGTGGCGAGGGAGCCGGTGGCGGCCGTCGGCGTCGACGCGGACGGGACCGGCGCGGCGGCGGAGCTGCTGGTGGAGGGCGTCACCGACGGAGTGGCGGAAGGCGTCGTCGACGGCGTGGTGGACGGGGTCGTGGTGGGTGCGGGGGTGGCCTTCACCGGGCCGAGCGTGATCTTCGTGTCGGTGGTACCCGCGAAGGGGTAGTTGTTCCCGGCGTCCAGGAGGGTCTCGGTCCGCAGGGTGATCGGCGTGGGGCCGGTGACCGCGGTGTCGGCGGCCAGCTTGATCCGCAGCGGCACCACGCGCTCGCCCGAGTCCACGCCGAAGCCCTTCTGGATCGTCGGAAGGGTCGCGAAGAAGTCGTCACCCTTCATGACCTTCCAGCCGCCGTCCACCTTCGCCTCCACGACGAGGCCCGCGTTCCGCACCTTGCTGTCGCCGTAGGAGGCGATCAGCTGGTTGCGGACGGCGTGGTTGAACGTGCCGTGGCCGCCCACCTTGTAGTGCAGGTCCAGGCCCTGGCATCGGGTCTCGGGGAGACCCGCGCAGCCGCCGGTCCTGTCCATCCAGGTGCGGAACGTGCCGGGCTCGTTGTTCGGGGCCACGTCGAAGGTCAGGGTGTCGGCCCGCTCCAGCTCGGGCTGGACGCTGCCGGCCGTCAGCTCGAAGCCGCCGTTGATCGTTGGGTACGACGTGGTGAGGCCGATGGTGACCTTCCACGTCAGCTTGGAGCCGGCCGGGACCTGGAAGCCGTCGCCGGCGTTTCCGGAGGCCGGGTGGAACATGCCCTGCCAGCCGCCGTCCTGGTGGCCGACGAGTACGGCGGTCGCGGGCGCGTTCACGGGCTCGACGCGGTAGGTGATGTCAGCGGTCTGGAGCGGGCTCGGGCCGGCCTCGTCGAGGAGCAGCCACGGGTGGTACTGGCGCGCCGTGGTACCGGGGTTCTCCACGGTCAGCTCGAAGGTCTCGGTGGCGCCGCCCCGGGTGAGGGGCCCGCTGGAGGCGGGCGTTCCCAGCTCGACGCGCAGCAGCGGCCGGCTCTCGGCGTGGGCGATGAAGGGGACGAGGGCGGTACCGGCGATCGCGGCGGTGGCGACGACGGCGGCGGAGCGGGCGAGAGCGAGCATGGGTGGATTCCCCCCAGGAATCGTCGAGGGCGCACTGACACGGGACAGCGGACCCTTGATGGCATGGCGGTGCGATGTGGTGCGCAGAAGTGCAAGGAGTCGGCAGAGCGCCGATCCCGCGGAATGAAGTGCCGGACTCCCGCTTCCCGTCGGATTGTGCATCCCCCCGGCGGCCCTGCGGTGTGCGCTCATCATCGGGCACGCACGGTCGCTGAACCATCGTCACGGTGTCACCACTGGGCAACAGAGGAGCCGTCGAGCCCCCAGTTGTCACGGCCGGGGCAGTTCTTCTGCGAGGCCGTCCTGGGCGGCCATGCCGTGAAGGTGCGCGATGCGAGTGGCCCCGTTCCACCCCTGGCACCGCCCGGTGGGAGCATGCGTTCTCCTGCGACGGCGGGACCACTTGGCGCACCGACCGGACCATGGATCTGACGCGGACCGGAGAGGGCCGCCACGGGACGACCGGGTCGCCTAGGGTGTTTCCTGCTCACCTGGCCGTCCGGCGGCCGCAGTTGACGGTTGTCCGGTGTTCGGGTCAAGCGCACGTATCCGCGATTCCGTACGGAGGAGCGTCCTGTGACAGCCGGTATGCCCAGCTCTCGGATCGACACCAGCAAGCCCCATCCGGCGCGCGTCTACGACTGGCTCCTGGGCGGCAAGGACAACTATCCCGTCGACCAGGCGGTCGGGGAGAAACTGCCTGCGGAGGCGCGGGCCAATGCGGCGCGGAACCGGGCCTTCATGCACCGTGCTTCCGGCTGGCTGGCCCAGCAGGGCATCGACCAGTTCCTGGACATCGGCACCGGGATACCCACCTCCCCGAATCTGCACCAGATCGTCCAGGCCGTCACTCCTCGGGCCCGGGTCGTCTACGCCGACAACGACCCCATCGTGCTGCGTCACGCGGAAGCGCTCATGGTCGGCAGGCCCGAGGGGGCGACCGAGTACATCCACGCGGATGTGCGGCAGCCGGGGGCGATCCTCGAACGCGCGGGTGAGGTGCTGGACTTCGGTCGCCCCGTCGCGCTGTCCCTCATCGCGCTGATGCACTTCCTGCCCGACGACCAGGACCCGTACGGCATCACCAGGACCCTGGTGGGCGCGCTGCCGTCAGGGAGTTACCTGGTCCTCTCGCACGGGACGGCCGATCAGCACCCGGAGCTCCGGCAGGAGACCGAGTCCGCGTACCGCAAGGGCGAGATCTCGTTGCGGATGCGGACGCGCGGCGAGGTCGAGCCCTTCTTCGAGGGGCTGAACCTCGTGGAGCCAGGGCTGGTCTCGGCGACCGAGTGGTATCGGGAGCAGCCCGCGCCGGTGTACGAGCGGAGCGGCTTCTACGTGGGTGTGGCGCGGGTTCCCTAGGAAGGCTGCCGCAGCGGTTTCGCCATGCAGATACTGCTCTCGTACGTCCGGTAGTGGCCGAACTTCGAGCAGGGTGTGTAGCCGCTGGAGATGTACAGGGCGATCGCCTCCTGCTGCTTGTCGCCGGTCTCCAGGACCATGCGGGTGCGGCCGGCGGCCTGTGCGTCGGCCTCCAGGGCGGCGAGGATCCGTCGGGCCAGGCCGTTGCCGCGGCCTTCGGCTATCACGAACATCCGCTTGATCTCGGCGTCGCCGTCGGAGTAGCCCTCGGCGTTCCGCTCCTGAGAGCGCCAGCCGCCGGTGGCGAGAGGCCTGTCCTGATCGTCGTAGGCGAGCAGGTACAGTCCGCGCGGCGGATCGAACATGGTGGCGTCGAGCGGTGTGATGTCGCCCCCATCTCCGTAGCGCTCGGCGTATTCGAGCTGCACCAGGTCGTTGAGTTTGACGGCGTCGGGGTGGTCGAAAGGCCGAGGCTGGATATTCATGCGAGTCATGGTACAGGTATGCACTAGCGGGTATCGGTACTGTGCCGGGATGCTCACCGTAACCAGTGTGAATGTGAATGGGCTCCGCGCTGCCGCGAAGAAGGGCTTCGTCGAGTGGCTGGCGCAGACGGAGGCCGACGTGATCTGCCTCCAGGAGGTCCGGGCCGAACCGCAGCAACTGCCCGAAGAGGTACGCGACCCCGAGGGCTGGCACACCGTGCACGCCCCGGCCGCGGCCAAGGGGCGCGCCGGTGTGTCCATCTACACGCGGCACGCCCCGGAGCGCGTCCAGACCGGGTTCGGCGGCTTCGGGGACCCCGGGAGCGAGGAGTTCGACGGCAGCGGCCGTTACGTCGAGGTGGACCTGCCGGGTGTGACGGTCGCGAGCCTGTATCTGCCGTCCGGTGACGTCGGTACGGAGAAGCAGGACGAGAAGGAGCGCTTCATGGCGGCCTTCCTGCCCTATCTGAAGGGCCTCAAGGTGCGGGCGGCCGCCGAGGGGCGCGAGGTGGTCGTGTGCGGCGACTGGAACATCGCCCACCGTGAGGCCGACCTCAAGAACTGGAAGTCGAACAAGAAGAACTCGGGCTTCCTCCCCGAGGAGCGGGAGTGGCTGACCCGGGTGTTCGAGGAGGCCGCGTACGTGGACGTGGTCCGGGCGATGCACCCGGACGAGGAGGGGCCCTACTCCTGGTGGTCCTACCGTGGGCGGGCGTTCGACAACGACGCGGGCTGGCGCATCGACTACCAGGTCGCGACCGGCGGCCTCGCGGCCCGCGCGGTGAAGGCCTGGGTGGAGCGGGCGGCCACGCACGGCGAGCGGTGGAGCGACCATGCGCCGGTGACGGTCACCTACGAGCGGTAGCCGTTCACTTCTCCGGAGTGCCGGAGCCGCCCTCGCTGCGCAGCCGCCGGTCCAGTGCCATGGACAGTTCGGCGTCCACGACCGCGTGGGCGAGGCTGCGCATCCGGTCCGGTTCGGTGCCCGCGGCATGGGTGTTCATGACCCGGACGAAGAGGTCGGCGAGCGCGTCGGCATGCTCGCGGACCAGGCGGCCGGAGGAGAGCACCGCGGAGAGCGGCACTCCCTCCCGTACGAGCTCCGACGAGGCCTCCAGCAGGCGGCGGCTCATGTGCACGATCTCGTCGCCGTCCGTGGCGAGGTAGCCGAGGTCCAGGGCCGCGGCGAGATTCTCCGCCGTGGCCTCGTCGCTGAAGTAGTCGGCGAGCTGCTCGGGAGAGAGCCGGACCGGGGTCTCCTCGGTCGGCTCGCCCAGGCCCAGCACCTCGGCGACATCGCGGCCGCTGTCGAAGGTGGTGGCGAGGTCGGCGATGCCGTTGAGGGTGTGGCCGCGTTCCAGCAGGCCCGTGATGGTGCGCAGGCGGGCGAGGTGATGGTCGTCGTACCAGGCGATACGGCCCTCGCGGCGGGGCGGCTGGATCAGCCCCCGCTCACGGTAGAAACGCAGGGTGCGCACGGTGATACCGGCCTCCTTGGCCAGCTCGTCCATGCGGTATTCGCGGTGCTCGCGTCCTTCAGCCACACCCGCACCCTATGTTGTACCGTCGGTAACTTTCCTTGGTGCGACCCCTACCCATCGGTACGGCCCTGCTCTACTCTCCCAACAATGCCAGTGATTGCTGGCAGAGTCGTGTGACGTACCGCGGGGAGGCGGCAGCATGGCCCAGCACGAACACGTACGAGTGGCGGTGATCGGATCCGGATTCGGGGGCCTCGGGGCCGCTGTCCGGCTGCGCCGTGAAGGCATCACCGACTTCCTGGTCCTGGAGCGGGCCGGCTCCGTCGGTGGCACCTGGCGCGACAACAGCTATCCGGGCTGCGCCTGCGACGTACCGTCCCACCTCTACTCCTTCTCGTTCGCGCCCAACCCCGACTGGCCACGCACCTTCTCCGGGCAGGAGCACATACGTGCCTACCTGGAGCACGTGGCCGACACGTTCGGGCTGCGCCCGCACCTCAGGTTCAACCACGAGGTCACGGTCATGCGCTGGGACGGCGACCAGCTGCACTGGGTGATCGAGGCGGCCAACGGAGTCACCGTCACCGCCGATGTCGTCGTCTCCGCGACCGGTCCGCTCTCCGACCCGAAGCTGCCGGACATCCCGGGGCTCGCCGAGTTCCCCGGCAAGGTCTTCCACTCGGCCCGGTGGGACCACGACTACGACCTCACCGGCAAGCGCGTCGCGGTGATCGGCACCGGGGCGTCCGCCATCCAGATCGTGCCGGAGATCCAGCCCAGGGCGAGCAGGCTCACGCTGTTCCAGCGGACCCCGCCCTGGGTCATGCCGCGCATGGACCGCGCCATCAGCGGGGCCGAGAAGTGGCTGCACCGCACGCTCCCGTTCACCGGCACCGCGCGCCGCGGACTGCTGTGGGGCATCCGGGAGCTGCAGGTCGGCGCGTTCACCAAGCATCCCGACCAGCTGGGCCTGGTGGAGCGGATAGCCAAGGCCAACATGGCGCGGGCGATCAAGGACCCGGAGCTGCGGGCCAAGCTGACCCCCTCGTACCGCATCGGATGCAAGCGCATCCTGCTCTCCAACGCCTACTACCCGGCGCTCGCCCAGCCGAATGTGGACGTGGTCGCCTCCGGCCTGGCCGAGGTGCGGGGCTCCACCGTCGTCGCCTCCGACGGCACGGAGACCGAGGCCGACGTGATCATCCTCGGCACCGGCTTCCATGTGACGGACATGCCGATCGCCGACCGGGTCGTCGGCGCCGACGGCATCACGCTCGCCGAGTCCTGGAAGGACGGCATGCAGGCGCTGCGCGGCGCCTCCGCGGCGGGCTTCCCCAACTGGATGACGGTCATCGGCCCCAACACCGGGCTCGGGAACTCCTCCATGATCCTCATGATCGAGTCCCAGCTGAACTACATGGCCGACTACCTGCGCCAGCTGGACGTCCTGGGAGGACGCGCCGCACTCGGCGCACGGACCTCCGCCGTGGGCGCGTGGAACAGGCGGGTCCAGGACCGGATGAAGCGGACCGTGTGGAACACCGGCGGCTGCACCAGCTGGTACCTGGACTCCACCGGGCGCAACACCACGGTCTGGCCGGGGACGACGGCCGAATTCCGGCGGGCCACGCGCTCGGTCGACCTCGGGGAGTACGAGGTCATCCGGCCGCCCGCCGTCAGCACCGCGAAGAAGTCCGTCACCGAGGAGGTCGCCCGATGAGCCGGCTGCTGCACCGGGCGGACGTCCCGCCCGTACCCGTACGCGAACTGACCGCCGTGTCCGCCGACGGCGCGCGCATCCACGTCGAACTGCACGGACCCGACGGCGCCCCCGCCGTGGTCCTGGCGCACGGCTGGACCTGCAACACGCACTTCTGGGACGCGCAGGTGCGTGACCTGTCGGCGGACCACCGGGTCGTCGTCTACGACCAGCGGGGCCACGGCCGTACGCCGGAGGCCGGCGCGGACGGATACGGCACGCAGAAGCTGGCCGACGATCTGGAGGCGGTACTGAGGGCCACGCTCGCGCCGGGGCAGAAGGCGGTGCTCGCCGGGCACTCCATGGGCGGGATGACGCTGATGGCCGCAGCCGGGCGGGCCGCGGTACGCGAGCACGGGGCCGCTGTTCTGCTGTGCAGTACCGGAAGTTCGCGGCTGACCGCCGAGTCTCTGGTGCTGCCGATGCGGGCCGGTGCCCTGCGTACGCGGCTGACCGGGAAGGTCCTCGGGGCGCGGGCCCCGCTCGGGCCGGTCAATGCGGTCTCGAAGGCGATTCTCAAGTACGCCACGATGGGCCGTGGTTCGTCCCCCGAGCGGGTCGACGCCTGTGCCAGGATCGTGCACGCGTGTCCGCGCAAGGCGCGGGTCGCGTGGGGGCACGTGCTCGCGGAGCTCGATCTCGAGTCGGGTGTACGGGAGTTGCGGCTGCCGACCGCGGTGATCGCGGGCGCGGACGACCGGCTGACACCGCCGGTGCACGCGCGGGCCATCGAGGCGGCGCTGCCCCAGAGCCTCGGGCTCACGGAGCTGACGGGTATGGGCCATATGACGCCGGTCGAGGCACCCGAGGTGGTCACCGCGAAACTCCGGGAACTGGTGGCCGGGTACGTCACTGCGGACAGTGCGGCGCAGGCCGTGCGTGAGGAGGAGGTCGCATGAGCGGCAGGCGGAGTCTCGAAGGGCAGGTCGTGGTCGTCACCGGCGCGGCCCGCGGTGTGGGCGAACTGCTGGCCCGCAAGCTCTCGGCGCGCGGTGCCACGCTGGCACTGGTCGGGCTGGAGCCGGACGAGCTGAAGAAGGTCTCGGAGCGGCTGCACGGGGAGAGCGACCACTGGTTCGCGGATGTCACCGACCACGAGGCCATGGCCCAGGTCGCCCGCGAGGTCAAGGAACGGTTCGGCAAGGTCGACATCGTCGTCGCCAACGCCGGGGTCGCCTCGGGCGGTCCGTTCGTGGACTCCGACCCCGTCGCCTGGCGGCGGGTCATCGAGGTGAACCTGATCGGCGGCGCGGTCACGGGGCGGGCGTTCCTGCCGGTACTCATGGAGAGCCGCGGCTACTTCCTCCAGATAGCCTCGCTGGCCGCGATCACCCCGGCGCCGATGATGAGCGCGTACTGCGCGTCCAAGTCGGGCGTGGAGGCGTTCGCGCACAGCCTGCGTGCGGAGGTCGGCTACCGGGGGGTGAGGGTCGGGGTCGGCTATCTGTCCTGGACCGACACGGACATGGTGCGTGGTGCCGACGAGGACGACGTCATGCGGGAGTTGCGGCAGCGGCTGCCGTGGCCGACGAACCGTACGTATCCGCTGGGTCCGGCCGTGGACCGGATCGTCGCCGGTATCGAGCGGCGGTCCGCGCATGTGTACGCCCAGTGGTGGCTGCGCGGGATGCAGTCGGTGCGCGGGTACCTGCCCATGCTGATCGGGGCGGTCGGGCAGCGGGAGATGAAGCGGTTCGGGCCGCGGCTCGAGGGTGTCACCAAGGGGCTCGTGGGGGCAGGCGGCGAGGCTGACAGGGCGGCGCGGGCCGAGCGTCAATGATCGAAATGCGATGAATGTCCGGGTGTGTAAGTCTGAGCGAGGCCCCACCGGGGCCAACCCCACGCACCCACATAGGAGTGAACAGCATGGGCATCGCAGACCAGTTCAAGGACAAGGCGCAGGAGCTTGCCGACCAGGCCAAGCAGCAGCAGAAGAAGGCCGGCGGCCGGCGGGACGAGCGGCACGACCGCCCGTCCGACGCCGACGAGCAGCGCGCGGACCGTTCCGCTCGTCCCGCCGGCCAGGCCGGCGCGCGGGAGCGGGCGCAGGGCGCGTCGGACCAGGCGCGCGAGCGTTTCGACCGTTGACGTGAGCTCGGCGGCGCGGGGCGTCTGACGCGTCTGCGTTGCTGCGTTGCTGTGGGGCGCATCCGGAGTACCGGGTGCGCCCCTCTTGCGTGCGCGGGGCTTGTCCCCTACCCGCCCCTTCCCGAAACCGTGGGCTCCGCCCCGGGCCCCGGTCCTCAATCGCCGGACGGGCTCCAAAGATGCCCTCAAGCGCAGGGTGGGCTGGGGGTTGCTGGGCTCAAGGATGCCCTCAAGCGCCGGGTGGGCTGGGGGTTGCCGGGCTTGAGGGTGCCCTTAAGTGCCGGGTGGGCTGGGGGTTGCTGGGTTTGAGGGTGCCCTTAAGTGCCGGGTGGGCTGGGGGTTGCTGGGCTCAAGGATGCCCTCAAGCGCCGGGTGGGCTGGGGGTTGCTGGGCTCAGGGATGCCCTTAAGTGCCGGGTGGGCTGGGGTGCTGGGTTTGTGGGTGCCCTCGAGCGCAGGGTGGGCTGGGGGTTGCCGGGGGTGGGGTCCGAACGTGGACGGGGTGGCCGGTCAGCGTGGTGGTAGTGGGGGGCGGCGCAGGATCGGGGCTGTTGCGTAGGTGGGGGGTGTGGCCGCCGGGTGGACCGCCAGGAGGTCCAGGGCCACCCGTACCGCGTCGTCCAGGACCGCGTGGCGGCCCTCGGCCCAGTCCAGGGGGGTGCGCAGGGCTTCCAGGTCCGGGCCGACGCCGTGGTTCTCGACGGACCAGCCGTACGTGTCGAACCAGGCCGCGTTCATCGGCACCGTGATCACCGTGCCGTCGCCGAGCCGGTGGCGCCCGGTCATGCCGACCACCCCGCCCCAGGTGCGCTGACCCACCACCGGCCCCAGCTTCAGCAGCTTGAACGCGGCCGTGATCATGTCGCCGTCGGAGGAGGTCGCCTCGTCCGCCAGCGCCACCACGGGACCCCGCGGAGCGTTGGACGCGTAACTGACCGCCTGCGCGTTGCGGGTCAGGTCCCAGCCGAGGATCGTTCGGGTGAGCTTCTCGACGACCAGTTCGCTGATGTGACCGCCCGCGTTGCCGCGTACGTCGACGATCAGGGCCGGGCGGGAGACCTCCAGGCGCAGGTCGCGGTTGAACTGCGCCCAGCCCGAGCCGCCCATGTCCGGGATGTGCAGGTACCCGCACTTGCCGCCGCTCAGCTCCCGTACGACCTCGCGGCGCTTGGCCACCCAGTCCTGGTAGCGCAGCGGCCGTTCGTCGACCAGCGGGACGATCGCGATGCGCCGGGACCGGCCGCCGCACTCGCCCCCGGACGGCCGGAACGTCAGCTCCACCGTGGTGCCGCCGGCCGCCGTCAGCAGCGGGTACGGTCCGGCCACCGGGTCGACGGGCCGGCCGTCGACATGGGTGAGGACCGCTCCCTCCCGGATGCCCGTACCGGCAAGCGGTGAACGGGCCTTGGAGTCCGAGGACTCGCCGGGCAGGATCCGCTGGACCGTCCAGTCGCCGTCGCGGCACACGAGGTTCGCGCCCAGCAGCCCGATCGCGCGCTGGTAGTGCGGCGGGCCCTCGTTGCGGCGGGCGGGCGAGACGTACGCGTGGGAGGTGCCCAGTTCGCCCAGGACCTCCCGCAGCAGGTCCGCGAACTCGTCGGGCGAGGCGACCCGTTCGACGAGCGGCCGGTACTGGTCGAGCACGCCGTCCCAGTCGATGCCGCACATGTCCGGTTCCCAGAAGTAGGCCCGGATGATGCGCCCCGCTTCCCCGTAGGCCTGACGCCATTCCGCCGCCGGGTCGACATCGTGCAGGATCCGGCGCAGGTCGAGGAAGACCGTCGAGTCGTTGTCGCCGGGCTCGTTGGACGGGACGGCGCGCAGCTCGCCGTCGTCCATCACGACCAGCCGGCTCGCGTCCCCGCTGACCGCGAACCAGTCCAGGTGGTCGACGAGTTCGGTCTTGCGCGCCTTCGCGATGTTGAAGTGCTCCAGCGTGGGCCGGCCCGACATGTCCGAGGGGTTCGCGAACGTCTCGCCCAGGGCGCCGGAGATCGGCCAGCGCAGCCAGACCAGGCCGCCGCCGCTGACCGGCTGCAGCCCCGAGTACTTCGACGCGGAGACCGGGAACGGCGTCACCCGGCTCTCCAGCCCCTCGAACTCCACGGTGACCGTCGTCCCCTCGACCGTGCCTTCGGGGATGTCCACCGGGTCCAGCCCGCCCGCCGCCGGCCGCCCGTCCGGCAGCAGGGCGAACGGGGACGGGGTGGCCGAGGACAGCGGGACCAGATAGGGGCGGCAGCCCAGCGGGAAGGAGAGGTCGCCGGTATGGACGTCGTACACGGGGTCGAAACCGCGCCAGGAGAGGAACGCGAGATAGCGGCCGTCACCCGTGAAGACGGGGTTCTCGTCCTCGAAGCGGCCGTTGGTGACATCCACTATCACCGGGGCGTCGGGACCCGAGATACGGGCCAGCTTGATCTGGCGCAGCGACCGGCCCACGCCCGGGTGGGACCAGGCCAGCCACGCCCCGTCCGGCGAGAACGCCAGATCGCGGACCGGACCGTTGACGGAGCGGATGAGTTCGGTGACCACGTCCTCCGCGGGGACATGGGGGACCTGCGGGGCGTCCTCGGCCCCGTCCTCGCCCTCCGCCGCCGTCTCCGCCTCCACGGCCGTGTCCAGCAGGAGCAGACGGCCGTCGTTCGACGCGATGGCCAGCCGCTCGCCCTCCGGGTCCGAGGTGAGCTCCTGGACCCGGCCCAGCTGCCCGGAGGCCAGCCGGACCGGCTCGCGGTCGCCGCTGGCCCGGGGGAGGTGGGCGATCTCGATCGCGTCGTCGCCGTCCGCGTCCGTCACGTACGCGACCTTGCCGCTGCTGCCGAGCATCTCCGGCAGCCGGACCCGCACCCCCGGGGTGTCGGTGATCGTGCGGGCGGGCCCGTCGCGGTGCGTGAGCCAGTAGAGGCTGCCGCGTACGGAGACGGCGCTCGCACGGCCCGTCTCGTCCACGGAGAGGGAGTCCACGTTGCTGGCGGCCGGCACCTGGTACGTGCGCCTCCCCGCCCGGGGCCCGCCGAGCCGCACCTCCAGCTTCCGCGGTACGGCGTCCGGCGACTCCAGGTCGTCGACGAGCCACACATCGCCCGCGCACTGATAGACGACCCGGTGGCCGTCGCTGGAGGCGTGTCGGGCGTAGAACGCGTCGTGGTCCGTATGGCGGCGCAGGTCGCTGCCGTCCATCAGGCAGGAGTACAGGTTGCCGACCCCTTCGTGGTCGGACAGGAACGCGATCCGGCGCCCGACGAACATCGGTGAGTCCAGATGGCCGCCGATGTCCGGCAGCAGGCGCTCACCGTGCAGCCACAGCCGCCCGGTCGCCCCGCCCCGGTACCGCTTCCACGCGGCGGGCTCGTGCGGGGGCTTGCCGGTGAGCAGGAGGGTGCGCCGCTCGCCGTCGATGTCGGCGACCGCGATGTCGGAGACCGGGCCCCAGGGGAGCTTGCCGCCGGGGCTGCCGTCGGTGGGAACGCTGTAGGCCCACGAGAAGTACGAGAACGGCTGATTGTGCGAGGACACGGCGAGGATCTGGGACGAGTCGCCGGGATCGGGGCTCCAGCCGCAGACCCGGGCGTCGGTCGAGCCCCAGTACGTGAGTCTGCGGGCGGGCCCGCCGTCCACGGGGGCCAGATGGATCTCAGGGTCGAGCGTGCGCCAGGTCGTGTAGGCGATACGGCTCCCGTCGGGCGAGAAGCGCGGATGACTGACCCTGGTCCGGTCGACAGTCAGCCGCCACGCCCGGCCGGGCCGCTGCCCCTCCGGGACGAGGGGGGAGACCCAGAGGTCGTCCTCGGCCGCGAAGCAGAGCAAGTCCTTGTGGAGGTGCGGGAAACGGAGATACGCCACGTCGTCACTCACCCCCCAATGCTTTCCGTGCGAAGGGGCTCCGGCAACTTGTGGTGCAGGACACAAGCGAAACTGTCTCGTTTCGCTAGGTGGGGGGAGTACCTTCGAGGTGTACGAAACAGTTTCGTTCGTTTGGTCGATCATCCCGATGACCGGCCGCCGACGTACGATCCAGCAGGCGCAACGGACAAGGAGGTCGGGACATGGCACGCAGTCGGCTCACGCCGGAACGCGAGAGCGAGCTGTACACCTCCGTGCTCGACCTGCTCGGCGAGGTCGGATACGAGGCCTTGACCATGGACGCCGTTGCCGCCCGCACCCGTTCCAGCAAGGCCACCCTCTACCGCCAGTGGGGGAGCAAGGCCGAGCTGGTCGTCAAGGCACTCCGGAACGACAAGCCGGTGCACCTTGCCGAGATCGACACCGGTTCGCTGCGCGGCGACTTCAACGCCGTGCTGCTGCGCACCGACGACTGTCAGATGGAGAAGAACTCCGCGCTGATGCGGGGCCTGACCCATGCCATTCATGAGAATCCCGATCTGTTCCAGGCACTGCGCGAGCTGCTGATCGAGCCGGAGATGACCGGTCTCGGGGTGCTGCTCCAGCGGGCCGTGGACCGGGGTGAGGTGCGTCCGGACAATCCGGCGCTCCCGTATGTACCGCACATGATGATCGGCGCTTTCGCCGCCCGTGAGATGGTCGACGACCGCTCGGTCGACCAGGCGTTCCTCATCGACTATGTCGAAGCCGTGGTGTTCCCCGCCCTCGGCGTCTGACGTCCCCTTTCTTTTTCCTTCTTTGCCGAGGACCCCTCCCCGAAGCTCCACCTGACACGCCGCTCTCGTCGTCGGGCCGGTTCCTCACGCCCTTTTCCACTCAACGACCTGACCGGGAGTACCCCTCCGTGGCCACATTCCTTTACAAGCTCGGCCGGCTTGCCTTCCGGCGCCGCCGCTATGTCGCCCTCGTCTGGGTGGCACTGCTGGCGCTCGCCGGATTCGGTGCCGCCTCCGCGTCCACCGCCACCTCCAGTTCGTTCTCCATCCCCGGTACGGAGGCCCAGAAGGCCTTCGACCTGCTGGAACAGCGCTTCCCCGGGGGCAGCGCCGACGGCGCGACCGCCCGGGTCGTCTTCAAGGCACCCGGCGCTCAGAAGGTGACCGACGCCGCCAACAAGGCCGAGGTCAAGGAGATCGTCGCCGAGCTGAAGTCCGGCTCGGACCAGATCGCCTCCGTCGCCGACCCGTTCGCGGCGAACGCCGTCAGCAAGGACGGCTCGACCGCGTACATCTCCGTCTCCTACGACGTCAGCTCGATGGAGCTCACCGACGGGACGCGCGAGGCGCTCGAGGAAGCGGGCGAGGCCGCGCAGAGCAGCGGGATGACCGTGGAGATCGGCGGTGACGCGCTCCAGGTGATGCCGGAGACCGGGGCCACCGAGATCATCGGTGTCGCCATCGCCGCGGTGGTCCTCGTGATCACCTTCGGTTCGCTGATCGCGGCGGGGCTCCCGCTGCTCACCGCGCTCATCGGCGTCGGGATCGGCGTTTCGCTGATCACGGCCCTCGCGAACGTGTTCGACCTGGGCTCCACCACCTCCACGCTCGCGATGATGATCGGCCTCGCGGTCGGCATCGACTACGCGCTCTTCATCGTCTCCCGCTACCGCGCCGAACTGGCCGAGGGCCGGGAGCGGGAGGAAGCCGCCGGCCGGGCCGTCGGCACCGCCGGGTCCGCGGTCGTCTTCGCGGGTCTGACCGTCGTCATCGCCCTGGTCGGCCTCGCCGTGGTCAACATCCCGATGCTGTCGAAGATGGGCTTCGCCGCCGCGGGCACGGTCGCGATCGCCGTCCTCATCGCGCTCACCCTCGTCCCGGCGATGCTGGGCTTCGCGGGCAAGCGGGTCATGGGGCGCAAGGCGCGCAAGGCAGCCGAGGCGGAGAACAAGCCCGAGGCCAAGCCGAACATGGGCACCCGCTGGGCGCGGTTCGTGCTGCGCAAGCCGGTGTGGGTCCTGCTCACCGGGGTCATCGGCCTCGGCGTCATCGCCGTACCCGCTGCCTCCCTGGAGATGGGCCTGCCCGACGACGGCTCCCAGCCGAAGAGCACGACGCAGCGCCAGGCCTACGACCTGCTGTCCGACGGGTTCGGTCCCGGGTTCAACGGTCCGCTGCTGGTCGTCGTCGACACGAAGGGCAGCTCGGACGGCAAGACCGCGGTCGACCAGGTCTCCCAGGAGATCGAGGGCATCGGCCGTGTCGCGGCCGTCACCCCGGCCACCTTCAACAAGGCCGGCGACGCCGCGACCATCACCGTCATCCCGAAGGACCGTCCGAGCTCCACCGAGACGGAACAGGTCGTCCACGCGATCCGTGACGCGGGTGCGGACATCAAGAGCGACACCGGCGCCGAGGTGCTCGTCACCGGTGCTACGGCGATGAACATCGACTTCTCGCAGAAGATGAACGACGCGCTGCTGCCCTACCTGGCGCTCGTCGTGGGCCTGGCCTTCCTGCTCCTGATGGTGGTCTTCCGCTCGCTGCTGGTGCCGCTGAAGGCGGCCCTCGGCTTCCTGCTCTCGGTCGTAGCGGCCCTGGGTGCGGTCGTCGCGGTCTTCCAGTGGGGCTGGCTCGGCTCGCTCTTCGGGGTCGAGCAGACCGGACCGATCATGAGCATGATGCCGATCTTCATGGTCGGTGTGGTCTTCGGCCTCGCGATGGACTACGAGGTCTTCCTGGTCACCCGGATGCGTGAGGCGTACGTCCACGGGGAGACGCCCGGCCAGGCGATCGTCACCGGTTTCCGGCACGGTGCGCGGGTGGTCACGGCCGCCGCGGTGATCATGATGGCGGTCTTCGCGGGCTTCATCGGCTCCCCCGAGTCGATGATCAAGATGATCGGCTTCTCGCTGGCCATCGCCGTCTTCTTCGACGCCTTCGTGGTCCGCATGGCCATCGTGCCGGCGGTGCTCGCCCTGCTCGGCCGGCGTGCCTGGTGGCTGCCGCGCTGGCTGGACCGCGCACTGCCGAACGTGGACGTGGAGGGCGAGGGCCTGCGCAAGGACCTGGCCGACGGCCCGGCGGACGGCGAGGAGCGGGAACTGGCCCGCGTCTGACCCGCGGTCCGAGCCGCACGTACCCCGGGGTCCGCGTCTGAGCGGAGCGCGGCCCCGGTGCACCGGTTACCTGTGGGGACGGGGGACCGGGGCGACGAAAGCCCCCGTGCACGCGGCACGGGGGCTTTCGTCATGCGGCGCCGTCCGGCGGCCGCCCGGCGTCATGCGCGGGTGACGGAGGCGGCCGGAGCTGGGGCCGGGGCGGCAGCGGGGGGAGGCGCGGGGGCGGGGGCCAGGCGCTCGACGGCCTCGCGGGTACGGTGCAGGAACCGGATGAGCGGCACGACGTCGAACTGGAACACGGCGACGCCGTCCGGGGAGTGCAGTTCCAGGACCAGCTGGGCACGGCCGCACGGCCAGACCCGTATGTCGTCGCGGGTGACGGGGGCGCGGAGCCCACCCTCCAGGAGGTCGCGGCCGAACGCCCAGTCGACGCCGCCGGGAAGCCGGACGTGGACGGTCTGCGGGGCGTCGGTGTCGCAGGTGAGCTCTACGGGGACCCGCCGCGGGTCGGGTCCGTCGGTGATGAGCCGGGCTCTGGCATGTTCTTGGATCACGAGGGACATGGGCCGGCTCCTCCTGTGTATGCATCTCTCCCCTCCAATGTGCCATATGTCTCATATTGGGCACCTTGGGAGGCGTGAGCAGTTGTGTTGCGTACGCTCTTGCGAACCGTTTGCAACAGGGCACTATCATTGAGCGGTTCCCGACCCCGCCCGCGAAAACGCCCGAAAGCGGAGCCACTCCATGCATGTACCCGACGGATTCATCAATGCACCCGTCTCCGCCGTCGCCGGCGTCGTCGCCGCAGGCGCGGTCGCCGTCAGCCTCCGGGGCGCCCGGCGAGAACTGGGTGGCGCCTCCCTCTCGGACGGATCCGGGGGCGGAGGAGAGCGCACCGCCCCGCTGGCCGGTCTGGTCGCCGCCTTCATCTTCGCCGTGCAGATGCTGAACTTCCCGGTCGCCGCCGGCACCAGCGGCCATCTACTGGGCGGGGCACTGGCCGCGATCCTGGTCGGGCCGTACACGGGAGTGCTCTGCATAGCGGTCGTCCTGCTGATGCAGGGAATCCTCTTCGCCGACGGCGGGCTCACCGCGCTCGGCGTGAACATCACGGTGATGGGCGTCGTCACCACGGTCGTCGCCTACGGCCTCTTCCGCGGGCTGACACACGTGCTGCCCCGCGGACGCCGCTCGACGACCGTCGCGTCCTTCGTGGCCGCTCTGGTCTCCGTACCGGCCGCTGCCGCCGCCTTCACCCTGATCTACGCGATCGGCGGGACCACCGACGTCCCCCTCGACAAGGTGCTGACCGCGATGGTCGGCGTACACGTCCTGATCGGCATCGGTGAGGCCGCGATCACCGCGCTGACCGTCGGCGCCGTCATCGCGGTGCGCCCGGACCTCGTGTACGGCGCCCGCGGACTCGCGGCCCCGCTCAAGCTCCGCGTCGGCGGCGAGCTCATCGACGCCCCGGCCGCCGCTCCCGCCCCCGTCGCCGTCGCGGCCCGCTCCACGCGCAGGGTCTGGGCCACCGGCCTGGCGGCCGCCCTCGTCCTCGCCGGTTTCGTGTCCTTCTACGCCTCCGCGAACCCGGACGGCCTGGAGAAGGTCGCCGCGGACAAGGGCATCGACGAGAAGGTCCAGGAGCACGGCGCGGCCGGCTCCCCCCTGGCCGACTACGGCGTCAAGGACATCGGCGACGCCCGGCTCTCCGGCGGTCTCGCCGGAGTGATCGGTGTCGGTTCCACCGTCGCCGTCGGCACCGGAGTCTTCTGGGCGGTGCGCCGACGCCGTACCTCCGAAGCGCCGGCCACCCCCGTCACCGGAGCCGTCTGACATGGGCGCCGGCCACGCACACAAGCTCTACCGGCACGGGCACTCACCGGTCCACGGCCTTCCCCCGCACTGCAAGCTCGCCGCCGTCCTGTGCTTCGTCGTGGTCGTCGTCTCCACCCCGCGCGAGGCCGTGTGGGCCTTCGCCCTGTACGCGGTCCTGCTCGGCGTCGTCGCGGGCCTGGCCCGGATCTCCGCCGGGTTCCTGCTGAAGCGGCTGGCCATCGAGGTGCCGTTCGTGGCGTTCGCGCTGCTGATGCCGTTCGTGGTGCCCGGCGAGCAGACCGAGCTCCTCGGCATCTCCGTCAGCGTTCCCGGCCTCTGGGGCGCCTGGAACGTCCTCGCCAAGGGCACCCTCGGCGTGGCCGCCTCGGTGATCCTGGCCTCCACCACCGAGCTGCGCTCCCTGCTGCTCGGGCTCCAGCGGCTCAGGCTGCCGCCGATGCTCGTCCAGATCGCCTCCTTCATGATCCGGTACGGCGATGTGATCACCGACGAGCTGCGGCGGATGTCGATCGCCCGCCGCTCCCGCGGATTCGAGGCGAGCGGCATACGGCACTGGGGTGTCCTGGCCAAGACGGCCGGTGCCCTGTTCATCCGGTCCTACGAGCGCGGCGAGCGGGTCCACCTCGCGATGGTCAGCCGCGGCTACACCGGCACCATGCCCGTCATCGACGAGGTGACCGCCTCCCGCACCCAGTGGGCGTACGCCTCGGCACTCCCCCTGATCGCCCTCGCCGTGTGTCTGCTGGGATGGACCGTATGAGCCCGCACCCCGCCGCCCCGTCCCTCGAGGTCAGTGGCCTCGCCTACGCCTACCCCGACGGTCACCAGGCCCTCTTCGGCGTCGACCTGACCGTGGCCCGCGGTGAACGGGTCGCCCTCCTCGGCCCGAACGGTGCCGGCAAGACCACCCTCGTCCTGCACCTCAACGGCATCCTCGACGCGGGCGCCGGAAGCGTCCGGGTCGCCGGGCTGCCCGTGCAGAAGCGCCACCTCGCCGAGATCCGCCGCCGGGTCGGCATCGTCTTCCAGGACCCCGACGACCAGCTCTTCATGCCGACCGTCCGCGAGGACGTCGCCTTCGGACCCGCCGCGGCCGGACTGCGCGGCCCCGAGCTGGAGGAGCGGGTCACGGCCGCGCTCAAGCAGGTCGGCATGGAGGAGTTCGCTACACGTCCCCCGCACCACCTCTCCTTCGGCCAGCGCCGCCGGGTCGCCGTCGCCACCGTCCTCGCGATGGAGCCCGAGATCCTCGTCCTGGACGAGCCCTCCTCCAACCTCGACCCGGCCTCCCGCCGTGAACTCGCGGACATCCTGCGCTCCCTGGACGTCACGGTGCTGATGGTCACCCACGACCTGCCGTACGCCCTCGAACTCTGCCCGCGGGCCGTCATCCTCAGCGACGGAGTGATCGCCGCCGACAACCGCACCCAGGACCTCCTCTGCGACGAGGAACTGATGCGCAGCCACCGGCTGGAGCTGCCGTTCGGCTTCGACCCGCGTTCCGTGGCCGTTCCGCATACGTGAACATGGGGTGACCCGCCAACCGTCCGACCTGCGACGGGATGCACCATGGGGGGATGAGCGGGAGCGCGGGAGCAGGCGTGGATGTACGGGGCACGGTGACGCCCGGGTTCGAGGCGGTACGGGATGCTTTCGTCCGTAACTTCGAACAGCGCGGGGAACGGGGAGCGGCCGTGGCCGTCTACCGTCACGGGCGCAAGGTCGTGGATCTGTGGGCCGGTACGAGAGATGTCGACGGGGCCGAACCGTGGGCGGTCGACACCGTCCAGGTCGTCCGCTCGGCCGGGAAAGGTGTCGCCGCGGCCGTGCCGCTGCTGCTGCACCAGCGGGGCCAGGTGGACCTGGACGCCCCGGTCGGGACGTACTGGCCCGAGTTCAAGGCGAACGGCAAGGAACGCGTCCTCGTACGCCATCTCCTCGCCCACCGCGCCGGACTCGCCGCGCTCGACGGGACGCTGACGCCCGAGGAGGCCGCCGACGGGACCTCCGGGCCGCGGGCGGTCGCCGCCCAGCGGCCCCTGTGGGAGCCCGGCACCGACCACGGGTACCACGCCCAGACCTACAGCTGGCTCATCGGTGAACTGGTGCGCAGGACCACCGGACGCACCATCGGCCGCTGGATCGCCGAGGAGATCGCCCGCCCGCTCGGCCTGGACTTCTGGTTCGGGCTCCCGGCGGACGAGGCGCACCGGATCGGACGGATCGGCCCCGTCGAGCCGCCCGTGACCGAGCACAACGGAGGCGCCCTGCGCATGCGCCCCAAGCGTTCCGTGGTCGAGGCCTACCGCGACCCCGCCTCGCTCACCCGCCGTGCCTTCGGGGCCATCGACCCCTTCCCCGACGAGAACGACCCCGCCTACCGTGCGGCCGAACTGCCCGCGTCCAACGGTGTCGCCACCGCGCGCGGACTCGCCCGCTGCTACGCCGCGATGATCGGCGAGGTGGACGGCCACCGGCTGTTCGCCCCGGCCACGCTCACCCTCGCCCGCACCGAGGAGTCCGAGGGCCCGGACCGGGTCCTGGTCGTCAACACCCGTTTCGGCCTCGGGTACATGCTCCACGGCACGGCCGCCCCGCTCCTGGCCCCCGGCTCCTTCGGCCACCCCGGCCGGGGCGGCTCGCTGGGCTTCGCCGACCCGGAATCGGGCATCGCGCTCGGCTATGTGACGAACGGCCTGCAGAAGGGAGTCACCGCCGACCCCCGTGCCCAGGCCCTGGTCAGGGCAGTACGTTCGGCTCTATGACTCCTTCTCCCGCCGCTTCTTCTCCTGCCGCTCCTTCCGCCGCGCGCTTCGACGGGTACGCCGTACTCCTCACGGGCGCCGGCCGGGGCATCGGCGCGGCCACGGCCCACCGGCTGGCCGCCGAGGGCGCGGCCGTACTCGTCACCGACCTGGATGCCGGCCGGGCCGCTCACACCGCGAAGGAGATACGGGAACGGGGCGGCACCGCCGAGTCCCTGGCCTGCGACGTGGGCGACCGGGCCGCCGTCGAGGCGGCTGTCGCCCACGCGGTCACGGCCTTCGGCCGGCTCGATGTCCTGGTCAACAACGCCTACGCCAACCATGAGGACGCTCCCCTCTTCGAGGACGAGGCGGACGAATCCTGGGACCACACCCTCGACATCACCCTGACCGGCCCCTACCGCTGCTCCCGCGCCGCGCTGCCGCACCTGGTGGCGTCCGGGCGGGGCGCGATCGTCAACATCGGCTCGGTCAACGGGGAACAGGACTTCGGCGGCCACGCCTACAGCGCCGCCAAGGCGGGCCTGTCGAGCCTGACCCGGACGCTGGCCGGTCACGCGGGCCCGCGCGGGGTACGCGTCAACCTCATCGCCCCCGGCACGATCCGCACGGAGGCCTGGGCCGGCCGGGACGCCGAACTGGAGCGGGCGAGCGCCCTCTACCCGCTCGGCCGGCTCGGTGCCCCGGACGACATCGCGTCCGCCGTCGCCTTCCTCGCCTCCCGCGACGCGTCGTGGATCACGGGGACGACGCTGCGGGTGGACGGCGGACTGCTCGGCGTCAACACGGGCTTCCGCAACGCGTTGTCGCAGGTCGGGGAAACCCGCTAGCCGGGGCGGTGTACCGCGTCCTACCCTCCCTCGATGATTGATCACGGATTCTCGGACCGGACCGGCCGGCGCGTCACCCTGCGCGAGGTGGACAGCGGCAACTGGCGTGCGGTGGCCGATGTCGCCCCCCTGGACAGCCAGCGCGACCATGTCCCCGCGCTGGCTGCCCGGTACCTCCTGCTGTCGATGCGCGAGGACACCTGGCACTCGCTGGCCGTCCACGCCGGCGACCCGGCGCTCGGGCACGTGATGTGGGCCCGGGACGACGACGGCTCGTACTGGATCGGCGGGATGCTGATCGACGGCCCCGAGCAGGGCAAGGGCATCGGGCGCGCGGTCATGCGCACGCTCACGGCCTGGCTCGCGGAACAGGACGGCTGCGAGGTCGTCCGGCTGTCGTACGCCCCCGGCAACACCGCCGCCGCCACGCTCTACACCTCGCTCGGTTTCCGGCCCACGGACGCCGTCGAGGACGACGAGGTGGTCGTCGAACTGCCCGCACGGGACGCGGGTGTCGGACCCGTGTGACAAAGTGACCGGCCCTGGAGGAAGCGGTGCTGAAGACACGGGGTGACGTCGATGGGTGACTTCTTCGAGCGGATCGTCGATCTGGAGGCGACCGGCGAGGAGGCCGGGCCGCTCGCCGCGCGGATGGTCGACTGGATGGTCGGCCAGGGGCTGATCACCCGTGAGCTGTCCGGCGACGCGATGTACAGCCTGAACGTGGACCTGGGTCATGTGCCCGGCCCCCACTGGGCGCGGGCCGTGGCCGACGCCTCCGACCCGACGTGGATCCCCGCCCCGGTGGCGGTCGTCGTCGGCCGGGACTACCACGTCGGCGGACAGGGCGAGGACACCGCGGACTCGGCGACCTGCCCCCGGTGCGGGACGAGGACCGTGGTCATCGACTATCCGGAGGAGTTCGAGCCGGACGAGGAGGTCTGGCAGCCGTTCCGGGACGGCATCGAGGCCTGGAAGGAGACCGGGGAGGGCACGGCGCCCTGCTCCGCCTGCGGAGTCTCCTCGCCGGTCACCGAGTGGGACTTCGGGTCCGGATTCGACCTCGGCGCGCTCGCGTTCG
Source organism: Streptomyces sp. NPDC056452 (assembly GCF_042796085.1). Taxonomy (NCBI): domain Bacteria; kingdom Bacillati; phylum Actinomycetota; class Actinomycetes; order Kitasatosporales; family Streptomycetaceae; genus Streptomyces; species Streptomyces sp. NPDC056452. Next base: position 109,125 of record NZ_JBHTRI010000011.1, read on the forward strand.
ACTTCTGGGGGTGGCCGCCGCTCAGCGTGCGCTTCCTCGCGGAGTTCCGGAGGGAGCTGGGCCACCGCACGGAGGAGCAGTCGGGGAAGTTCTGAGGCCGCCCCGCCCCGGCCCCGCGGCGCCTCCCCATCTCAACTCGTGTGCAGCATCAGTCCGATGCCCACGACCATCAGCCCGGCGGCCGCGATCCGTGGAGCGCCGAAGCGTTCCTTGAAGAACAGCGTCCCGATCGCGGCTCCCACGATGATCGAGGACTCCCGCAGCGCGGCGATCGGGGCCAGCGGGGCCTTCGTCTGCGCCCACAGGACGAGCGCGTACGCGGCGAAGGACAGGCTCGCGCCCACCAGTCCGCGCACCATGAACGGGGAGAGCTGCGCGGCCAGTTCGGCGCGCCGGCGCGCGTACGTGTACATCGGGATCGCCACACCCTGCACGATCATCAGCCAGGCGATGTAGCCGAGCGGTGTCCCCGAGGCGCGCACCCCGACCCCGTCGACCGTCGTGTACCCGGCGATCGCCAGACCCGTGGCGAGGGCCGCCAGGATCGCGGGCCCGTGCGGCCGTTTCCCGGAACCGCGGATTCCCCACAGGGCCAGCCCGACGAGCCCCGCCGAGGCCACCGCGACGCCCGCGGTCGCCCAGGCGTCCGGGCGCTCACCGAGGAAGAGGGCGGCCAGGACCGTCACCACGAGGGGGGCCGTGCCCCGGGCGATCGGATACATCTGGCCGAAGTCGCCCAGCGTGAACGACCGCATCAGCAGCACCATGTACGCCACGTGCAGGCCCGCGGACAGGAACAGGTACGGCCATGCCCCGGCCGCCGGGAGCGGTACGAAGCAGGCCACGAGAGCCCCGATCAGCGCCCCGCCGCCGGAGATCAGGGTGAAGGACAGGAGCTGATCGCGTATCGCGTGCGCGATCGCGTTCCAGCTGGCGTGCGTGATCGCGGCGGCCAGGACGGCCGCCGCCACCAGCGGGGTCACGCGGTCCGCTCGCGCACGTCCACCAGCGTGCCGCCCGCGTACTCGATCACGCGCTTCGGGTCGAGCGGGAAGACGGTGTGCGGGGTGCCCGCCGCGGCCCACACCACCGCGTGGTCGAGCAGGGCCCGGTCGGCCAGGACCCGGGTCCTCGTCCCGTGGCCGAAGGGCGGTACGCCGCCGATCGCGTACCCCGTGGTCTCCCGGACCAGGTCGGCCCCGGCCCGCTTGACCTTTCCGGCGCCGAGCTCGCTCCGTACGCGCTCGACGTCCACCCGGGACGAACCGTCCATCAGGACGAGGACCGGGGCGCCGTCCGCCTCGAAGATCAGCGACTTGACGATCTGGCTGAGCTCGCAGCCGATCGCCGCGGCGGCCTCGACCGCGGTGCGGGTGGCGTCGGGGAAGCGGCGTACCTCGACGTCGAGACCCAGCTCACGCAGGGCTTCGGCGAACCGGGGGTGGGCGTCGGACGAGGTCGCGGTGGGGGTCATGTCGGATGTGCTCATGCCCGGCACGCTACTGAACGGCCCGGCTCCCGCACCAGGCAGTTCCGGTCCGTCCCCGCCGCGGCGGGGACGGAACCTGACCGGGGCCCGGTCAGGAACCGGCCCGCAGGACCGCCGCCACCACCGGGCCGGCCGCGTCGCCGCCGTGGCCGCCGGACTGGACGACGGCGGCGGCCGCGAGGTCGTTGCTGAAGCCGGTGAACCAGCTGTTGGACGTGCCCTGCCCGTCGACCTCGGCCGAGCCGGTCTTGGCGCCCTTGTCGCCGCGGACCGAGGACATGGCCCCCTTGCCGGTGCCCCAGGAGGCGGTGGCCCGCATCATGTCGTTCAGCTGCCGGGTGACGTTCTGCGACAGCGAGCGGGAGGCCACGGCGAGCTGACGGTCGTCCAGGTCGCGCGGCACGATGACGGGCTGGCGGAACGTTCCGGTGTGGGCGGTGGCGGTGATGGACGCCATGTTGAGCGCGTTCATCTGGACGGTGCCCTGGCCGATGTACTGCTCGGCCGCCGCACCGCCGGTCTCCTCGGGGACGCTTCCGTCGACGGACGTGATGCCGGTCTTCCAGTCGAGGCCGATCCCGAAGACGTCCCGGGCTTCCTTGGCGAGTGCGGCGTCGTCCTTGGTGTCGTCGATCAGTTTGATGAATGCCGTGTTGCACGAACGGGCGAAGCTGGTGGTGAACGTGTCGGTGGGCGGGAGTGCGAAGTTGTCCAGGTTGTGGAACGTCCGGCTCTGCCAGGTCGCCTCCTTCGGACACTCGACCGGGCTGTTCGCCGAGACGAGGCCCTTCTCGATCAGCATCGCGGCCGTCACGATCTTCATCGTGGAACCAGGAGCCTGCTCGCCCTGCATCGCCGCGTTGAAGCCGGTCGCCGGGTTGTTGGCCACTGCGCGGATCGACCCGGTGGACGGCTTCACGGCGACCACCGACGCCCCGCTGAACTGCTTGACCGCCTTCTCGGCCGCCGCCTGCGCGCCGGCGTCGAGCGTCGTCTGCAGCCGGCCGGGCTTCCCCTTGGCGAGGGTCAGCAGCGTCGTGTCGGGAAGCTGCGCGTCCGCGGGCTCGATCCAGGTCTCTATGCCCGGAGAGCCGCCGGTGCTGTCGCCGTACTTCTCGCGCAGGCTGTCCAGGATCGGCCCGAGCGACGGGTACTTCTCCTTGTCGAGCACCTTGCCGTTGTGGTCGACGGCCTCGATCGCCGCCGTCGAGGACTCGCCGGTCTTCAGCGAGGCGCCCTCGGTCAGCTGAGGGTGGATCACCGTGGGCAGCCAGTCGACGAGGGCCTTGCCCGTGGTCAGGCCGCGTACGACGGTCAGCTCGGAGGTGTACGACCAGGGCTTGGTCTTCCCGTCGTACGACACCGTGGCCTTCACCGTGTACGGGACCTTCGTGCCGACGGCCGGGCCCGGAGTGATCACCGCTCCGGTGACGTGTGCCGCCTCGCTGTAGCCGGTCAGCAGCGGCTCGGCGATGTCCTTGTTGTTGGTGAGCTGGGCGGCGGCCGTCGCGTCGCCGGACGCCCACGCCTTGAGGAACCCCTTCGCGGTCTCCTCGATCTCGGACTTGCTGGGCGGCCCCGTGTGCACTTCGGAGGACGCGGACGCGGACTCCGTTCCGCCGGCCTCGCCGCCGCCCAGCACCACGTTGTACACGCCGTAGCCGAGTCCTCCGGCCACCAGCACGAACACCCCGCCCACAACGGCGACTTTCGCTCCACTGCGCATCTGTGCAGTCCCCTCCCCAGGAGTCCCCCTTGAACGTGTTCAGGGGGGTCCTCGGCACTGTACGGGACCCGTGTGACGGCTGAGGAGGTTGTTATCGGACCGCGACGATCTGGGCGAGAGCGCTCTCTCGTCTTCTCACACCCAGCTGTCCAGCCACATCCGGTCTCGCCAGGAGTTCTCCGGAAGCGATGTCCCCGTGTAGAGCGGCCAGAAATAGACGAAGTTCCAGACGATCAGCAGCACCAGCACGCCCGCCGCGATCGCCCCCAAGGTCCGTCTGCGCTCACCGGTCGGATCACCGGTGCTCAGGCCCAGTTCGCGCTTGGCCCCGGTGCCGGCCGCCGGGCCCAGCAGGGCGCCGATCAACATCGTCACCGCGAGACACAGGAACGGCACGAACACGACCGCGTAGAAGAGGAAGATCGTCCGCTCCTGGTAGAAGAACCAGGGCACCCAGCCCGCCGCCACACCGCACGCGATCGCGCCCGCGCGCCAGTCGCGGCGGAAGAACCAGCGCCACAGCACGTACAGCAGCGCCACGCACCCCGCCCACCACAGCAGCGGGGTGCCGATCGCCAGCACCTCGCGGGCGCACTTGCCGGTCTCCGACGCGGCACAGCCCGTCTTCTCCTCGTAGAAGTACGAGACGGGGCGGCCCAGCACGATCCAGCTCCACGGGTTGGACTGGTACGTGTGGCCCGAGGTCAGGCCGACATGGAACTCGTACACCTGGTTCTCGTAGTGCCACAGGCTGCGCAGCCAGTCGGGCAGCCAGGTCCAGCTGCCGCCCTTGCCCTCGGTGGCCGCCCAGTTGCGGTAGTAGCCCTTGTCCGTGACGATCCAGCCGGTCCACGAGACGAGGTACGTGCCGATCGCGACCGGCACCGTCGAGACGAACGCGGGCAGCAGGTCCCGCAGGACCACGGCCCGGTACGGCTGCGCCGCACCCGCCGTGCGCCGCGCGCCCACGTCCCACAGCACCGCCATCACACCGAACGCGGCGAGGATGTACAGCCCGTTCCACTTGGTCGCGAAGGCCAGGCCGAGCATCACGCCGGCGGTGATCCGCCACGGGCGCCAGCCGAGGCGGAGCGTTTCGGCGACATGGGTGTCAGGGCGCAGCACCCCGTCCTCGTCGACCGGCAGCGCGGCGGCCAGCCTGCGGCGGGCCCAGTCACGGTCGATGAGGAAGCAGCCGAACGCGGCGAGCACGAAGAACATGAGCACGAGGTCCAGCAGGGCCGTGCGGCTCATCACGAAGTGCAGCCCGTCCACGGCCAGCAGCGTGCCCGCGAGACAGCCCAGGAACGTCGAGCGGAAGAGCCGCCGGCCGATCCGGCACAGCATCAGCACCGAGAGGGTGCCGAGCAGCGCCACCATGAACCGCCAGCCGAACGGTGTGAAGCCGAAGATCTGCTCGCCGAAACCGATGATCCACTTGCCGACCGGCGGATGCACGACGTAGCCGGGGTCCACCGGGATGTCCACCGAGGACGGGTCCTTGAGGATCAGCTTGTCGACGTCCTTGGGCCAGGCGCCCTCGTACCCCTGGTTGACGAGCGCCCAGGCGTCCTTGGCGTAGTACGTCTCGTCGAATATCACCGCCTTCGGGCTGCCCAGGTTCCAGAACCGCAGCACTCCGGCCACCAGTGCCACCAGGAGCGGCCCGCCCCAGGCGGACCAACGGACCAGGTGGTTCGCCAGGGTCGGGGGCACGGCGAGCACGTCCCAGAACTGGCCTCCCGGGCGGGTGTACGGCGGAATCAGCCGCTCGCGCAGCCCGGTTCCCGGCCGCGGGGAATGGCCGAAGCGGCGCAGCCGCTGCTGCCAGGAAGGCGGCTGGTCGCCGGCGTCGTTCCCGGCGTCGTGGCCCTGCTGGGCTTCGGGCGCAGTACTCGTCACCGCGCCATCGTAGGGAACGCATCTGTGCGAGTGGTGCCGCCCGTGCTGGGAGGATGGCCGATGTGACTGGAACGACTGGAACGCTCGTACTCGCAGGGACCCCCATCGGCGACGTGGCGGACGCCCCGCCACGCCTCGCCACCGAACTGGAGACGGCCGATGTCGTGGCCGCCGAGGACACCCGGAGGCTGCGCCGGCTCACCCAGGCGCTCGGCATCCATACGACGGGGCGTGTCGTCTCCTACTTCGAGGGCAACGAGTCGGCGCGTACGCCGGAACTCGTCGAGGCACTGGTGAACGGCGCGCGTGTCCTGCTGGTGACGGACGCCGGAATGCCTTCCGTCTCCGACCCCGGGTACCGGCTCGTCGCCGCGGCCGTGGAGAAGGACATCAAGGTCACCGCGGTCCCGGGCCCGTCCGCGGTGCTGACCGCGCTCGCGCTGTCCGGCCTGCCGGTCGACCGGTTCTGCTTCGAGGGCTTCCTGCCCCGGAAGGCGGGCGAGCGGCTGGGGAAGCTGCGCGAGGTCGCCGGGGAGCGCCGGACGATGGTCTTCTTCGAGGCACCGCACCGGCTGGACGACACCCTGGCCGCGATGGCCGAGGTGTTCGGCGCGGACCGCAGGGCCGCCGTGTGCCGTGAGCTGACCAAGACGTACGAGGAAGTGAAGCGCGGCCCGCTCGGCGAGCTGGCGCAGTGGGCGGCCGAAGGGGTGCGCGGCGAGATCACCGTGGTGGTCGAGGGCGCCACCGACACCGGGAACGAGGGGCTGGACGCCGCCGAGCTGGTGCGCAGGGTGCAGGTGCGCGAGGAGGCGGGGGAGCGGCGCAAGGAGGCCATCGCGGCGGTCGCCGCCGATGCGGGCCTGCCCAAGCGAGAGGTGTTCGATGCGGTCGTCGCGGCAAAGAACGCGGCCAGGACCGGCCCCGCATAGGGCAAAGGACTAACCTGAAATGTAAAGCCCGAGCCGCGTACCCGGCCCCCAGTCCATGGATGGGCCAAGAGCGTTCCAACACTCGGCAGACCTGGTGCGTTGCCGCCGGGAAAGGCGTCCACTGGAGGGTGGAACGCACCTCCCGGAGTGCTTGTCCGGAGTGCTTGTCCAGCGGACAAGAGGAGCAGGCATGAGTGACATCGCAGCAACCACCGTGCACGAGGCGTACGCGTTCGCCTGTATGAGGTGTGGGTACGGCTGGGAGCAGGCTTACGAGATAGAGCACCACGTGGACGGCTCCGGCAACGCGTACGTGGTGTACAAGGCGGACGGGGAGCGCGTCCCCTCGCCGCTGTCCACTCCGACGTGCACGAACTGCGGCGGCCACGTGGTCCGCATCATGCGGGCCGGCCGGGTCTCCACCGTGCAGCAGCTGCTCCGTCAGCAGCCCGCGCACCCCGAGAAGACCGTCGAGGAAGAGCCCGTACCCGCCGCCGTACTGGCACCGGGCACGGCAACGCACCACTGGCAGCTCTCGGATCTGCTGCATCCCTTCCACCGGCGGTGAGGCCGGGCTCATGCCCTCGTAGAGTCGTGGGCATGAGCCGTACGGAAGCCCCGCCGCTGCCCGAACCCCTCCGGGTTCCTGTCGCCGATTCGCACACCCACCTGGACATGCAGGACGGAACCGTCGAGGAGGGCCTGGCCCGGGCCGCGGCGGTCAATGTGACCGCGGTCGTCCAGGTCGGCTGCGACGTGAAGGGCTCGCGCTGGGCCGCCGAGACCGCGGCGGCCCACGCGTCCGTGCACGCCTCCGTCGCCCTGCACCCCAACGAGGCGCCCCGCATCGTGCACGGGGACCCGGACGGCTCGGCGCGCCAGGGGGTCCGGGAGCCGGGCGGCAGGGCGGCACTGGACGAGGCGCTCGCCGAGATCGACGCACTGGCCGCCCTCGACCACGTACGCGGCGTCGGCGAGACCGGGCTCGACTACTTCCGGACCGGCCCCGAGGGCATGGCCGCCCAGGAGGAGTCCTTCCGGGCCCACATCGAGATCGCCAAGCGGCACGGCAAGGCCCTGGTCATCCACGACCGCGACGCGCACGCGGATGTGCTGCGCATCCTCGCCGACGCGGGCGCACCGGAGCGGACCGTCTTCCACTGCTACTCCGGTGACGCCGACATGGCCCGGATCTGCGCGGCGGCGGGGTACTTCATGTCCTTCGCGGGCAACGTCACCTTCAAGAACGCCCAGCCCCTGCGCGACGCCCTGGCCGTCGCTCCGACGGAGCTCGTCCTCGTCGAGACGGACGCGCCCTTCCTCACCCCCGCCCCGTACCGCGGACGGCCCAACGCGCCCTACCTCATTCCGGTGACGCTCCGTGCGATGGCCGAGGTGCGGGGGACGGACGAGGACGCCCTGGCCGCCGCGGTCTACGACAACACGGCACGCGCGTTCGATTTCTGACGGACCCGGACGCAGCCCGCTCCGCCACGCTGTGCGGTCATACAACTGTGGACAGTGACCGAAGCTCCGCTATCGTCCCCGCGCAACGGGTCGGCCGGCCGGAACTCCTGGAGCGTCGTGGGCCATTCGCAGGGCAGTCATCGCGCACCACGCGCCGGTCGTCGGACGAAGGAGGTCCCGGCCCCGGCAGCACCGCGCTCCCTCCACGAGGAGAGGACGATCGTCGCCGGAATGTGGCCGGGCGCCCTGCCGGTGCACGACCCGACGGTGCTCGACACGCCTCTGGTGCCCCGGCAGACCACACCCCCGGACCTGACGACGGGGCGCAGGGCCGCCGCCCGGCGGGCAGCGGCCGCCAGGCACCGGAGCGCCCCCGAGGGCCTGCAGGGGCTTCTCACGCAGGCTCTGGTCGTGGCCGTCCTGGCCGGCGGCACCTCCGCGTTCCTCGCCCAGGACAAGGCCATCGAGCTCAGCATCGACGGCCAGCCGCGCACCGTGCACACCTTCGCGGACGACGTCGGTGAACTCCTGGACGACCGGGGCGTCACGGTCGGCGACCGCGACCTCGTCGCACCGGCCCCCGGCACCGGGCTCGACAACGGCGACGAGGTCGTCGTGCACCGCGGGACCCGGCAGGCAGCGGGGGGCGGGCCCCGGCCCCCGCAGCGGCCGTAGGCTTAACGGGTGAGCACCACAGAGCCCGACGCCCTCCTGGGCCCCGCAGACATCCGCGAGCTGGCCGCAGCACTGGGCGTACGCCCCACGAAGCAGCGCGGCCAGAACTTCGTCATCGACGCCAACACGGTCCGCAGGATCGTCCGGACCGCCGAGGTGCGGCCCGACGACGTGGTGGTCGAGGTCGGGCCCGGCCTGGGTTCGCTGACCCTGGCCCTGCTGGAGGCGGCCGACCGGGTCGTCGCCGTCGAGATCGACGACGTGCTCGCGGGTGCGCTGCCGGCCACGGTCGCTGCCCGGCTCCCGGGGCGGGCCGACCGCTTCGCCCTGGTCCACTCGGACGCGATGCTCGTGACGGAACTGCCCGGCCCCGCGCCCACCGCGCTGGTCGCGAACCTTCCGTACAACGTCGCCGTACCGGTCCTGCTCACCATGCTGGAGCGCTTCCCCACCATCGAGCGGACGCTCGTGATGGTGCAGGCCGAGGTCGCCGACCGGCTGGCCGCCTGGCCCGGCAACAAGGTCTACGGAGTGCCGTCGGTCAAGGCCAACTGGTACGCCCACGTCAAGCGCGCCGGATCCATCGGGCGCACGGTCTTCTGGCCCGCGCCGAACGTCGACTCGGGGCTGGTCTCCCTGGTGCGGCGGTCCGAGCCGATCAGGACCACGGCGAGCAGGGCCGAGGTCTTCGCCGTCGTCGACGCCGCCTTCGCCCAGCGCCGCAAGACGCTGCGCGCGGCCCTCGCCGGGTGGGCGGGCTCCGCGCCAGCCGCCGAGGCCGCCCTGGTCGCCGCGGGAGTCTCGCCGCAGGCACGCGGCGAGGCGCTGACGGTCGAGGAGTTCGCCGCCATCGCCGAGAACAAGCCGGAGCCCTCCGCATGACCCACAGCGTCACCGTCCGCGTCCCCGCCAAGGTCAACGCGCAGCTCGCGGTGGGCGCGGCGCGCCCCGACGGCTTCCACGACCTGGCCAACGTCTTCCTCGCCGTCGGCCTGTACGACGAGGTCACCGTCACCCGCGCCGAGGCCCTGTCCGTCACCTGCTCGGGCCCCGACGCCGCCCAGGTACCGCTCGACGCCACCAACCTCGCGGCCCGTGCCGCGATCGCCCTGGCCGAACGGCACGGCGTCGCCCCCGATGTGCACATCCACATCGCCAAGGACATCCCCGTCGCGGGCGGCATGGCGGGCGGCAGCGCCGACGGGGCAGCCGCCCTGCTGGCCTGCGACGCCCTGTGGTCCACCGGCTCGACCCGGGAGGAGCTGCTCGCCATCTGCGCCGAACTGGGCAGCGACGTGCCGTTCAGCCTGGTCGGCGGGGCGGCCCTCGGGGTAGGGCGCGGTGAACAGCTGACCCCCGTCGACGTCGGCGGCACCTTCCACTGGGTCTTCGCGGTGGCCGACGGCGGACTCTCCACCCCCGCGGTGTACGGCGAGTTCGACCGGCTCACCGCCAATACGCAGGTGCCCGGGCCGACGGCATCGGCCGCGCTCCTCGACGCGCTGCGCGCCGGGGACACCGCCGCGCTCGCCGGCGCCCTGAGCAACGACCTCCAGGCCGCCGCCCTCTCCCTGCGGCCGTCGCTGGCCGACACCCTGGCGGCGGGCACCGCCGCGGGCGCCCTGGCCGCGCTGGTCTCGGGGTCCGGGCCGACCACCGCGTTCCTGGTGGCTGACGCGGAGTCCGCGGAGAAGGTGGCCGACGCGCTTGTGACGTCGGGCACCTGCCGCAGCGCCCGGGCCGCTGTGTCCCCGGCGCCGGGGGCGACGGTTCAGCGGCAGTAGGGGGAGCGGTCGCAGGAGCGGCGAACACGAGCCGCTGCCGCTCCGCCCGCCCCGTCAGCCGAGCTTCAGGGTCTTCTTCGCCAGCTCGTACGCGGGAAGCATCTGCTGGTGCTCCTCGGAGTCCAGCCCGCCCAGGTGCACCACGACCGGGCCCTCGGGCGTGGTGACCGCGAAGGCGCGCTCGGTCTTCGGCTCGTCCAGCAGCTCGCTGTTCACCGTGTAACCGACCTCGGCGGCGGCCAGGGAACCGGCCTTCGTCTGTGTGTACGTCGCCTCGGACGCGTTCGGGTCGTCCGCCACGAACGCCTCCAGCACCTTTCGCGGGTCTCCGTCGGAGGGCTTGCCCTGCCAGACCCGGAGGTAGCCGATGTTCCCCGCCGGCTTCGCGTCGATCTCGCAGACCATGGTGACCGTGCCCTGCTCACCCAGCGCCGCCAGGTCGGAGCCGGGCTCGACCTCGACGGCCGCCGGCTTCCAGTCCGCGGCGAGGTCGAAGGTGACGGGCAGCGCGCAGGGCGAGCCGGTGCCGCCGAGAGTGACGCCCTTGGCGACGGGCTCCGCCGCATCCGTGCCGGCGCTGTCCGCCGAGTCCGTCGCCCCGCTCGCCGGCTCCGTGCCTGACGAGCCGCTGCCGGACGAGGAACAGCCGGCCAGTGCCACCGCCGCCAGGACCGCCACAACCAGCGTCCGTACCGCACCGCGCATCATGAAGTCCCCACCCCAGAGATGATCCGAACCGCTCCGACCAGGGGTTCTGTCCCATGATCGATCGCCGCACGCTATCGCACCTCCCGCGGCGACTACCCTGGGACGTCGAGCGTACGTAGAGCGGTCCCCGACGCTGGGATCCCCGAAACAGGAGTGAAATGGCCGTCAATCTGGTCAATGTCGAGCAGGTCAGCAAGGTGTACGGCACCCGTGCCCTGCTCGACGGTGTATCCCTCGGGGTGTCCGAGGGCGACCGGATCGGCGTCGTCGGCCGCAACGGCGACGGCAAGACGACGCTCATCCGGATGCTCGCCAAGCTGGAGGACGCGGACACCGGCCGGGTCACCCACAACGGCGGACTGCGCCTCGGTGTCCTCACCCAGCACGACTCGCTCGACCCGAAGGCCACCATCCGGCACGAGGTCATCGGTGACCTCGCCGACCACGAGTGGGCGGGCAGCGCCAAGATCCGCGACGTCCTCACCGGCCTCTTCGGCGGGCTCGCCCTGCCGGGCTTCGAGCACGGCCTGGACACCGTCATCGCGCCGCTCTCCGGCGGCGAGCGGCGCCGGATCGCGCTGGCCAAGCTGCTCATCGGCGAGCCGGACCTGATCGTCCTCGACGAGCCCACCAACCACCTCGACGTCGAGGGCATCTCCTGGCTGGCCGGCCATCTGCGGACCCGGCGCTCCGCACTCGTCTGCGTCACCCACGACCGGTGGTTCCTCGACCAGGTCTGCACCCGCATGTGGGACGTCCAGCGCGGTTCGGTCCACGAGTACGAGGGCGGCTACAGCGACTACGTGTTCGCCCGGGCCGAGCGGGAGCGGATCGCCGCGACCGAGGAGTCCAAGCGGCAGAACCTGATGCGCAAGGAGCTGGCCTGGCTGCGGCGCGGCGCCCCCGCCCGTACGTCCAAGCCGCGTTACCGCATCGAGGCGGCCAACGAACTGATCGCCGACGTGCCGCCGCCGCGGGACACCAGCGAGCTGATGAAGTTCGCCAACGCCCGCCTCGGCAAGACCGTCTTCGACCTGGAGGACGTGACCGTCCAGGCCGGACCCAAGACCCTGCTCACCCACCTCACCTGGCAGCTCGGCCCCGGCGACCGGATCGGCCTGGTCGGCGTGAACGGCGCGGGCAAGACCTCCCTGCTGCGGGCGCTCGCCGAGGCGTCCCGTACGCAGGGCGACGCGCAGCCGGCCGCCGGGAAGGTGATCGTCGGCAAGACCGTGAAACTGGCGTACCTCTCCCAGGAGGTCACCGAACTCAACCCGAACCTGCGGGTGCTGGAAGCGGTTCAGCAGGTACGCGACCGGGTCGACCTCGGCAAGGGCCGCGAGATGACCGCGGGCCAGCTCTGCGAGCAGTTCGGCTTCTCCAAGGAGAAGCAGTGGACCCCGGTCGGCGACCTGTCCGGTGGTGAGCGGCGGAGGCTGCAGATCCTGCGTCTGCTGATGGACGAGCCCAACGTCCTCTTCCTCGACGAGCCCACCAACGACCTGGACATCGAGACCCTCACGCAGCTGGAGGACCTCCTCGACAGCTGGCCCGGGTCGATGATCGTGATCTCCCACGACCGGTTCTTCATCGAGCGGACCACGGACCGGGTGATGGCGCTCCTCGGCGACCGGTCGCTGAGGATGCTGCCGCGCGGCATCGACGAGTACCTGGAGCGCAGGCAGCGTATGGAGGAGGCGGCCACTCCGTCCGCCGCCGCGTTCGCGCCGAAGACCGCCGCGGCCGAGACCGTTTCGCCGCAGGCGGCGCGTGCGGCGAAGAAGGAACTGCAGAAGGTCGAGCGGCAGCTCGACAAGATGTCCACCAGGGAGACCGCGCTGCACGCGCAGATCGCCGACAACGCCACCGACTTCGGGAAGGTGGCCGAACTCGACGCCGAGCTGCGTGAACTGGTCGCCGAGCGCGATGTGTTGGAGATGCGCTGGCTCGAACTGGCCGAGGACGCCTGACCGCAGGGGCACGGCGGGAGGTGCGGCGCAGGTGGGGCTGCAGGGGTGCGTGGGGCTGATGGTAGAAAGAAGGCCCGTGCGAATCGTTGTGACCTTGCGGTAGCCGTACCGCTCGAAGGGGGACGTGCCGAATGACCCAGCCGCCCGGCCAGCAACCGCCGCAGGGAGGCTTCGGGGCACCGTACGATCCCCCGCCGGGTCCGCAGCCAACGGCGTCCGCGCCGGGGTACGGCTACCCGCCCGCACCGGGTGCGCAGCCGGGGCCCTATGCCCAGCAGCCCGGACCGTACGGGCAGCAGCCCGGCCCGTATGCCCAGCAGCCGGGGCCCTACGTCCAGCAGCCGGGGCCCTACGTCCAGCAGCCCGGACCGTACCCGCAGCCTCCCGGGCCGGGCTCCGGCGGATCCGGGTCCGGGCGCGGGCCGTTCAAGGGCAGGTCCGCACCGGTCATCGGGGCCGTGCTCGCCGTGGTGCTGCTCGTCGGCGGAGGCGTCTGGTTCGCCACGAGCGGCGACGGCGGGAGCGGTAAGCAGCCCGTCTCGGGCGGCGGCACCGGGAAGCCCAGCGGCTCGCCCACGACGGGCAAGGAGGACGGAAAGAGCAACGCTCCGACCGCGGCCGGCATCAACGCCAAGCGCAAGCCCGGCGAGGCGAAGGTGCTGTGGATCCGGGAGAGCGGAATCGACCTGCCGCAGTACGGGGACGAGCAGTACGGCCCCTGGTTCGCGGGCGACACGGTCGTCAAAGGCATCTTCCGCTCGGTCTCCGGCTATTCGGTGGCCGACGGGTCCGAGAAGTGGACCCTGAAGCTGCCCACCGATCTCTGCGCGGCACCGACGCTGCCCACCGCCGACGGCAAGATCGTCGTCGGCATCGAGAACAACGTGTCGGAGCAGGAGGCGGAGTGCTCGGTCCTGCAGATGATCGACCTGCGCACCGGTAAGGCGGGCTGGAAGAAGACCGTCGACCGCACCGACATCCAGGACGGGCTGTCGCACGTCGCGATGTCGGTCAACGGGGACACGGTGACCTTCGGACGGACCGGCAACACCGACGCGTTCCGCATCAGCGACGGCAAGAAGCTGTTCGGCAAACGGGAGGGCCTCTGCCAGCCGTTCGCCTTCACGAGCGGGCCCCGGATGATCGCCGCCGTCAGCTGTCAGGCCGAGCCCGTCGACCCCGTACGCCAGCAGGTCCAGGAGGTCGACCCGGTCACCGGAGCGGCGAAATGGACGTACGAGGCCAAGGCGGGCTGGAAGGTCGCGCACGTGTACTCGTCGAGTCCGCTCGTCATCTCGGTCAAGAAGGACGAGCAGTGGGCGGTCGTCATCCTGAACGAGGACGGCACCTACCGTTCCCAACTGGTCGCCGGCACCGAGAACTACACCGCGAGGTGCACCGAGGAGTCCGTGGAGGAGGGCAGCAACCTCGACGACTGCGTCGGGGTCGCGGCCGACAAGGAGCGGCTCTACCTGTCGACCGAGTCCGAGAGCACCGAGAAGGCGATGACCAACAAGGTCGTCGCCTTCGACCTCGCCACCGGCCGGACCGCGTGGCAGGCGCCCGCACCGGACAACCAGGTCATGTGGCCGCTGCGCATGGAGGGCACCGACGTGCTGATCCACGTCAGGGCCACGTACAGCAAGGGCGGCGGGCTCGCCCTGATCGCGCCGACCGGGGGAGAACCGAGGACCCTGCTGAAGCACCCGGCGTCGGGAGCCGCGACGGAATCCCTGATCTTCGCGCCGAAGGCGGCCTACGCGGGAGGCCGTTCCTTCGTCCTGCCGGGCCGGATCAGCTCGGACGACGACGAGGAGGAGAAGGCGCAGACGGCCCTCATGGTCTTCGGCAGGTGAGGGTTCTGTGTGCCTCCGCGCGGGAACGTCACGCAGGGGCACCGCGCAAAAAGTGCAGGGTCCGTGAAAGACGCCCGCTACGGGGCAAGTTGACGCAACGTCTGTGACGGCTGTCCCGAACGGCCCGGGCATGCGCGTAACGACGGCATCACGGGCCGGTTCTCCCTTGGGAACAGGGGGTGGACCGATCCTCTGTTCGACGTCGGGCGGGTGGTACAAAGAAGCCCCGCTCGACTGTCGTAACGCCGCGGAAGCCATGCCCGATTCGCTCCTTTCCGAGGGGAATTCAGCCCATCGGAATCGCGGGGGAGAACGAACCGGGCACCGGACCGCACCGCACGAAGGGGGACGTGCTGATGACCCAGCCGCCCAGCCAGCAACCGCCGCAGGGAGGCTTCGGGGCTCCGCAGGAGCCGCCGCAGGGAACTCCTCAGCCGCCCCAGAACCAGCCGTCCCCGCCCCAGACGCCGCCGCCCGCCGCCCCGCCCCAGATGCCGCCGGCCCCTCCGCAGACGCCGCCCCCGGGCGGACCGGGCTACGGCTACCCGCAGGCACCGGCCGACGCCCCCGGCTACGGCTACCCGCAGGCGCCGGGCCAGGCCCCGGGCCCGTACGCCCAGCAGCCCGGTCCGTATGCCCAGCAGCCCGGCCCCTACGGCCAGCAGCCCGGCCCGTACGGCCAGCAGGCGGGCCCGTACGGCCAGCCGACGCAGCCCGGCGGTTACGGCTACCCGCAGCAGCAGTACCCCGGCGCGCCCGCTCCCGGCGGCTCCGGGGGCAACCCCTTCAAGGGCAAGCCCGCGATGATCATCGGCGCGGCCGTGGCCGCACTGCTGGTCGTCGGCGGGGGCGTCTGGTTCGCCACGAGCGGCAGCGACGACGAGAAGAAGCCCATCGCCGGGAAGAGCACGGGGCCCGCCGGGCCGACCGACTCGCCCACCGTCGACGAGGGTGACGGCAACGGCGACGGCCGCGAGGTCGACGACGACCTGAACGCCGGGCGCAAGCCCGGCGAGGCGAAGGTCCTCTGGCTGACGACGAACGACGTCGACCTCCCGCGCAACGGCGCTGACGTGTACGGCCCGTGGATCGTCGGCGACACGGTCGTCAAGGGCATGTACCGCACGGTCTCCGGCTACTCGGCCGCCGACGGCAAGCAGAAGTGGACCCTTCCGCTGCCCGCGGACATGTGTGCGGCGCCCGGTACGGCCACCACCGACGGCAAGATCGTCATCGGCGTGAAGAACGGCACCACGGACAAGGCGGACTGCTCGGTCCTGCAGATGATCGACCTCAACACCGGCAAGCCCGGCTGGAAGAAGGCGATCACGAAGAACAGCACCTGGGACCTGATGTCCGACATCGGCCTGGCGATCAGCGGTGACACCGTGACCGTCGGCCGCACCAGCAACTCCAACGGCTACCGGGTCAGCGACGGCAAGGAGCTGTTCGGCAAGCAGGCGGGCAACTGCCAGCCGTTCGCGTTCGCCGGCGGCCCCAAGCTGATCGCGGCGTCCAGCTGCCGCACCGACGACCTGGACAACCCGCAGCACCAGGTCCAGGAGGTCGACCCGGCCACCGGGAAGCCCAAGTGGACCTACAAGCCCCAGCGCGGCTGGGAGGTCGACAAGGTCTACTCGGTGAGCCCGCTCGTCGTCTCGCTGACCCAGCGGAAGGAGAAGAAGTGGTCCATCCTCGCCATCAAGGAGAACGGCACGCTCCGTTCCCAGCTGGTCGGCGACAAGGAGGACAAGTTCTCCGTCGACTGCGGCCACGACTTCGCGATCTTCGGTGAGCAGCTCGAGGGCTGCACCGGTGTCGCCGCCGACGCCAACACCTTCTACATGGCGACCGAGGACGACACCAGCGGCACGAGCCGCACCAACAAGGTCGTCGCGTTCAACCTGAACACCGGCAAGCCCAAGTGGAAGGCGGCGGCTCCCGCCGAGCGCGTCATGAAGCCGCTGCGCATGGAGGGCGGCAACGTGCTGCTCTACCTGGAGGCCACGTACGACAAGGGCGGGGCGATCGCGACGCTCGCACCCGCCGGCGGCGCGCCCAAGGTGGTACTGCAGCACCCGGACTCCACGACCCGGATCGAGAGCTCCTTCTTCACGTCGAAGATCGCCTACGCGGGCGGCCGTTCCTTCATCGTCAGCGGACGCGTCAGCGCCTCCAACGACGAGGAGGAGAAGGCCCAGAAGACGATGATGGCCTTCGGCAAGTGACGGACCACGACGGCACCCGAGGGACCCGGCTCTCCCGCCGCACCCGCAGCCCCTTCTCCACAGACTCCTCGAAGGTACGTACGCCATGACGCAGCCGCCCCAGCCGCCCAACGAGCCGCCCCAGGGCGGATTCGGCGCCCCGCAGGACCCGCCTCCCGGCGGGTTCGGCGCGCCGACGCCGCCCCCCTCCGACGGCTTCACCAAGCAGCCCCCGGCCGCACCGCCGGCCGCACCGCCGACCCCGCCCGCCGGCGGATACGGAAGCCCGCCGCCCCCGCCCGCCGGTGGCTACGGTGCTCCGCAGCCGCCCCCCGGTGGCTACGGCACCCCCCAGACGCCGCCCGGCCAGCCGCCGCAGAACCCCGCGTACGGCTACCCGCAGGCCCCGCCGCCGGGACAGCCCCCGGCCCAGCCCGGGTACGGCTTCCCGCAGGGGCCGCCCGGACAGCCCGGCATGCCCCCGCAGCAGGGGTACGGCTACCCGACCGCACCGATGCAGCCGCAGTACCTGGCACCGCAGCCGGGCGGCAACGGCGGCAAGAAGTTCAGCACCCAGATGCAGATCATCGTCGCGGCGGTCGTCGCCGTGGTGCTGATCGTCGGCGGCGGAGTCATCTACGCCTCCAGCAGCGGTGACGACGGCGGCAAGAAGGACGAGGCGTCCTCGGCCGGCACCACCGGCGGCGAGGGCAAGGGCGGAGAGGGCAGCGGACTCGGCGGCGGCAGCGAGAAGGCGCCGGCCGACATCAAGTCCAAGGTCGGCTTCCAGCTCCCCCAGCCGAAGGTCACGGACACCACCACGGTCACGGGCTCCTGGCTCACCGACAAGGCGTTCGTGAAGACCGGTGTGTACGAGATCGCCGGCTACGACCCGGCCAAGGGCACCAAGCTCTGGTCCATCCCGCTGCCCGGTCAGCTCTGCGCCGCCTCCCGGCACATGAGCAAGGACTACAAGACGGCCATCGTCTTCGAGGAGGGCAAGCCGACCAAGGCGGACAAGTACCCGTCGTGCAACCAGGTCGGCGCCCTCGACCTGAACACCGGCAAGCTGATGTGGAGCAAGTCGGTCACCTCCAGCTCCAGCGGTGACGAGCCCATCAGGTTCACCGAGGTCACGCTCAGCGGAACCACGGTCGCCGCGGGCGGCACCAGCGGCGGCGCGGCGTTCAACCTCGCCACCGGCGCGGAGCTGTGGAAGCCGAAGACCGACACCAACGGCTGCTACGACAAGGGGTACGGCGGCGGCGAGGCCCTCGCCGTGGTCCGCAAGTGCGGTACCTACGACGCCCCGCAGCTCACCATCCAGGCGCTGAACCCGGCCACCGGTGCCCCGCTGTCCTCGTACAACATGCCGGCCGGTGTGGAGTACGCGAGCATCGTCTCCACCAAGCCGCTCGTCGTCGCGGCCGATGTCGGCGACACCGCCGGTGACGGCAGCGGGATCTCGGACTTCTTCTCCATCAACGCGGCCACCGGCAAGCTCATCGTCCGGATCTCGGCCGACGCGGACAAGTACGCCGGCCGCTGCGGTTCCACCGAGGTCGAGACGTGCCAGTCCCTGGCCGTCGGCGGCAACAAGCTCTACGTGCCGACCGAGGAGCACGAGGGCGGCGGCGAGTACGGCGACACGAACGAGATCGTCGCCTTCGACCTGGCCACCGGCAAGCTCGTCGGTGGCAGGGCGGACGCCGGCGACCGCTACACGCTGACCCCGCTGCGCATGGACGGCACCAACGTCATCGCGTACAAGGAGCCCCCGTACGACAAGGGCGGCCAGATCGTCTCCATCGACGGTTCCACCTTCAAGCAGACCGTGCTGATGGAGAACCCGAGCGACGAGGCGGTGCGCGACGCGGAGACCGGGTTCAGCGGGTACTACGCCGA
This sequence comes from Streptomyces sp. NPDC056452, assembly GCF_042796085.1. Classification (NCBI taxonomy): domain Bacteria; kingdom Bacillati; phylum Actinomycetota; class Actinomycetes; order Kitasatosporales; family Streptomycetaceae; genus Streptomyces; species Streptomyces sp. NPDC056452. Next base: position 127,746 of record NZ_JBHTRI010000011.1, read on the forward strand.
GTACATCTACGACAAGGGCCGGCTGTTCATCTCCGAGAAGATGATCAGTGAGCCCCGCGAGAGCACGCTGGACGACAAGCAGTACCTCGTCGTCAGCTTCACCACCGGCTGACCCGTCCGCGGGTGAGCAGCGGCCCTGCCGGTTGATCATTCAGCCGGCAGGGCCGATCGTTTTCTGTCCGGCAAGTAGCCCTGAATGACGCAGAATTCGGCATTCTGGGGGGCTTCTGCCCTGTAAGGGGCGCGCCATGTCGAACAAGCGTGTAGCTTGCCGGGTCAGAGGGCCGGGGGGCCTGTTCGAGGGCTACACAGCGGTACATGGGGGTTGCTCGATGGGCGTGCGGCTCATGGTGATCGATGATCACCGTCTGCTCGCCGAGGCGCTGGCCTCGGCGCTGAAACTGCGCGGGCACCGGGTGCTCGCGGCAGCGGCGCCGACGTCCGGGGCCGCGGAACTGGTGGTCAGCAGGGCACCGGAGGTCTGTCTGTTCGGAACGGCGACACCTGCCGAACCGGGCACCTTCGACCCGATCGTGCGGATCGGACGGGAGCGCCCGCAGGTGGCTGTCGTGGTGCTCGGCCCGGTGCCGAGCCCGCGCGGGATCGCGGCGGCCTTCGCCGCCGGGGCGGCCGGCTACGTCCGCCACGACGAACGCATAGAAGGCGTCGAACGCGCGATGATCAAGGCCCGTGCGGGGGAGGCCGCGGTCGTACCGCAGCTCCTGCGGGGTGCGTTCGCCGAGTTGCTCCACCCGGCGGTCCAGCCGGACGACGAGGGGCAGCGGCTGCTGCAGATGCTCACCCCGCGCGAGGTCGAGGTGCTGGTACGGGTCGCCGAGGGCGAGGACACCAGGCTGATCGCGGCCGGGATGGGGATCGCGCCGAGCACCGCGCGTACGCATGTGCAGCGGGTCCTGATGAAGCTGGGCGTCGGCTCCCGGCTGGAGGCGGCGGCGCTCGCGGCCCGTACCGGACTGCTGGACCGGGCGGCGGTGGGAATGACGCAGGGGCCGGACGGCCTCGCGTGAACGCGTGACGGTCCGGCCCCCGCGAGGGTGTCGCGGTCAGCTCTCCGGTGTGCCGGGGGCCTCCTCCGGCACCTGGGCCGGACGCAGCTTCATCCAGGCCAGGAAGAAGATCCCGAGGGCCAGCATGGCCAGGCCGGTCCAGAGGTTGATGTGGACGCCCTCGGCCTTCTTCAGGTCGGCGTCGGACGGGTTGATACCGGCGATGGTGACGATCACTCCGTAGACCACGAAGAGACCGCCGATGATCCGCCGGATGTCGAAGAGCCGGGCCGCGGTCGCGGACTTGCGCTCCAGCTCGGAGACTTCCTTGTGCAGGTCGGACATGGTGAGTGCCTCCGATCAGAGCGAGTAGGGCAGGTAGCACAGGGCGGCGAGGACGATGGCGCCCCAGCCCAGGAGCGCGGGGCTGCGGTACCAGGCGCTGTCGCCCTCCTCCGGGACCTCGTCCGCGTCGGGGGACTCGGTTCCGTACACCAGACCGGCCAGTTCGGCCTCCGGCCTGGGCGCGGTGAAGAGCGTGACGGCGACCATGACGACCGCACCGGCGACGAATCCGACGATCGCGGAGACGAAGTTGGCGCCCTGGTCGGTCGGGATGTCGATGATGCCCTGCTTGTAGATGACGAAGTAGTTGACCATCGCGGCCGTCGTGCCCGCGACGAGGCCCCAGACACCGGACTTCATCGAGGCGCGCTTCCAGAACATTCCGATGATGAAGACCACGAACATCGGGACGTTGAAGAACGAGAACAGCGTCTGCAGGTACGTCATGATGTTGGAGAAGCTGGCGGCGATGAACGCCGTGCCGATGGAGGCCAGCACACCCACGGCGGTGATCACCCGGCCGAAGCGCAGGTAGTACGCGTCGGGCTTGTCCTTGACCACGTACCGCGCCCAGATGTCCGTCGTGAACACCGTGTTGAACGAGGACACGTTGGCGGCCATGCCGGCCATGAACGCGGCCAGCAGACCGGTCACCGCGATGCCGAGCACACCGTTGGGCAGGAGTTCCTGCATCAGCAGCGGGATGGCGTCGTTGTACGTGAGGTCCGAACCGGGCGTGCCGATCTCCGGGAAGACGGCGGCGGCGACCAGCCCAGGGATCATCACGGCGAAGACGATGAAGATCTTCGGGTACGCGGCGATGAGCGGGGTGCGCCGGGCAGCCGAGAGGTTCTTGGCCGACAGGGCGCGCTGCACCTCGGCGAAGTTGGTGGTCCAGTAGCCGAAGGAGAGCACGAAGCCGAGGCCGAGGATGATCGTCAGCCAGTTGGCGCCGAGCGGGTTGGCGTCACCGATGCCAGTGCCGCCCCAGGCGGAGAGGAAGTCCTCGCCGTGGCTCTTCTCCAGTGACCCGGTCAGTCCGTCCCAGCCGCCGACGCGCTTGAGGCCGAGCACGGTGAGCGGGATCAGCGCGGCGAGGATGACGAAGAACTGCAGCACCTCGTTGTAGATCGCCGAGGAGAGACCGCCGATGGTGATGTAGATGAGGACGAAGAGCCCCGCGACGACGATCGCGACCCACTGCGGCCAGCCGAGCAGTGCCTCCACGACGATCGACAGGGCGTAGAGGTTCACGCCCGCGATCAGGATTGCCGCGAAGGCGAAGAGTATGGAGCTCAGCAGGTGCGCCGACTTGTCGAAGCGCTGGAGCAGGTACTCGGGTACGGAGCGGACCTTCGACCGGTAGTAGAAGGGCATCATCACCAGGCCGAGGAAGACCATGGCCGGGATGGCGCCGATCCAGTACCAGTGGACGACCGCGACGCCGTACTGCGCGCCGGTCGCCGCCATGCCGAGGATCTCGGTGGCCCCGAGATTCGCCGCGACGAAGGCCAGACCGGTCACCCAGGCGGGCAGTGACCGTCCGGAGAGGAAGAAGTCGAGGCTCGTCCTCACACTGGCCCGGGCGGCGAAGCCGATGCCGAGCACCACGACGAAGTAGATCGCCAGGATTGTGTAATCGAGCCCGTTCGTGGGGAGCCGGAGCCCTTCGGCCAGATATTGCATGGGGGGTACTCGCTTCGTTGCCGAACTGAACCCGTCGGAACCTACGCCTTTGTGTTCAGAAACTGAACAGTTTGAGTGGCGTTCTTTGTTTGATCGTGATCGGACAGGGTGGAATGTCCTGATCTGACGGCGTCGACGCATAGCCCCCTCACACAACCTGGCGGCATTGACTCGTCTGTTGGCTTGTGATTTGTTATGTGCGATTCTGTTGGAGGGCGGTTACCTTGAGGAGCCTGGTGAAGAAGACGGTTACGACCCTCGCCGACGGCCGTGAGCTGATCTACTACGACTCCGCGGACGACACCGTCCGCGACGCCGTGGACCTGCGGCCGCTGGACGCCGTCTCGACATCCTCGGAGATCCGTCGCGACGCCCTGCTCGGCGACTCGGTGGCCATCGCCTCGCACCGGCAGGGGCGCACGTACCACCCGCCGGCCGACGAGTGCCCGCTCTGCCCCTCGCGGGACGGCCGGCTGAGCGAGATCCCCGACGACCACTACGACGTCGCCGTCTTCGAGAACCGCTTCCCCTCGCTCGCCGGTGACTCCGGCCGCTGCGAGGTCGTCTGCTTCACCTCCGACCACGACGTGTCCTTCGCCGGACTCACCGAGGAGCAGGCCGCCCTGGTCCTGGAGGCATGGACCGACCGCACCGCCGAGCTGGCCGAACACCCGCAGGTCACCCAGGTCTTCTGCTTCGAGAACCGCGGCGCCGAGATCGGCGTGACGCTCGGCCACCCGCACGGGCAGATCTACGGCTACCCCTTCGTCACCCCGCGCACCGAGCTGATGATGCGCTCGACGGAGACCCACCGCGCGGAGACCGGCCGCAACCTCTTCGACGACGTCGTCGCCCGCGAGCTGGCCGACGGCACCCGTGTCGTCCTGGAGGGTGAGCACTGGGTCGCCTTCGTGCCGTACGCGGCGCACTGGCCCTACGAGGTCCACCTGCACCCGCGCCGCCGCGTCCCCGACCTGCGGGAGCTCGACGACGCCGCCCGCACAGAGTTCCCACAGATCTATCTGGAACTCTTGAGGCGGTTCGACCGGATCTTCGGCCCCGGCGAGCCGCCGACCCCGTACATCTCCGCCTGGCACCAGGCACCGTTCGGGATCCCCGGTCGGGAGGAGTTCGGGCTGCACCTGGAGCTTTTCACCATCCGGCGCACGTCCGGCAAGCTGAAGTTCCTCGCGGGCTCCGAGTCCGGCATGAGTGTGTTCATCAACGATGTGCCGCCGGAGGCCGCGGCCCAGCGACTGCGAGAGGTAGCGAGCGAGTGAGCAACCCCGGTAAGAAGTACCTGGTGACGGGCGGCGCGGGATACGTCGGCAGCGTCGTCGCCGCGCATCTGCTGGAGGCAGGTCACACCGTGACCGTCCTCGACGACCTGTCGACCGGCTTCCGCGAGGGGGTGCCCGAGGGCGCCCTGTTCATCGAGGGCCGCATCCAGGACGCCGCCGAATGGCTGGACTCCTCCTACGACGGGGTGCTGCACTTCGCCGCGTACTCCCAGGTCGGCGAGTCCGTCGTCAACCCCGAGAAGTACTGGGTGAACAACGTCGGCGGAACCACCGCCCTGCTCGCCGCGATGCGCGACGCCGGGGTGCGGACCCTGGTCTTCTCCTCCACCGCGGCGACCTACGGCGAGCCCGTCTCCAGCCCCATCACGGAGTCCGACCCGACCGCGCCCACCAGCCCGTACGGCGCCTCCAAGCTCGCGGTCGACCACATGATCACCGGCGAGGCGGCCGCACACGGCCTGGCCGCCGTCTCCCTGCGCTACTTCAACGTCGCCGGGGCCTACGGCGGCATCGGCGAGCGCCACAGCCCCGAGTCGCACCTGATCCCGCTGGTCCTCCAGGTCGCGCTCGGCCGGCGCGAGTCGATCTCCGTGTACGGGGACGACTACCCGACCCCGGACGGCACCTGCGTACGCGACTACATCCACGTCGCCGACCTCGCCGACGCCCACCTGCTCGCGCTGGACGCGGCCACCGCGGGCGAGCACCTGATCTGCAACCTCGGCAACGGCAACGGCTTCTCCGTACGCGAAGTCATCGAGACCGTCCGGAAGGTCACCGGCCACCCCGTGCCCGAGACCCCGGCCCCCCGGCGCGGCGGCGACCCTGCCGTCCTGGTCGCCTCCGCCACCACCGCCAGGGAGCGGCTCGGCTGGCAGCCGTCCCGCGCCGACCTGGCCGGAATCGTCGCCGACGCCTGGACGTTCGCCCGCCGAGAGGAGCCCACCACCCCATGACCGAGTCCCTGGACGACAGCGCTCTGGCCGCCTCCTTCACCGAGCTGTACGGGAGAGCCCCGGAGGGAATCTGGGCCGCACCCGGACGAGTGAACCTGATCGGTGAGTACACCGACTTCAACGACGGCTTCGTCATGCCGCTCGCCCTTCCGCACACCGCACGCGCCGCCGTCGCCCGCCGCACCGACGGCGAACTGCGCCTGCACTCCACCGATGTACCCGGCGGCGTCGTGTCGCTGCGGGTCGACGGACTGACCCCGCACTCGGGCCACGGCTGGGCGGCCTACCCGGCCGGCGTCGTCTGGGCCCTGCGCGAGGCCGGCCACGCCGTCACCGGTGCGGACATCCAGCTCACCTCCACCGTGCCCGTCGGCGCCGGACTCTCCTCGTCAGCCGCCCTCGAAGTGGTCACCGCGCTCGCGCTGAACGACCTCTTCGAACTGGGCCTCGGCGCCTCGCAGCTCGCGGTGCTCGGCCAGCGCGCCGAGAACGCCTTCGTCGGCGTGCCGTGCGGGGTCATGGACCAGATGGCCTCGGCCTGCTGCACCGAGGGACACGCCCTCCACCTCGACACCCGCGACCTCACCCAGCGCCAGGTCCCCTTCGACCTGGCCGCGCACGGGCTGCAGCTCCTGGTCGTCGACACCCGCGTCAAGCACGCCCTGGGCGACGGGGCGTACGCGGAGCGGCGGGCCGGCTGCGAGGCGGGGGCGCGTGCCCTCGGCATCGGCACGCTGCGCGACCTCCCGTACGAGGGCCTCGGCACCGCGCTGGCGACGCTGGAGGCGGCGGGCGAGGACGAGTCGGTCGTGCGCTACGTCCGCCACGTGGTGAGCGACAACCACCGGGTGGAGCAGGTCATCGCGCTGCTCGACGCGGGGGAGGTGCGCGCGGCGGGCCCGGTGCTCAACGAGGGGCACATCTCGCTCCGCGACGATCTGCGGGTCTCGTGCCCGGAGCTGGACCTGGTGGTCTCGACGGCGAACGCGGCCGGGGCGCTCGGGGCCAGGATGACCGGGGGCGGTTTCGGCGGTTCGGCGATCGTGCTGGTGGAGGAGGCCGCGGCGGACACGGTCACCAAGTCCGTCCTGGAGGCCTTCACTTCGGCCGGCTACGCCACCCCAGGCGTCTTCCCCGCCGTTCCCTCGGCGGGCGCCCGGCGGGTAGGTCCAACCGCTTGACCAGGATGAACTCGGTCACTCCCGGCGGGTAGTTCTCGACCTCGCCGACCACCTCGTACCCCTGCTTCCGGTAGAAGGCGGGGGCCTGGAAGTCCCAGGTCTCCAGCCGGGAGCGGGTACAGGCCCGGCCCTCGTGGGCGAGGCGTTCCGCCTCGGTGAGCAGCCGCGCCCCGAGGCCCCGGCCCCGGTGGCCGGCGTCCACCCAGAGCAGATCCACATGGAGCCAGTAGGCCCAGGTCCGCCCGGTCAGCCCGCCGGCGAGGGCTCCTTGTCCGTCCAGGAGCCATACCTCCAACGGGAGTTCGTGCTCGGCGGAGGTGCCGGCCAGGGCCCGCAGGTGGGGTGATCCGTCCCAGTTGTCGTCGTGCAGCCGCCGGCCCAGCAGAATACGACGTTCCTTGTCTACTTCTGTCTCAAGACGGAACATGAAGCACACCCTAAACACCTTGGACAGTCAGTTCTGTGAATTGCCTTCCGCCGTCGACGGCCCGCCGTACGCTGATGCACAGCACCGGTGGGGGCCGGTGCTGATTCAGGGGACGAGACAGTCGGATACGACGCCCGGGGCGGGCGGCGGTCGGACACGGCGGCGGCCGTGGGACGGCTGCTGACCTCAGTGTTCCGGGTGTCGTATCCGCCGTGGTCCGTCCCCGTCGGGGAGGCCGTACCGGGGCGCCCCAAGGAGCTGACGCAGCATGGGGGTGTCCGTGGCTCGTATCCGAGTTCTTGTGGTCGACGACCACCGCATCTTTGCCGAGTCCCTCGCGGCGGCTCTCGCCGCCGAACCGGACGTCGACGTGTCGGCCGCGGGCAGTGGCCCCGCCGCGCTGCGATGCCTGGAGCGCGCGGCCGCCGAAGGCCGCCGCTACGACGTGATGCTGATCGACGCCGAGCTGGGCATCCTGGCCACGGGCGGGGCCCGGGCCGTGCCCGTACCGGACAGCGGGCCGAACGGGACCGCTCTGGTGGACGGCATCTCGCTGGTGGCCGGGGTGCGTTCGGGCCAGCCGTCCGTCCGTACGGTGGTGCTCGCCGAGAAGGACGACCCGCGCAGGGCGGCGCTCGCGCTCCAGGCCGGCGCGTCGGGCTGGGTCGCCAAGGACTGCTCGTTGCAGCGGTTGCTGACGGTCATACGGGGTGTGCTGCGGGACGAGACGCATCTGCCCGCCGCGCTGCTCACAGGCGTCCTGCGGGAGTTGACCACGGCGCGCAAGCACCGCACCGAGAGCGAGCAGCTCGTGGAGTCGCTGACGCCGCGCGAGCGCGAGGTGCTGCGGTGCATGGTGGCGGGTCTGGGCCGTAAGGCGGTCGCGGAGCGGCTCTTCCTCTCCCCGCACACGGTGCGTACGCACATGCAGAACGTGCTGGGGAAGCTGGGCGTGCACTCGACGCTGGCTGCCGTGGCCCTGGCCAGGCGGGCCGGGGTGGGTCCGGCCGCGCTATCCGGGGACGTTGTCGAACGGGGCGGTCAACTGGCGTAGCAGGTTCGCCAGTTCACCCCGCTGCCCGCGGGACAGTTCGGCCAGGATGGCCCGCTCCTGGTCGAGCAGGCCGGCCAGTGACTGGTCGGCCTTGTCGCGGCCCTCCGCGGTCAGCCGCACAAGGACGCCGCGCCGGTCGCTGGGATCGGGCAGCCGCTCGACGAGGTTCTTCTTGGTCAGCCGGTCGATACGGTTGGTCATCGTGCCGGAGGTGACCAGGGTCTGGGTGAGGAGCTGGCCGGGGGAGAGTTGGTAGGGGGCGCCCGCGCGGCGCAGCGACGTCAGGACGTCGAACTCCCAGGGCTCCAGGTGGTGCTCCGCGAAGGCGATCCTGCGTGCCCGGTCGAGGTGACGGGCCAGGCGGGAGACGCGGCTCAGCACCTCGAGTGGTTCCACGTCGAGGTCGGGGCGCTCTCGGCGCCATGCAGCGACCAGTCGGTCGACCTCGTCCTCCATGTCGATCAGTGTAGATGGTCCCTCGACATGAAGTCTCTTGAATTCAAGTGTCTTGACATCAAGATAATTCGGGGGTGATCCTGACCCCCATGAACGCACCCACCTGGGACCCGCAGCAGTACCTGCGCCACGCGGACCACCGCACCCGCCCCTTCCACGACCTCCTGGCCCGCATCGGGCCCCTGCCCCACGACGACGCCCCCCGGGTCGCCGACCTGGGCTGCGGCGCCGGCAACGTCACCGCCCTGCTGGCCCGGCGCTGGCCGCAGGCCCGTGTCACCGGCTACGACAGCTCCCCCGAGATGCTGGAGCGCGCCCAGGCCCACGCGGGACCCCGGCTGGACTTCGCCGAGGCCGACGCCGCGACCTGGACACCCGACGAGACGTACGACCTGATCGTCTCCAACGCCCTCCTCCAGTGGGTCCCGGGCCACGCCGGCCGCTTCCCCCACTGGCTGGACGCCCTCACCCCCGGCGGCACCCTCGCCTTCCAGGTCCCCGGCAACTTCGACGCACCCAGCCACGTCCTCATGCGCGAACTCGCCGGCTCCCCGCGCTGGCGCACCCGCCTCGACGGGCTGCTCCGCCACGGCGACGCGGTGCTCGAACCGGCCGACTACCTGGAACGCCTGACCGCAACCGGTCGCACGGCGGACGTCTGGGAGACCACGTACCTGCACCTCCTGGAAGGCGAGGACCCGGTCCTCGACTGGGTGAAAGGCACCGGCCTGCGCCCCGTCCTGACCGCCCTGGCCGACGAACCCGAGGCCCGGGACGCCTTCGTCGCCGAATACCGCGACCTGCTGCGCACCGCCTACCCGGCAGGCCCGCACGGCACGGTCTTCCCGTTCCGCCGGATCTTCGCCGTCGCCCGTACCGCCGGTTGAGCGCCCCGGCCGGCCGTCACGGTGCGGCCAGGGCCTCCGCCGAGATGTCGATGTCGCCGGAGAACGGCACACCCGTCTTCAGCCGGTCGTGATGGATTCCGGTCAGCGCGTACGCCTTCGTCACCGGGTGCTGGTCGGAACTGTGCGCGGTGGTCGGCTCGGCGGTCGTGGTTCCTCCCGTGGACGGGATCCTGTGCCCTGCCGGCCACGCTACGGCCGGGAATCCGCAGGCGTCATCACAACGGGTGACCACTCGACGGCGGGCCGATCAGCTCTTGCGGTGGCCGATCAGCCGCGGCTTCGACTCCAGGTTCTCCAGCCCGTGCCAGGCCAGATTCACCAGGTGGGCCGCGACCTCCGCCTTCTTCGGCTTGCGGACGTCCAGCCACCACTGGCCGGTCAGCGCCACCATGCCCACCAGCGCCTGCGCGTACAGCGGGGCCAGCTTCGGGTCGAAGCCCCGGGCCTTGAACTCCAGGCCCAGGATGTCCTCGACCTGCGTGGCGATATCACTGATCAGCGACGCGAACGTGCCCGTGGACTGCGCGACCGGGGAGTCGCGGACGAGGATCCGGAAACCGTCCGTATACGTCTCGATGTAGTCGAGCAGCGCGAACGCCGCCTGCTCCAGCAGCTCACGCGGGTGACCCGCCGTGAGAGCGCCGGTGACCAGATCCAGCAGCTGGCGCATCTCGCGGTCCACCACGACGGCGTACAGGCCCTCCTTGCCGCCGAAGTGCTCGTAGACCACCGGCTTGGAGACCCCGGCGCGGGCCGCGATCTCCTCGACGGAGGTGCCCTCGAAGCCCTTGTCGGCGAAAAGGGTGCGCCCGATGTCCAGAAGCTGTTCGCGGCGCTCCTTGCCGGTCATCCGGACCCGCCGGGTCCGGCGGGTGGGGGCAGGCCTGCTCTTCTCGCCGCTGGTGCTTCCGTCGGTCGCCACGTCGTCAATCATGCCGGGTCGGCGGCCGCGGTCTTGCGCCGGGCGTCGATACGTGAAGCATCGGGCCACCGCACGTCGTACGCCCAGCCCAGCTTCTCGAACCAGCGGATCAGCCGTGCGCTCGAATCGATCTGGCCCCTCATCACCCCGTGCCGTGCGCTCGTCGGGTCCGCGTGGTGCAGGTTGTGCCACGACTCACCGCACGACAGCACCGCCAGCCACCACACGTTCCCGGACCTGTCACGGGACTTGAAGGGCCGCTTGCCCACCGCGTGACAGATCGAGTTGATCGACCAGGTCACATGGTGCAGCAGCGCGACACGGACCAGCGAACCCCAGAAGAACCCGGTGAACGCACCCCACCACGACATCGTGACCAGACCGCCGACCAGCGGCGGGATCGCCAGCGAGATGATCGTGAAGGTGAGGAAGTGACGCGAGACGGCGCGAATCGCAGGGTCCCTGACCAGGTCGGGGGCGTACTTCTGCTGCGGCGTCTGCTCCTCGTTGAACATCCAGCCGATATGGGCCCACCACAGGCCCTTCATGAGAGCCGGAAGGGTCTCACCGAACCGCCACGGCGAGTGCGGGTCGCCCTCGGCGTCGGAGAAGCGGTGGTGCTTGCGGTGGTCCGCCACCCAGCGCACCACCGGACCCTCCACCGCCATCGAACCCGCGACGGCCAGGGCGATACGGAGCGGACGCTTCGCCTTGAACGATCCATGGGTGAAATAGCGGTGGAAGCCGATCGTGACGCCGTGGCAGCCGAGGTAGTACATCCCGATCAGCAGACCGAGGTCGAGCCAGCTGACCCCGCGGCCCCAGGCCAGCGGCACGGCAGCGATCAGAGCCGCGAACGGCACCACGATGAACAGCAGCAGGGCGATCTGCTCGACCGAACGCTTCTTGTCACCGCCGAGCGTCGCGGGCGGGAGCGCGGAACCTCCGGACGCCGGCGGCAGGCCGTCGTTGATCACATCGGGGCTGGTGGGCATGGGGAGTCCCCTGTGAGGTGAGTAAATATGGCGGAATGAGCGGGCTACGCATCCGTAACCTACGGCAACGTAAGTATGGCAGTGAAGAGGCCCGCAACACGAGAGCGGCACCGCCCCGTCCCTCGGAGCTGCCCGGCGGACAACCCCGGAGGGACGGGATCCACACCCTTCGCATACCCCGGATCCGGATCGCCTCCCAGGGCAACGAGCACGCCGATCCCCCGGACACCTATCCTGGGTGGGTCGGACAGCGCGGTCCGCACTCTGCTTTCCCGGGGGTGACGTGAACACCGCGACAGCCCCGGACCCCCTGTGACAGAAGTGCTCAACCACTGCAAGGAGCCGCACACTGTGAGCAGTGCCGACCAGACCCCTGCCGCCAGCCCCGAACTGCGGGCCGACATCCGCCGCCTCGGTGACCTGCTGGGCGAGACCCTCGTACGACAGGAGGGCCAGGACCTCCTCGACCTCGTCGAACGCGTCCGCGCCCTGACCCGCACCGACGGCGAAGCGGCGGCCCAGCTCCTCGGCGACACGGACCTGGAGACCGCCGCGCAGCTCGTGCGCGCCTTCTCCACGTACTTCCACCTCGCCAACGTCACCGAGCAGGTCCACCGCGCCCACGAGATGCGCGACCGCCGGGCCGCCGAGGGCGGGCTCCTCGCCCGCACCGCCGACCGGCTCAAGGACGCGGACCCCGAACACCTGCGCGAGACCGTCAAGAACCTCAACGTACGGCCGGTCTTCACCGCGCACCCCACGGAAGCCGCACGCCGCTCCGTACTGAACAAGCTCCGCCGCATCGCCGCACTCCTGGAGACCCCGGTCATCGAGGCCGACCGACGCCGCCAGGACATCCGGCTCGCCGAGAACATCGACCTCATCTGGCAGACCGACGAACTGCGCGTCGTCCGCCCGGAACCCGCCGACGAGGCCCGCAACGCCATCTACTACCTCGACGAGCTCCACGCCAACGCCGTGGGCGACGTCCTGGAGGACCTGGCCGCCGAGCTGGAGCGCGTCGGCGTCGAACTGCCCGCCGGCACCCGCCCCCTCACCTTCGGCACCTGGATCGGCGGCGACCGCGACGGCAACCCCAACGTGACGCCCGCCGTCACCTGGGAGGTGCTGATCCTCCAGCACGAGCACGGCATCACCGACGCCCTCGAACTCGTCGACCAGCTGCGCGGACTCCTCTCCAACTCCATCCGCTACACCGGAGCCACCGACGAGCTCCTCACCTCCCTCCAGACCGACCTGGAGCGCCTGCCCGAGATCAGCCCCCGCTACAAGCGGCTCAACGCCGAGGAGCCCTACCGGCTCAAGGCCACCTGCATCCGGCAGAAGCTCGTCAACACCCGCGAGCGCCTCGCCTCCGGCACCCCGCACCGCCCCGGCTGCGACTACCTCGGTACCGCCGAGCTCATCGCCGACCTGGCCCTCATCCAGACCTCACTGCGCCAGCACAAGGGCGGCATCGTCGCCGACGGCCGGATGGACCGCACCATCCGCACGCTCTCCGCCTTCGGCCTGCAGCTCGCCACCATGGACGTACGCGAACACGCCGACGCCCACCACCACGTGCTCGGCCAGCTCTTCGACCGGCTCGGCGAGGAGTCCTGGCGCTACGCCGACATGCCCCGCGACTACCGGCAGAAGCTCCTCGCCAAGGAACTCCGCTCCCGCCGCCCGCTCGCCCCGACCCCGGCCCCGCTCGACGCCGCCGGCGAGAAGACCCTCGGCGTCTTCCACACCATCAAGGAAGCCTTCGAGCGCTTCGGCCCCGAAGTCATCGAGTCCTACGTCATCTCGATGTGCCAGGGCGCCGACGACGTCTTCGCCGCCGCCGTCCTCGCCCGCGAGGCCGGACTCCTCGACCTGCACGGCGGCTGGGCCAAGATCGGCATCGTCCCGCTCCTGGAGACCACCGACGAGCTGCGCGCCGCCGACGTCATCCTCGACGAGATGCTCGCCGACCCCTCCTACCGCCTCCTCGTCTCCCTCCGCGGCGACGTGCAGGAGGTCATGCTCGGCTACTCCGACTCCTCCAAGTTCGGCGGCATCACCACCTCCCAGTGGGAGATCCACCGCGCCCAGCGCCGCCTCCGCGACGTCGCCCACCGCTACGGCGTGCGCCTGCGCCTCTTCCACGGCCGCGGCGGCACCGTCGGCCGCGGCGGCGGCCCCTCGCACGACGCGATCCTCGCGCAGCCCTGGGGCACCCTCGAGGGCGAGATCAAGGTCACCGAACAGGGCGAGGTCATCTCCGACAAGTACCTCATCCCGGCACTCGCCCGGGAGAACCTGGAACTCACCGTCGCGGCCACCCTCCAGGCCTCCGCGCTGCACACCGCGCCCCGCCAGTCCGACGAGGCACTGGCCCGCTGGGACGCGGCCATGGACACCGTCTCCGACGCCGCCCACGCGGCCTACCGCAAGCTGGTCGAGGACCCCGACCTGCCGACGTACTTCCTCGCCTCCACCCCGGTGGACCAGCTCGCCGACCTGCACCTCGGCTCGCGGCCCTCCCGCCGCCCCGGCTCGGGCGTCTCGCTCGACGGCCTGCGCGCCATCCCGTGGGTCTTCGGCTGGACCCAGTCACGGCAGATCGTGCCCGGCTGGTTCGGCGTCGGCTCCGGCCTCAAGGCCCTGCGCGAAGCCGGCCTCGGCACCGTCCTCGAAGAAATGCACGAGCAGTGGCACTTCTTCCAGAACTTCATCTCCAACGTCGAGATGACCCTGGCCAAGACCGACCTGCGCATCGCCCGGCACTACGTCGACACCCTCGTCCCCGACGAGCTCAAGCACGTCTTCGACGACATCGAGGCCGAGCACGACCTCACCGTGCGGGAAGTCCTCAAGGTCACCGGCGGCAAGGAACTCCTCGGCACCAGCCCGGCGCTCCAGCAGACCTTCGCCATCCGCGACGCCTACCTGGACCCGATCTCCTACCTCCAGGTCTCCCTGCTCGCCCGCCAGCGACAGGCGGCCGAACGCGGCGAGGAAGCCGACCCGCTGCTCGCCCGGGCCCTCCTGCTCACCGTCAACGGTGTCGCCGCGGGCCTGCGCAACACCGGCTGAGTCCCCGGTGAGCGGGTGCGGCCCTGCCTAGAGGGCGATGAACGTCGCCACCAGCAGGGCCGCACCCGCGATCCCGGTGCCCCACGCGGTCCGGGTCAGCCGCATCCCGCCGCCGATCACCAGGGCGGCCAGCACCAGCGCACCGCCCAGCGGCACCCACGCATGCAGGAAGCCCGGCGTTCCGGTGCGTACGACGTCACCGGTCCCGGGCTTCACCACGACGGGGAAACGGTCCCCCTTCTTCACCGCGACGGACCTCTCGATCGTCACGCCAGGACGCTTCCCGGACTCCGCGTCCGGTGCGAACGACCCCGTACACACGTCCTCGCCACAGCCCGTGACCGACATCGTGCCGTGTTCACGGCCCTTGGCCAGGACGATGTGGTGCGCGGTGTTCCACGACGTCCACGCGCCCGCGACGAGCACCAGCAGGACAAGGCAGCCCGCGGCGAACATGCGGCCGTGGGCCAGCAGCCGGTGGGAGGAACTCCGCTTCATGGGGGCCGATCTTTGGGCAGAGCGATGCCCTCGGTCAACCTGTGGCCGAAAATGCCCCTGGAACCAGGGGGAATGTCAGGAGTTGTACGTGGACTGCGCCCGCTCGAGCCCGTCCGCCAGCAACGACTCCACCGAGTCCGCCGCCCGGTCCACGAGATAGCCCAGCTCCTTGCGCTCCGTGGACGAGAAATCCTTCAGCACGAAGTCGGCCACCTGCATCCGCCCCGGCGGCCGCCCGATCCCGAACCGCACCCGGTGGTACTCCGCACCCATCGACTTCGTCATCGACTTCAGCCCGTTGTGCCCGTTGTCACCGCCACCCAGCTTCAGCCGCAGCATCCCGAAATCGATGTCCAGCTCGTCATGGACCGCCACCACGTGATCCGTGGGCACCTTGTAGAAGTCGCGCAGCGCCGTCACAGGACCGCCCGAGAGGTTCATGTACGACATCGGCTTCGCCAGGACCACACGACGGCTCGCAGGACCGGGCGGGCCGATCCGGCCCTCCAGGACCTGCGCCTGGGCCTTCTGCGCACGCTTGAACTTCCCGCCGACGCGCTCGGCCAGCAGGTCGGCGACCATGAACCCGACATTGTGCCGGTTCGCCGCGTACTCGGGGCCGGGGTTGCCGAGGCCCACGATCAGCCAGGGGTCGGTGGCGTCGGACATCGCGCTGGGTCTCCTCGTGTACGGACGAGTGGGATACAGGGAAACGGGGCGGCGGATCCCCCGGAAGGGAACCGCCACCCCGTCAGTCAAGCAGGTGCGGTGAGGCTCAGGCCTCGGTGGTCGCCTCGGTGGCGGCGGTCTCCGCAGCCGGCTCCTCGGCCTGCGCGGCGACGATCTGGAGCACGACGGCGTCCTCGTCACCGGCCAGCACGGAACCCTTGGGCAGCGGGATGTCCTTGGCGAGGATCGAGTCACCGGCGTCGAGGCCCGCGATGGAGACCGTGACCGACTCGGGGATGTGCGTGGCCTCGGCCTCGACGAGCAGGGTGTTCTGCACGTACTCGAGAAGGTTGCCGCCCGGGGCCAGCTCGCCCTCGACGTGCACCGCGATCTCGACCTCGACCTTCTCGCCGCGCTTCACGGTGAGGAGGTCGACGTGCTCGATGTTGCCCTTGATGGCGTTGCGCTGGACAGCCTTCGGGATGACCAGGGCGTCCTTGCCCTCGATCTCGAGACCGATCAGGACGTTCGCGGTACGGAGCGCGAGCTGCAGCTCGTGGCCCGGCAGCGTGATGTGGACGGGGTCCGCACCGTGGCCGTAGACGACCGCGGGGACCAGGTTGGCACGACGGGTACGGCGGGCAGCGCCCTTGCCGAACTCGGTACGGGCCTCGGCGGCGAGCTTGATCTCGGCCATGATGCACTCCTCGTAAGGTGACGAAAAAGTCGGATGGTCACCCGGCCCACGACAGGCCTGCTACGAAGAGCGCGTCGATAACGGACCGGCGGCTCCCATGAGAACTCATGAGAACGGCCTCCCTCGCCGAGCAACTCCGTGAGTCTACCCGGCGGGGAGGCCGCATCCCAAAGTGGATCACCCGCAGGTGGTCCGAAGACGTCAGTCGCCCTGCTCCTCGAAGAGGCTCGTGACCGAACCGTCCTCGAACACCTCGCGCACCGCACGCGCGATGGTCGGAGCGATCGAGAGAACCGTGATCTTGTCGATCTCCAGCTCACCCGGGGTGGGCAGGGAGTCCGTGAAGACGAACTCGCTGACCTTCGAGTTCTTCAGACGGTCAGCGGCAGGTCCCGAGAGGACACCGTGCGTCGCCGTCACTATGACGTCCTCCGCACCGTGCGCGAACAGGGCGTCCGCGGCCGCACAGATGGTGCCACCCGTGTCGATCATGTCGTCGACCAGGACACAGACCCGGCCCTCGACGTTGCCCACGACCTCGTGGACGCTGACCTGGTTCGGGACGTCCTTGTCACGGCGCTTGTGCACGATCGCCAGCGGAGCGTCCAGACGGTCGCACCAGCGGTCGGCGACACGCACACGGCCGGCGTCCGGGGAGACGATCGTCAGCTTCGAGCGGTCGACCTTGGCACCCACGTAGTCCGCGAGGATCGGCAGCGCGAACAGGTGGTCGACCGGACCGTCGAAGAAGCCCTGGATCTGGTCCGTGTGCAGATCGACGGTGAGAATGCGGTCCGCACCCGCCGTCTTCATCAGGTCCGCGACCAGGCGGGCCGAGATCGGCTCACGGCCACGGTGCTTCTTGTCCTGGCGGGCGTAGCCGTAGAACGGCACGATCACCGTGATCGAACGGGCCGACGCGCGCTTCAGCGCGTCCAGCATGATCAGCTGCTCCATGATCCACTTGTTGATCGGAGCCGTGTGGCTCTGGATCAGGAAGCAGTCGGCGCCGCGGGCGGACTCCTGGAAACGTACGTAGATCTCACCGTTGGCGAAATCGAAGGCCTTCGTCGGCACGAGGCCGACACCCAACTGGTGCGCAACCTCCTCGGCCAGCTCGGGGTGGGCGCGGCCGGAGAAGAACATCAGTTTCTTCTCGCCGGTCGTCTTGATCCCGGTCACAGCACAGTCTCCTCAGACGTGTTTCTGGCGCTGCACGCATGTGTCCCGATGTGCAACGAGCCAGCCGAAATGGGTGAGCATCTATCACGGTACGCCGAGTCAGGCGTACCTGTTTCCGGTCAGCTTTCGCTGTCGGCCTCCTGGGCGGCGGCCTGGGCGGCCTGCGCCGCGGCACTGCCGGGACGCTTCCGGGCCACCCAGCCCTCGATATTCCGCTGCTGGCCCCGTGCGACGGCCAGCGAACCGGCCGGCACGTCCTTGGTGATGACCGAACCGGCCGCGGTGTAGACGCCGTCCCCGACCGTGACAGGCGCCACAAACATATTGTCGGACCCGGTCCGGCAGTGCGACCCGATCGTCGTGTGGTGCTTGGCCACACCGTCGTAGTTCACGAAGACGCTCGCCGCACCGATGTTGGTGTAGTCGCCGATCGTCGCGTCACCGACGTAGCTCAGGTGCGGCACCTTGGTGCCCTCGCCGATCGTGGTGTTCTTCATCTCCACGTACGCACCGGCCTTGGACCTCGTACCCATCCTGGTACCCGGCCGCAGATACGCGAACGGGCCGACCGTCGCCCCGGGGCCCACCTCGGCCCCGATCGCGACCGAGTTGTCCACGCGGGCGCCCGCGTGCACGACGGTGTCCGTCAGCCGGGAGTTCGGGCCGACCTCGGCGTCCTCCGCGAGGTGGGTCGTACCCAGCAGCTGGGTTCCCGGGTGGACGATCGCGTCACGCTCGTACGTGACCGTCGCGTCGATCAGGGTCGAGGCCGGCTCCACGACCGTCACGCCCGCCAGCATGGCGCGCTCCAGGAGCCGCTCGTTGAGCAGCCGCCGGGCCTCGGCCAGCTGGAGGCGGTTGTTGATGCCGAGGATCTCCCGGTGGTCACCCGTGACCGAGGCGCCCACCCGGTGGCCGGCCGCGCGGAGGATCGACAGGACGTCGGTGAGGTACTCCTCGCCCTGGCTGTTGTCCGTGCGGACCTTGCCGAGCGCGTCGCTGAGCAGCCGCCCGTCGAACGCGAAGACGCCGGAGTTGATCTCCCGGATCGCCCGCTGGTCCTCGGTGGCGTCCTTGTGCTCGACGATCTCGATGACCGCGCCGGTGGCCGCGTCGCGGACGATCCGGCCGTAGCCGGTGGAGTCCGGGACCTCGGCGGTCAGCACGGTGACGGCGTTGGAGTCGGCGGCATGCGTCCCGGCGAGCGCGGAGAGCGTCTCGCCGGACAGCAGCGGGGTGTCGCCGCAGACGACGATCACGGTGCCGTCGACGGTGCCGCCGAGCTCCTCGAGCGCCATCCGCACGGCGTGCCCCGTGCCGTTCTGCTCGGCCTGGTAGGCGGTGCGCACGGGGGTGTCCCCGGCGGTGAGATGTGCGGTGACCTGCTCACTCGCGTGGCCGACGACCACGACGAGGTGCTGGGGGTCGAGCTCACGGGAGGCGGCGACGACATGTCCGACGAGCGAGCGCCCGGAGATCTCGTGCAGGACCTTGGGTGTCTTCGACTTCATGCGGGTGCCCTCACCCGCTGCGAGGACGACGACGGCTGCCGGGCTGTTGGCGCTCACGGATGTGCCCTTCGGCTTCGGGTGGTGGACACCCGCAGGATACCGGGGGTGTTTCCGCGCGAAACGAGCGCGGGCCCCGACCGTTGAGGTCGGGGCCCGCGCTCGTGGGCTCCCGGGGAAGGAATCGAACCCTCATTCAATGGACCAAAACCATTTGTCCTGCCATTAGACGACCCGGGATAGAACACGCCTTATGTCCGAATTTACTTCTCGGGCAAAAGCGCAGCCCCTACTATGCCGTACCACCAGCCCTCGATGCGACGGTACAGCTCGGCGCTCTGGAGTACGTGGATCACGAGACAACCCCGGTAGTTTTCGCCGACGTTCTTCCGGTTGGTTCTGGGCTGATGTTTCTTCACCGAGGTCTTTCCGAACCGCGCTGCGTCGGCGCCCACGTGCTCGGCCCAGAAGCGTTCCGCTACGGGGATGTCGGCGGTCTCGTGGATGTGGACGTGGAACCTGAGCTGCTCCGGGGTGAAACCGAGCAGACGCAGCCAGGCGAGGTAGACGCTGATCATGTCCGGGTCGCTGTTGATGAAGGAGACGCGTTCCTGGCGCCGGTGGGGCTTGGACTTGGTGCCTTCGGCCCAGTAAGAGCCCGACCCCCACGAGGAACAGCTCCCGCTCGCTGAGGGTCGCCGTTTCCTGGCGGGCCGCTTCCCTCGTCCGGCGGCGCTCCACCTCGCGTCGCCGAAGTGTGGCTTCCCAGCCCCGACGGGCAATGGCCGAAGCGTCCTCGCGGGTCCGCGGAGGCGGCTTGGGCAGGTCCCGTACCCACAGCGAGATCGAACCCTTCGAGCACCCCAGCTCCACCTGGATCGCGTCGTACGTCATGCCCTGCAGCCGCAGCTCCCGGGCCTTCGCCCGCAGGTCGTCCTTGGCGTTGGGGCGCTTCGTCCACTCGGGGGCCGGCTCGCCCTCCAGGAGGCGGTTCAGGATGTCGTTGTTGTCGACGAGCAGGCGGTCGCGGATCTGGCGGCGGCTCAGCCCCTCGCGCCGGAGCGCCACCGCCTGCTCCCGGAGCTCTTCGAAATTCTCGTACTTGCCACCGGCATGTGTCATACGAAAACGATCGTCCGGAATGCGGACGTTCGGCCCGGAACGATCAGCGGTTTACCGGATCGTGGGATCTGCGCACCATTCGCCGCCCGGCCGGTGACTTCGTGTGCTGACGGAGTCGCCCGAAAATGGGATGCGTCCGCCCGTAGTCTGGATGCCATGACCGCAACGGGGGCAGACCTGGGAGCGGCGGGCTCGACCACCCGCAGCTACTGGTGGTGGGAACGGCGGCGCAGTGTCGCCCTGGACGTGGGACTGGCGCTGGTTTCGGCGCTGGAGTGTGCGCTGGAGGGGGTGGCGTTCGCCGGGGACACCGGGATGCCGGTGCCGATCGGGGTGCTGTTCGGGCTGCTGGCCGGGTCCGTGCTGGTGGTGCGTCGGCGCTGGCCGATCGCCGTGGTGCTGGTGTCGATCGCGACGACGCCCGCCGAGATGGGCTTCTTGATGGGGCTGGTCGGCCTGTACACGCTGGCCGCCTCCGACGTACCGCGCAGGATCACCGTCGTCCTCACGGGGATGACTCTCGTCGGCACGTTCATCGTCACCTATGTACGGCTGCGGCAGAGCGTCAGCGACCACGCCGACTTCGGGCCGGGCGTCTGGTACGTGCCGTTGCTGTCGCTCTTCATGTCGCTGGGGATGACGGCGCCTGCTGTGCTGTTCGGCCTCTACATCGGGGCCAGGCGGCGGCTCATGGAGAGTCTGCGGGAGCGGGCCGACTCGCTGGAGCGGGAGCTGTCGCTCCTGGCGGACCGGGCGGAGGAGCGGGCCGAGTGGGCGCGTACCGAGGAGCGGACCAGGATCGCCCGTGAGATGCACGACGTGGTCGCGCACCGGGTCAGTCTGATGGTGGTGCACGCGGCGGCGCTCCAGGCGGTCGCTCCGAAGGATCCGGCGAAGGCCGTGCGCAACGCGGCGCTGGTGGGCGACATGGGGCGGCAGGCGCTGACGGAGCTCCGGGAGATGCTCGGGGTCCTGCGCACCGGGGACGCGCTGATCGCCCCTCCGGTGGGGCGGGTGCCGCTCGCGTCGGTGGGGCGGGCTGCGGCCGCGGCCGCCGCTGCGGCCGTGGAGGACGGGCCGCGGCTGCGGGAGGTGGAGGTGCTCATCGCGCAGTCCCGTGAGGCCGGTATGACGGTGGAGCTGTCGGTGGACGGTGAGCTGCGCCCGTACGCCCCCGAGGTCGAGCAGACGGCGTACCGGGTGGTGCAGGAGGCTCTGACGAACGTGCACAAGCACGCGGCGGGTGCGAAGACGTGGGTGCGGCTGGCGCATCGTGGTGCGGAGGTCGCGATGCAGGTGGAGAACGGTCCGACGGACGGTGCGACGGCGGATGCGGGTCTGCCGAGCGGTGGCAACGGTCTGATCGGGATGCGGGAGCGGGTGCTGGGCCTGGGCGGTGTCTTCGTCTCGGGTCCGACGGACGCGGGCGGCTTCCGGGTCTCCGCGGTTCTGCCGGACACGTCCGGACCGTCCGCGGCGTGAGGGCGGTGCCGGGGCGGGCCGGGCTGTTCAGCCCGAGGTGAGCCGCTCCGGCTGTACTCCGCTGACGAGTGTCGCGAGGGCTCCGTCGATGTCGGGGCCGAGGTACCAGTCCCCGGTGTGGTCGATGGAGTAGACGCGTCCCTCGTTGTCGATCGCGAGTACCGCCTGTCCGTCGCCCTCCTCGCCGAGCGGGGCGACCTCCGTGCCCAGTGCGCGTCCCAGGTCGCTGAGTGTCCGTGCCAGGTGCAGTCCGCTCAGGGGGTCGATGCGTACGGCGGCGGGTGCGATCTGCCGGCCGGGTGCGGAGGCGGTGATGCGCAGTCCGCCGAATTCGGCCCATGCCTCGACCGCGGCCGGGAAGACGGCGTGCTGGTGTCCGGCGGGCGAGGCGTGGGAGCGCAGGGCGTCGGCCCATTCCTCGGCCTGCCGGATGTCCCAGCGTCCGGGCTGCCACCCGGCCTCGCGCAGTGCGGCGTCGACGGCGACGGGGAAGCGGGTGGTGGCGCTGCGGTCCTGTTGGGCGGGGACTTCGGTTCGGTCGTGCATCTTCTTGCGGTCAGCCCTTCTCGGCGGTGGTCGCTGCACCGGAGGCGGTGAGGTCGACGGGGCGTACGCCGAAGTGGGCGAGCATCTCCGTACAGGAGCGGCAGGGCGGTGCGTAGCTGCCGTGCAGCGGGTCGCCGTCCTCGCGGATGCGGCGGGCGGTGAGGCGGGCGTGTTTGAGTACGCGGCGGGCTTCGCCGTTGGTCAGGGGTTTGCGCTGGGCGCGCTTGGAGCGGCCGGTGTCGGCGGCGGTGAGTTGCCGGGAGAGCAGTATCGCTTCGGGGCAGCGTCCGGTGAAGCGCTCGCGCTGGCCGCTGGTGAGGGTGTCGAGGAAGTCCTGCACGAGTGGGTGGAGCACGGGCGGCTGGTCCCCTTTGCCGGCCGTGCAGGTGAGTGTCTCTCCGCGTACGGACAGGGCTGCGGCCACGGCCGGCAGGATGCCGTCGCGGCGGTGCTGGAGATGGGGTGCGGTGCTGGCTCCGGTGGCGCTCCAGCTGAGTCTCGGATCTCCTGATGTGACTGTCTGTGCAGTGTGCATGTGCTGGTGTCCCTCCCGTGCCCGCAGCGGCAGCTGCAGCCGTGCACGCCCCCGCGTTGCGGGGGACAGCCTGCCAAATGTGCGGGGCGCTGGGGAAGCTGGGGCGGTGAAACGTGTCTGCGTGTCGCGGCTCGGTGGCCCGACCGTCGCACGTCCGTCACCCGACGGTGACGTTCGGTGAGTGAATCGGAGGGGCGGGTCCCCTTGTTGCGCCACCGCATAGGCTGTGCTGAACACCAGACGCAGCAGGGGGCAACCGCCATGACGACAGGTCGGCTCGGGCAGCAAGCCGCGCCACCGAACGCGGCCTATGCCGGGCAGGTCGTGCACTTCCCGGATCCGGTCCGGGCGTCCCGCCACCCCAGAGGTGTGCGCGTGGACGAGAACGGCCGTCCGGAGCTTTCGCCGTACGCGCGTGCCGCCGCGGAGATCGCTGATCCCCCGCCGGGGTTCGGTATCGACGAGTTGCGGCTCACGGACTACGTGTCGGCGAACGCGGCCATGGCGGCGAGCGGTCATGAGCTGTGGGACACGATCCCGGCCGTGGCGACCCCGCACGGCTGGACGTGGCATCACGTGGCGGGTGGCCGGCGGATGGAGCTCGTTCCGGTCGAGGTGAAGGCGCTGCTGCGTCATCACGGCGGTCTGGCGACGACCCAGGTGGACCAGAACCGGCGGGGTACGCGGCCGTTGCAGGAGACCCGGCCGGCTCACTTCCGGTTGCCGAAGGGCGCGGTCGCGGTGAGCGAGCAGCAGGTCCTGGGTGTCGAGGAGGATCTCGGGTACCGGCTTCCGGGTGCGTACCGCTCGTTCCTGAAGGCGGCGGGCGGTGCGGCTCCGGTGGGTGCGGCGCTCGACGCGGAGCTCGGGCTGCTGGTCGACCAGCCGTTCTTCACGGTGCGTGAAGAGGCGGCCGTGAACGACCTGGTGTACGTCAACAAGTGCCTGCGGGACCACTTCACGAAGGACTATCTGGGCGTCGGTTTCGTCCAGGGCGGCATCGTCGCTGTGAAGGTGCGGGGCAGCGATGTGGGATCGGTGTGGTTCTGCGCGTACGACGATGCCAGGGACCAGGACGGCTGGAGCGTGCAGGAGCGCGTGGACCGGCTGTTGCTTCCCTGCGGTGCGGACTTCGACGCCTTCCTCCAGCGTCTGGCGGGTAATCCGCCGGAGCTGGAGACCGTGGCGAATCTGATGGTGGACGGTGGCTTCGCGCAGGCCGTCCCGGTGGAGGGGTGAGCGCGGTGGTGACCTTCGCGCAGGCACAGGAGCGGGCGGACGAGTGGGTCAACGGTGACGTGCCCGCGTATCAGCACCGTGAGGTGCGGGTCCGTGAGTTCGAGCTGGGTTTCGTGGTGTGGGCCGAGGACCGTGCGGAGGGCCCTGTTTCGGACGGGGGCCGTCAGCGGCTGGTGATCGCCCGTGACAGCGGTGAGGCCACGCTGTGGCCGGGGTTGCCCGTGGGTGAGGTCATCCGGCGGTACGAGGAGGAGTACGGGGTGTCCGACGCGGCGCCTGTTTCTCCGGAGCCGCCGGCGCGTATCGATCTGAATCAGACGTCGTTCCTGTTGAGCCCGCCGGAGTGGCTCCAGGAGGCGGCGGACAAGCTGGGGATTCCGGACCGGCGTGCGGAGGCTGCCCCGGGGGCGCCGTCGGCACCGGATCCGGTTCCCGCTCCGCTTCCTGTCCCGACGCCGGCTCCTGCGGCTCCGTCCGGTCCGGCCGATTCAGGTGGGGCCGGGTGGCCTGCTGCGGGCGGGCAGCGCGACTACGAGCCGACCTCGTCCGACGGGGTGCCCGCGGGCGCTACGCCGTGGGCGGGTACGGACACGAACGCGGACTCGGACGACGGTGCGGTGCCGTTGCCCGCGACGGTGTTCTCGCCGCCGCTCTCCGGGTCGGACGATGACGGGACGCCGCCGCCGGTCGTGTCGGCGGAGGCGCCCACGGCGTTGATGTCGGGGGGCAGTCAGCTGCCCAGGACCTCGATCGTTCCCGGACTGAACCCGCAGCCCGGTGCTCCGGGCGGGCCTTCGGCCGGGGCCGCCGCCACTCCTGCGGCTCCGAACCGGACCCCGGCTCCGGG
The DNA here is from genome assembly GCF_042796085.1 of Streptomyces sp. NPDC056452. Taxonomy (NCBI): domain Bacteria; kingdom Bacillati; phylum Actinomycetota; class Actinomycetes; order Kitasatosporales; family Streptomycetaceae; genus Streptomyces; species Streptomyces sp. NPDC056452. Next base: position 152,390 of record NZ_JBHTRI010000011.1, read on the forward strand.
GAGCAGCGCGGGTGACATCGCGGATGCGGCGACCAGTAAGGCCGTGGTGTCGCGCGGTGCGCGTGGGACCGGTTCGACGACTCCGCCGCCGCCCGGTGCACCTGGTGTTCCGGGTGCGCGGCCCGGTGCGACTCCGCCGCCGTCGGGGCCGGGTGCGCCCGGTGCGCCGACCGGTGGCTACGTACCGACGCAGCTCGTGTCGCAGCTCGGCCCGCCCGGTGCTCCGGGTGCTCCGCAGCAGCCTGCTCCTCCTGGTCCTCCTGGTCCTCCCGGTCCTCCTGGTGCGACGCCGCCTCCGGGTGGCGGGGTGCATCATGCCGCGACGATGTTCGCCGATTCGAGCATCGGCGGCCCGAACGCCCCGCGGCCCCCCGGCCCGCCCGGTGCTCCGGGTGCCCCGCAGCAGCCTGCTCCTCCCGGGCCTCCTGGTCCTCCCGGTCCTCCTGGTGCGACGCCGCCTCCGGGTGGCGGGGTGCATCATGCCGCGACGATGTTCGCCGATTCGAGCATCGGCGGCC
>NZ_JBHTRI010000011.1:153004-213167 GCF_042796085.1 Streptomyces sp. NPDC056452
ACCCGGGCGCCCCGCAGCCCCCCGGCCCGCCCGGTGCGCCGCAGCCGCCCGCCCCGTTCGGCTCCACGCCGCCTCCGGGTGGCGGTGTTCATCACGCCGCGACCATGATGGCGGGCCCCGGCCAGGTCGGCCCGGGTGCGCCGCAGCCGCCCGGTCCTCCGGGTCCGCCCGGGATGCCGGGTCCGCACACCCCGCCGCCTCCGGCGTACGGCTATCCGCAGCAGCCGACCGGGCAGCCGACGGTCGGCCCGGGCTACCAGGCCGTGCTGCGCTTCCGTGCGCCCGACGGCAGTGAGCAGCAGCTGATCCGCCGTTCGGCGCCCGGTACTCCGCACCCGGAGTGGCAGATGCTGCATGAGCTGCGGGCGATGAACGTGCCGCCGCAGCAGGTCATCGAGCTGCACACGGAGCTGGAGTCGTGTGAGCTGCCCGGTGGTTACTGCGCGCGGATGATCCGGGAGACCTGGCCGCAGGTGCGGATCACGAGCGTCGCCCCGTACGGGACGGACCATGCGAGCCGGCAGCAGGGCATGCAGCATCTGCTGACGCATCAGGGTGAGCTGCACCAGGTCGCCGACGGTCCGGCGCGGCCGGCTCCGGTGCGGGCTCCGCTGCCGCAGATGCCGCCGGCCGGCGCCGTGCCGCCCGAGGCGCTCGCGGAGGAGCTGCTGCAGGCGTTCGGTCCGCAGGGTGTGCTTCGCTTCGATCAGCGTGCGGTGTCCCGTCAGGGTGTGCCCGAGGTGGTGGGGCGGACGCTCGTGTGGGCGGGTCTGCCCGCTGATTTCGGGCCGTTCTTCTGGGCGCAGCCGGGGCAGCCGGTGGTGCCGACGCTGGCCGAGCTGGCTGCGCAGCGTCAGGTGCAGCCGGCGTCGGACGCGGGTTCGTACCTGGTGATGGGGTCGGACTTCGGCCGGGCGATCTGTGTGCAGTACGGCACGGCGAACATCGTGGCCGTGCCGGTCGAGCCTGGTCCGGGTGGGCAGCCGGTGCCGCCGCAGTTCGTGAATACCGGGCTGCCGGAGTTCGTGCGGTCCATGGCGTTGCTGGGCCGGATGTGGCGGCTGCGGTTCGGGTTGAATCCGGAGCAGGCCGGCCGTTGGACGGTTGATTTCCAGGCGCAGTTGGTGGCTCTGGACCCGGCGGCGCTCGCGTCGCCGGAGAGCTGGTGGTCGGTTCTGCTGGAGCAGATGTGGGACGGACTGCTCTGACCTGACGTGTGCGGTGTGAGGCGCCCGGACCCCGGCAGGGGGCCGGGCGCCTTTTGTGTCCGGTTGTGTCGGGGTCTGTGATGCCGGTCGCTTCCGTCCTGAATGCAGCTGATCGATTCCGACTTCTGGCACCAATTACCGCATCCTTGACGTATTGCTTGGTGGTCGGGGAGTCGGAGAGCGGGAAAGAGGCTTCAGGGATGAGTGGTGGACCGGTGTCCGCGCACGGTTTTGTCGGTGTTCGGGGACGTGGTTACCGGCCGGAGCAGGTGGACCGCACCGTGGCCGCCCTGTCGGCGGAGCGGGACGGGGCGCGGGAGCGGCTCGACCGGCTGACGGTTCTGGCGCAGGAGCTGACGGCGGAGTCGGCGCGGCTCGGTGAGGCGGTGGCTGCGCTCGCGCCGCAGACGTATGTGTCGCTGGGGGAGCGGGCCCAGCAGATCCTGGCGCTCGCGGAGGCCGAGGCGGAGGCGGCGCTGGGTGGGGCGGTCGAGGAGGCGCAGGCGCTGCGGGACGCGGCGGATGCGGCGGGCCGGGCGCTCCGTGAGGCGGCGCGTGAGGATGCGGCGGCTGTGCGGGCGGCTGCCGAGGCTGGTGCGCAGGAGGTGCTGGCCGGGGCGCGGGGGACGGCCGGAGCCCTTGCGGAGGATGCGCGCAAGGAGGCCGGTGAGGTGCGTGCGGTCGCGGAGGCGGCGATGGAGGGGACGCGTCGCCGTACCGCGGGTGTGCTGGCCCATCAGGAGCAGGAGCATGCCGAGCGGGGGAAGGCCGCCGAGGACGAGATCGCTGCGTCCGAGGCCGAGGCGGTGGCGTACGAGGCGGAGCTGACCGCGCGGGGCGAGGCGTTGCTCGCGGAGGCGCGTCGGGGGCTCTCGGAGACGGAGGAGGCCGTCCGGCACGGCCAGGAGGACGCCGATGCCCGGGCCGCGGAGCTGTTGTCCGCGGCCGGGGCGGCCCGGGAGCGTGTGGTCAGGGAGACGGAGCGGGTTCTGCGTGAGCACGAGGAGGGCTGCGAGGAGGTGCGGGCGCACATGGCGCACGTACGCAATTCGCTGGCGGCGCTCACCGGGCGTACGGCTCCCGCGGAGAGCTGACCGGGCGGCTCGCGGGTGGGGCGCCGGCCAGGATCCAGGGTTCGACGGCCTCGTACTGGCGGCGCTGTTCGTTGTCGTCGCCCCGGCCGAGCACGGTTCCCAGCCAGCCCGCGAGGAATCCGAACGGGATGGAGACGAGCCCGGTCGTGGTGAGCGGGTACCAGTTGAAGTCGCGTCCGGGGAACACCGAACCGGGTGATCCGGAGACGAGGTTGGTGCCGGTGATGAGGACGAGGACGCAGGCGGTGCCGCCCAGGAGTGTGCAGAGCAGTCCGGTGCGGGTGAAGCGCCGCCAGAACATGCTGTAGACGAGTGCGGGGGCGATCGCCGATGCGCCGATGCAGAACGAGAGCGCGACGAGGGCCTGGACGTTCCAGTGCCGGGCGAGTACGGCGAGGGCGACGGCCGTCGCCCCGACTGCGACGGCGGCGGCCTGCGCCGTGCCCATCTCGATCCTGCCGGTGACGGGTTCCCTGCTCCGGTCGCGTATGCCGTGCAGTCCGTGGGCGAACAGGTCGTGGGCCAGGGAGTTGGCGCAGGCCAGGATCATTCCGGCGACGGAGGCGAGCAGGGTCAGGAAGATCGCCGTGGTCATGGTGGTGACGACGAGTGCCCCGGCCGCGCCGCCGCCGGCGACGGCTCCGGCGACCTGGAGGATCGCGCTGTTGCCCTGGGCGCCGGCGGCGGTGATGAGGTCGTGTCCGACGAGTGCCGCGGCGCCGAAGCCGATGATCGCGAGCAGCAGGCAGAGTCCGACGACGACGCAGACCGCCCAGGACAGGGAGCGGCGGACGGCCTGTGCGCTGCGGACGCTCGTCATCCGCATGGTGATGTGGGGCAGGCAGGCGCCGCCGAGGACGACGGTCAGTTCGGAGCTGATCATGTCGAGGTCGTTGCCGCCGAACTGCAGGCCGGAGTGCAGGTAGGCGGCACCCGCGCCGCTGCCGCGCTGGGCGGCGGCCAGGAGGGCGCCGGTGTCCCAGTCGAAGCGGTTCATGACGAGTACGGAGACGAGGAGTCCCGCGCCGAGGAGCACCACGGTCTTGATGATCTGGATGAGTGCGGTGCCCTTCATTCCGCCGATCGCCGCGTAGCCGATCATCACGACGCCCAGAGTGATGATGGAGCCGGTGCGGAACCCGGAGCTGTCGAAGCCGAGGATGAAGGAGAGCAGATTGCCGCTGCCCGCGAGCTGGACGACCATCAGCGGGAGCAGGGCGGCGAGGGTGACCGTGCAGGAGGCGATGCGTGCGGACCGGCCGGGGGCCCGGCGGGTGAGCATGTCGCCCATGGTGAACCGGCCTGCGTTGCGCAGGGGTTCGGCGAGCAGAAACATCAGCAGGACGAGCGAGAGCATGGTGCTGAGGGCGAGGACGAGGCCGTCGTGACCGGTGAGGGCGATGACGCCGGTGGTGCCGAGGACGGTGGCGGCGGAGAAGTAGTCGCCGGCGATGGCGAGGCCGTTGCGCAGTGGGGAGAGCGAGCGGTAGCCGGTGTAGAACTCGTCGAGGTCGTCGCGGTCCGGGCCGGTCATGACGCAGAGGAGCAGGGTGACGCTGGCTACGGCGATGAACGCCGTGAGGGACATGGTCTGGGCGGACTCGTCGAATCCGTTCATCGGCCTGCTCCGGTCCGGCGGCGTTCGGCCGGCCCGTCGTCCCTGTCGTGGTGGGCGCCGCGGCTGCGCAGTCCGGCGCAGAGCGGGTCGACGGTGCGCCGGGCGGTCCACTCGTACACGCCGATGGCCAGGAGGGTGACGGGGAGCTGGCACAGGCCGAGGAGGAAGCCGGTGGTGAGGCCGCCGTCGCCCACGGGGTCGGTCATCAGGCCGGGTGCGTATCCGGACAGGAGCAGGAACAGCGTGAAGTAGCCGAGGGCGGTGAGTGTCGCGACGCGGCGCAGCACCCGGTAGGCGGTCCGCAGTCTGCGCAGGTCGCCGTGGTGGCCGGGTGCGGGGACGGGGGTGGTTGCGGGGGCGGGCCAGCGTGGTGGTGGCTGTGGTGACGAGCTCTGCCAGGGCAGGAGGTACTCGCCCGGGTACGGGGGTGGCTGCGGGCGCTGTCGCGGTGGCCGGGGAGGGCGCATGCGGGGTGGCGGGAAGGCGGGTTGCGGCGGGAGCGGGGGTTGCCGCCGCGGTGGGTAGGGGGGTTGGTGCGGGTGGTCGTACGACATCGGGTGGTGCTCCTTGCATGGCTCGGGTCCGGGGACGGACTGCAAGGCAGGAGCGCGGGTGCGCTGTAGGGAGCGCGAACGTTACTCGTGGGTATGGCCGCTGGGGAGGGTTACGGCCGAACTACCTTCGGTAACCTTCCAGTTGTCTAGTCCTTGAACTCGGGGGAGGGGCTTTCGCGCTCCTCCAGGACCGGAAAACGCCGTGGGGCGACGACGACGAGCACCAGCAGGGCGAGTGCGGCGGCCCCCGCGGCGCCGACGAACACGTAGTCGACGGCGGTGTCGACGGCCCGGCGCAGATAGTCCGTCGCGGCGGCGGAGAGCGCTGCCGGATCCTCCAGCGCGTGCGAGATCGCGTCCAGGTCGCCGGGCAGTCCGGGGACGGGGGCGGCGGCCAGCCGGGAGGCGAGCACTCCGTTGGCGACGGCGCCGAAGAGCGCGGCGCCCAGGCTCTGGCCGACCTGGCGGCAGAACAGGACGGATGCCGTCGTCGTGCCCCGCTCGGACCAGCCGACCGTCGACTGGACCCCGACGATCAGGGGCAGTTGGAAGAGGCCGAGTGCCGCGCCGAGCAGCAGCATGATCAGGGCGGGCTGCCAGGGAGCGCCGGGGAAGGGCAGCAGGGGGAAGGCGAGCAGGATCAGCAGGGCGCCGGTCATCCCGGTGATCGCGGTGCGGCGGAAGCCGATGCGGTTGTAGACGCGGTCGGAGAACGCGGCGGCCACGGGCCAGCTCAGCGTCATGACGGAGAGGACGAACCCGGCGGCGATCGGGCCGAGTCCGAGGACCGATTGGGCGTACGTCGGCAGGAACACGGTCGGCGCGACCATCAGCAGGCCCATCGCGCCCAGGGCCAGATTGACCGAGGCGATGGTGCGGCGCCGCCAGACCCAGCCGGGGATGACGGGTTCTGCGGCGCGCCGTTCGATGAGGACGGTCAGCGCGGCCATGGCCGCGCTCGCACCCAGGAGCCCGATCGAGGGGGCCGAGAGCCACGGCCAGGCGACCCCGCCCTGGACGAGCGCGGTCAGCAGGAGCGCACCGGTGGCGAAGACCGCGAGGGCCCCCGCCCAGTCGATGCGGGGGCGGGTGGCGGGGCGCGGGCGGGCCGGTTCGTGGAGGTGACGGACCACCAGCCACAGGGCGATCGCGCCGACCGGCAGATTGATGAGGAAGATCCAGCGCCAGTCGGCGTACGCGGCGAGCAGTCCGCCGATCGCCGGGCCCGCGACGGCCGATGTGGCCCAGACGGTGGACAGCTTCGCCTGGATCTTCGGGCGTTCCTTGAGCGGGTAGAGGTCGGCCGCGATGGTCTGCACCGTGCCCTGGAGGGCGCCGCCGCCGAGGCCCTGGACGACCCGGAAGGCGATGAGGGCGGCCATGTTCCAGGCCGCGGCGCAGAGTACGGAGCCGGCCAGGAAGAGGATGATGCCCGCGATCAGGACGGGCTTGCGGCCGAAGGTGTCGGAGAGCTTTCCGTACACCGGAAGGGTGACGGTCACGGCGAGCAGGTAGCCGGAGAAGAGCCAGGAGAACACGGCGAAGCCGCCGAGGTCGCCGACGATCTGCGGGACGGCTGTGGCGACGATGGTGCCGTCGATGGCGGCGAGCGCCATGCCGAGCATCAGCGCGGCGACCACGGGGCGCCTGCCGCGGTCGGATGTGGTCGTGGCGGTGCCTCCGTACCCGGCCCCGGGCCCCGTACCCGGCCCTGCCCCGGGCCCCGTTCCCGTTCCGGCTCCCCCTCCGGGAGGTCCGGATGCCGCCGCGGAACCGCTGTCCGTCCCGCCCGCGCTGCCCGTGCCGCCCACAGGGTTTCCTTTCCCTATGCATCTAAATTCTGGGGACACTGTCTCACCGCCGGAGGCCCGGCGGCAGCATGGGGCCGAGGGATGAGATCCCCTACCCAGGTCTCCTCCCGGGGTCGCAGACCCCTAGGGGGAGCTCCGTACTTCTGGCCAGGGGTCGTTCCTCCCGGCGGAGGACGTGCCGCGGGGGCCCCGTTCCTTACGGTGTTCTTACGCCGCGAGTGCGGCTGACCGCAGAGGGCGGGGTGGGGAAAACCCCACCTGAAGACTGCGCTGGGCACCAGCGCGCCGGACCCCCTCCGCACACGAGACTCGGAACGTACACAGAGACGTCCAGGCATCGACCGACATAGGAGAAAAACCGTGACAACGGCTGTAACCATTCCCAGGCACGGGGGCACTGGAGGGCGTACGGCCGTCGCTGCGCGAGCGCGGCAGGTCGTCAAGGCGTACGGCGCGGGGGAGACCCGGGTCGTCGCGCTCGACCACGTCGATGTGGACATCGCACGCGGGCAGTTCACGGCGATCATGGGTCCGTCCGGCTCCGGCAAGTCGACCCTGATGCACTGCCTGGCCGGTCTGGACACCGTGACCTCGGGCGAGATCCACCTCGCCGACATCGAGATCACCAAGCTCAAGGACAAGAAGCTCACCCAGCTGCGCCGGGACCGGATCGGCTTCATCTTCCAGGCGTTCAACCTGCTTCCGACGCTCAACGCGATCGAGAACATCACGCTGCCGATGGACATCGCGGGCCGCAAGCCCGACGCGGCGTGGCTGCAGCAGGTCGTGGAGACCGTCGGTCTCGCCGACCGGCTGAAGCACCGGCCGACGCAGCTCTCCGGCGGCCAGCAGCAGCGCGTGGCCGTGGCCCGTGCCCTGGCCGCCCGTCCCGACATCATCTTCGGTGACGAGCCCACCGGGAACCTGGACTCGCGGGCCGGCGCCGAGGTGCTGTCGTTCCTGCGCAGGTCGGTGGACGAGCTGGGCCAGACCATCGTCATGGTCACCCACGACCCGGTCGCCGCGTCCTACGCGGACCGGGTGCTGTACCTCGCGGACGGCTCCATCGTCGACGAGATGCAGAACCCGACGGCCGATCAGGTCCTGGACCGGATGAAGGACTTCGACGCGCGCGGGCGGACCTCATGACCGTCTGGAAGACCTCGATGCGCAACTTCTTCGCGCACAAGGGACGGATGGCGCTCTCCGCCGTCGCGGTCCTGCTGTCGGTGGCGTTCGTGTGCGGCACGCTCGTGTTCACCGACACGATGAACACCACCTTCGACAAGCTGTTCGCGGCGTCGTCGGCAGATGTCACCGTCAGTCCGAAGACTGCCGAGGGCGCGGACGAACTGCCGGAGAACGGCCGGCCCGAAGCGCTGCCCGCCTCCGTCCTCGCCGAGGTCGAGAAGGCCGACGGGGTGAAGGAGGCCGAGGGCGGAGTCATGAGCATGTCCGTCACGGTCGTCGACAGCCACAACAAGAACATGGGCTCCGAGACCGGCGCCCCGACGATCGCCGGCAACTGGACGCGCAACGACCTGCGTTCCATGGAGATCACCTCCGGTCACGCACCGCGCGGCCCGACCGAGGTCATGGTCGACGCCGACACCGCCGAGAAGCACCACCTGAAGATCGGTGACGAGCTGCGGACCGTCGCCGTCACCGGTGACATCACGGCGAGGATCAGCGGCATCACCGCCTTCACCGTGACCAACCCGGGTGCGGCCGTCGTCTACTTCGACACGGCCACCGCCCAGCAGAAGCTGCTCGGCAGGCCCGGCGTCTTCACCCACATCTCCGTCCAGGCCGAACCCGGCGTCGACGACAAGCAGCTGAAGAAGAACGTCGCCGCGGCCCTGGGCGGCACCGGTACGTACAAGCTGCAGACCCAGGACGAGGCCGCCGCGGCCAACAAGGACTCCATGGGCTCCTTCCTGGACGTCATGAAGTACGCGATGCTCGGCTTCGCCGGGATCGCCTTCCTCGTCGGCATCTTCCTGATCGTCAACACCTTCTCGATGCTGGTCGCCCAGCGCACCCGCGAGATCGGCCTGATGCGGGCCATCGGTTCCAGCCGTAAGCAGGTCAACCGGTCCGTGCTGGTCGAAGCGGTGCTCCTCGGCATCGTCGGCTCGGTCCTCGGCGTGGGCGCCGGGGTCGGCCTGGCCGTCGGGCTGATGAAGCTCATGAGCGCCATGGGCATGGAGCTGTCCACCAAGGACCTCACCATCGCCTGGACGACTCCGGTCATCGGGCTCGCGCTCGGCGTCATCGTGACCGTCCTCGCCGCCTACATCCCGGCCCGCCGGGCAGGCAAGGTCTCCCCGATGGCGGCCCTGCGTGACGCCGGTACCCCGGCGGACGCGAAGTCCGGCTGGATCCGGGCCGCCGTCGGCCTGGTCCTCACCGGTGCGGGCGCTGCGGCCCTGTGGGCGACGACGCAGGCGGACAAGGCGAGCGAGGGCTCGCTCTTCCTCGGCCTGGGCGTGGTCCTCACCCTCATCGGCTTCATCGTCATCGGCCCGCTGCTGGCCGGCGTGGTGGTGCGGGCGCTCAGCGTCGTCGTACTGCGGCTCTTCGGTCCCGTCGGCCGGCTGGCGGAGCGCAACGCGCTGCGCAACCCGCGGCGTACGGGAGCGACCGGTGCGGCTCTCATGATCGGCCTGGCCCTGGTGGCCTGCCTCTCGGTCGTGGGCTCCTCCATGGTCGCCTCGGCCACCGAGGAGCTGGACAAGTCGGTCGGTACGGACTTCATCGTCCAGTCGAGCACCGGCCAGCTGGTCGTGCCCCAGGCGGCGGAGGCCATCAAGAAGGTGCCCGGCATCGAGCACGTCACCGACTACAGGTCCGTCAGCGCGAAGCTCACCTCCCCCGACGGGAAGACGGAGGACGAGGGAGTCGTCGCCGCCGACCCGACGTACCAGGAGGACCTGCGGCGCACGACGGTCGCCGGTGATCTCGGAGACGCGTACGGCAAGAACGCCATGTCGGTCGGCGACGACTACGCCGTCCGGCACGGGATCGAGGTCGGGGACGAGATCACGGTCGCGTTCAAGGCCGGCGAGACGGCGAAGCTGAAGGTCGCCGCGATCACCTCGGACGAGACGAACGTGGACAAGGGCGCGATGTACACCAACATCACGACCGTCGAGCAGTACGTCCCCGCCGACCGGATGCCCGAGAACATGATCATGTTCGCCAAGGCGAAGGACGGCAAGGAGAAGGAGGCGTACACGGCCCTCAAGAGCGCGCTCGCCGAGTACCCGCAGTACAAGGTGCAGAACCAGGCCGACTTCAAGCAGGACCTGAAGGACCAGATCGGCCAGCTGCTGAACATCGTGTACGGCCTGCTCGCCCTGGCGATCATCGTCGCGGTGCTCGGTGTGGTGAACACCCTGGCCCTGTCGGTGGTCGAGCGGACCCGTGAGATCGGCCTGATGCGGGCGATCGGCCTCTCCCGCCGCCAGCTGCGGCGCATGATCCGGCTGGAGTCCGTGGTCATCGCCCTGTTCGGTGCCCTGCTCGGGCTCGGCCTGGGCATGGGCTGGGGCACCTCGGCCCAGAAGCTGCTGGCCCTGGAGGGTCTCGGCGTCCTGGAGATCCCGTGGCCGACGATCCTCACGGTGTTCGTCGCCTCGGCCTTCGTCGGACTGTTCGCCGCGCTGGTCCCCGCTTTCCGGGCCGGCCGGATGAACGTCCTGAACGCGATCGCCACCGACGGGTGAGCATGCCCGTCGTAGGATGACTGATCCGGCCCCGGGGCGTTCCTCCAAACGCCCCGGGGCCGGATCCGTTTCCCGTGACGGTGGCCGGGACCCCCTGTTGCGGGAGCGGCTGTCACACCGGAGTCGTACGCTGGAAGCCCCGGCCCGTCCTACGTGTCGGGCCCTTCGCGTTGCTCACTCCTCGCCCCACCGGACGGAATGCCTTCATGAGCCTGCACGGTCTGCTGGACGTAGTCGTCACCGATCCGGCGCTCTCCGAAGCGGTGAAGGCCGCCACCGACGGCCACCGGACCCATGTCGACCTGGTGGGTCCGCCCGCCGCCCGCCCCTTCGCGGTGGCCGCACTGGCCCGTGAGGCGGGGCGGACGGTGCTCGCCGTCACCGCGACGGGACGCGAGGCCGAGGACCTGGCAGCAGCGCTGCGCACCCTGCTGCCCCCGGACACCGTCGCGGAGTTCCCGTCCTGGGAGACCCTGCCCCACGAACGGCTCTCGCCCCGCTCGGACACCGTGGGCCGCCGCCTCGCCGTGCTGCGGCGGCTGGCCCACCCGCGGCAGGACGACCCGGAGACCGGCCCGGTCGCCGTGGTGGTCGCGCCGATCCGCTCGGTACTCCAGCCGCAGGTCAAGGGGCTCGGCGACCTGGAGCCCGTGGCGCTGACCGGCGGGCAGACCGCCGATCTGGGCGAGGTCGTGGACGCGCTCGCCGCGGCAGCGTACTCCCGCGTCGAACTGGTCGAGAAGCGCGGCGAATTCGCCGTGCGCGGCGGCATCCTGGACGTCTTCCCGCCGACCGAGGAGCACCCCCTTCGGGTGGAGTTCTGGGGCGACGACGTCGAGGAGATCCGCTACTTCAAGATCGCCGACCAGCGGTCGCTGGAGGTCGCCGAGCACGGACTGTGGGCGCCGCCCTGCCGCGAGCTGCTGCTCACCGAGGACGTACGGAACAGGGCCGCGCTCCTCGCCGAGGCCCATCCCGAGCTGGGGGAGCTGCTGGGCAAGATCGCCGAGGGGATCGCCGTGGAGGGCATGGAGTCCCTCGCCCCGGTGCTGGTCGACGAGATGGAACTGCTCCTGGACGTCCTGCCCAAGGGCTCGATGGCGGTGGTCTGCGACCCGGAGCGGGTGCGGACCCGGGCGACCGACCTGGTCGCCACCAGCCAGGAGTTCCTCCAGGCGTCCTGGGCGGCCACCGCGGGTGGCGGCGAGGCCCCGATCGATGTCGGCGCGGCCTCGCTGCGGGGCATCGCCGATGTCCGCGACCATGCCCGTGAGCTGGGCATGATGTGGTGGTCGGTCTCCCCGTTCGCGGCGGACGACGAGCTGGACGAGGACACCCTGAAGCTCGGGATGCGCGCCCCGGAGGCGTACCGGGGCGACACCGCCCGTGCGCTCGCCGACACCAAGGGCTGGCTCGCCGACGGCTGGCGCACGGTGTACGTCACCGAGGGGCAGGGGCCCGCCTCCCGCACCGTCGAGGTGCTCGGCGGCGAGGGCATCGCGGCCCGCCTCGACCAGGATCTGAGAGAGATCACGCCGTCGCTCGTCCACGTCTCCTGCGGGGCCATCGACTACGGCTTCATCGACGCGGGCCTGAAGCTGGCCGTGCTGACGGAGACGGACCTGACCGGGCAGCGCACGGCCACCAAGGACCTGGGCCGGATGCCGGCCAGGCGCCGCAAGTCCGTCGACCCGCTGACCCTCCAGGCGGGCGACTACATCGTCCACGAGCAGCACGGCGTGGGCCGCTACGTCGAGATGGTGCAGCGCACCGTGCAGGGCGCGACCCGCGAGTACCTCCTCGTCGAGTACGCCCCCGCCAAGCGCGGCCAGCCCGGCGACCGCCTCTACATCCCCACCGACCAGCTGGAGCAGGTCACGAAGTACGTCGGTGGCGAGGCGCCCACCCTCCACCGGCTCGGCGGCGCCGACTGGACCAAGACGAAGCAGCGGGCCAAGAAGGCGGTCAAGGAGATCGCCGCCGACCTGATCAAGCTGTACTCCGCGCGGATGGCGGCCCCGGGGCACGCCTTCGGCCCGGACACCCCCTGGCAGCGCGAGCTGGAGGACGCCTTCCCGTACGCGGAGACGCCCGACCAGCTGTCCACGATCGCCGAGGTCAAGGAGGACATGGAGAAGTCCGTCCCCATGGACCGGCTGGTCTGCGGCGACGTCGGCTACGGCAAGACGGAGATCGCGGTCCGTGCGGCGTTCAAGGCGGTTCAGGACGGCAAGCAGGTCGCCGTCCTCGTACCGACGACACTGCTGGTCCAGCAGCACTTCGGTACGTTCACCGAGCGCTACGCCCAGTTCCCCGTCAATGTGCGGGCCCTGAGCCGCTTCCAGTCGGACACCGAGTCGAAGGCGACGCTGGAGGGGCTGCGCGAGGGCTCCGTGGACCTGGTCATCGGCACGCACCGGCTGTTCTCGTCCGAGACGAAGTTCAAGGACCTGGGTCTGGTCATCGTCGACGAGGAGCAGCGCTTCGGCGTCGAGCACAAGGAGCAGCTGAAGAAGCTCCGCGCCAACGTCGACGTCCTCACGATGTCCGCGACGCCCATCCCCCGTACGCTCGAAATGGCCGTCACCGGCATCCGCGAGATGTCGACGATCACGACGCCTCCGGAGGAGCGGCATCCCGTCCTCACCTTCGTGGGACCGTACGAGGAGAAGCAGATCGGCGCGGCCGTACGGCGTGAACTGCTGCGTGAGGGACAGGTCTTCTACATCCACAACCGGGTGGAGTCCATCGACCGTGCGGCGGCCAGGCTGCGGGAGATCGTGCCGGAGGCCCGGATCGCCACGGCGCACGGCCAGATGGGCGAGAGCGCGCTGGAGCAGGTCGTCGTCGACTTCTGGGAGAAGAAGTTCGACGTGCTCGTCTCCACGACGATCGTCGAGTCCGGCATCGACATCTCCAATGCGAACACGCTGATCGTGGAGCGCGGCGACAACTTCGGCCTGTCCCAGCTGCACCAGCTGCGCGGCCGGGTCGGGCGGGGCCGGGACCGTGGCTACTCGTACTTCCTGTATCCGCCGGAGAAGCCCCTCACCGAGACCGCGCACGAGCGGCTGGCGACCATCGCCCAGCACACCGAGATGGGCGCGGGCATGTACGTGGCCATGAAGGACCTCGAGATCCGTGGCGCGGGAAACCTGCTGGGCGGTGAGCAGTCCGGTCATATCGCGGGCGTCGGGTTCGACCTGTACATCCGGATGGTCGGCGAGGCGGTGGCCGACTACCGGGCGGCCGTGGACGGCGGGGTCGAGGAGGAGCCGCCGCTGGAGGTCAAGATCGAGCTCCCGGTCGACGCGCACGTCCCGCACGACTACGCCCCGGGGGAGCGGCTGCGACTCCAGGCGTACCGGGCCATCGCCTCCGCGAACACCGAGGACGACATCAGGGCGGTCCGCGAGGAGCTCACCGACCGCTACGGGAAGCTTCCCGAGCCGGTGGAGAACCTCCTGCTGGTCGCGGGCCTGCGCATGCTGGCCAGGGCCTGCGGGGTGGGTGAGATCGTGCTGCAGGGTGCGAACATCCGCTTCGCCCCGGTGGAGCTGCGCGAGTCGCAGGAGCTGCGGCTGAAGCGGCTGCACCCGAAGACGGTCATCAAGCCGGCCGCGCACCAGATCCTGGTGCCGCGCCCGACCGCGGGCCGGATCGGGGGCAAGCCGGTGGTGGGGCGTGAACTCCTGTCGTGGACCGGGGAGTTCCTTACGACGATTCTGGGGTCGTAGCGGAATCCGTGGCTGCGGCCGAAGTCCTGTCCGGGGTCTCCGGGTTGAAGAGCAGGCCGGTGAGCGTCCGGAAGACCTCCTCGGGGTCCCGGCCGTCCACCGGCCCTTCCAGGTTGCCGCTGAGCAGCAGGGTGGCGAAGCCGTGGGCGAGGGACCAGGCGGCGATGCCCGCGAGCCGGTCGTCGGCGCCGCGCCCGGATGCGGGAAGGCCGCTGATCCCGGTGCGGAGCGCTTCGGTGGCGCGCGCTTTCGCGGCGAGCAGCTCCGGGTCGTCGGCGTGGTGCAGCTCGGGGCGGAACATCACCTGGAAGTGCGCGGGGTGCCCGGCCGCGAACCGTACGTAGGCCACGCCCCGTTCCCGTAGGTCCGGCGCGGCGGCGAGGGCGTCGGCGAACAGCGTGTAGCCCTCGGCCGCGATGGCGGTGAGCAGGCCCGTCCGGTCCTTGAAGTGATGGGCCGGTGCGGCGTGCGAGACACCGGCCCGGCGGGCCAGGTCGCGCAGGCTCAGCGCGTCGGGGCCTTCGGCGGCGACGACGTCGAGGGCGGCGGTCAGGACGGCGCGCCGCAGGTCGCCGTGGTGGTAGGTGCGCTCACTGGTCATGGTCAGCACAGTACGCCGTATCTAGTCATTGACAAGTTCTTCCTCGAGGAGCACGCTTGGATCTAGTCAGTGACAAGATGAGCCGTTCTGCGGAAGGCGGAGACATGTCCGACGAGCTGGGTCGCGTACGCCAGATGTGGCACCTGCTGGAGCCCCTGCACGCCGTCCTCTACTACGCGCCGGAAGCCTTCGAGGAGGCCTCCGCGCTCGGTCACGCGGTCGACGAGCGCTGGCCGAGCTACTTCGCCTGGCGCGCGGCGCCGCTGGGGGCGGTGGGCGCGGACCGGGTCACCGCCACGTTCTACAGCTTCAGCCCCCGGATGACCGGAAAGTACGTCCCGGCCGGCTGGTCCGTCGCCGGCCCCGAGGCGGTCCTCGCGGCCCGTACGAGGGCCGTCGACCGGGCGTACCAGGGCCTGTTCGGCGACCGGGTGCGCGGCCCGGAGTTCGCCGAGGCAGCCGCGCTCGCGCGGCGGGCGGCCCTGGCCGCGGACGTCGCGGGCCGCCCGCTGGCCGAGGCCAACGCCGCTCTGTCCTGGCCGGACGCACCGCACCTGGCGCTCTGGCAGGCCGCGACGGTCCTGCGGGAACACCGGGGGGACGGCCACCTCGCGGCGCTCGCCGAGGCCGGCCTCGACCCGGTCGAGTCGCTGGTCTCCTTCGCGGCCGTCGGCGCCGCCCGCCCGGAGGTGTTCGCGAGCCGGGGGTGGAGCGAGGAGGAGTGGGCGGCGGGCCGGCAACGGCTGGTGGAGCGTGGGTTGCTGGAGGCGGACGGTACGGCCACGGACGCCGGGCGGGCCCTGCGCGCACAGGTGGAACGGCGCACGGACGAACAGGCGTCAGGGCCCTGGGAAGTACTCGGACCCGAGGAGCGGGAGCGGCTCGTGGAGCTGCTGGGGCCGCTGTGGGTGGAGGTGCTCGGCTCGGGGCTGTTGCCGTCCGAGACGACGCTGGGCATCGGGAAGGTCTGAGACGACGCCGGGCATCGGGGAGGTCCGAGACCGCGCCGGGCATCGGGGAGGTCCGAGACGACGTCGGGCATCGGGAAGGTCCGAGACCGCGCCGGGCGCCTACTCTGGACCGCTGTGACATCTCATCGTGCAGCAAGCCACCGAATCCGCCTGCTCCCTCTCGCGGCGGTGACACTGACGGGCTCGCTCGCCCTCGCCGGGTGTGACGCCGGGAGCCTGTCCCCCGACCCTCCGTCCGGGACCGCGCCCGCCGCGGGCGGAACGGCGATGCAGGCCGTCGAGGGCCTCACCGTGAAGGGGCGGGCCCCCAGAACCGGTTACGAGCGGGACGAGTTCGGCTCCGCCTGGCTGGACACCGACCGCAACGGCTGCGGGACCCGGGACGACATCCTCGCGGACCAGCTGAGCGATGTCTCCCGTGCGGCCGACGGGTGCAAGGTGCTGCGCGGGGTGCTCGACCCCGACCCGTACACGGGGACGCGCATCACGTTCGAACGAGGGCGCAGCAAGGTCGACATAGACCATCTCGTCGCCCTGTCCGACGCCTGGCAGAAGGGTGCGCAGCAGTGGAACGACAGCAAGCGGCGCGCCTTCGCGAACGATCCGCTCAACCTCGTCGCCGCGGACTCCTCGGCCAACCGCCGCAAGGGGGACGGTGACACCGCCACCTGGCTGCCTCCCAACAAGGCGTACCGCTGCACGTACGTGGCGGGACAGGTCTCGGTCAAGAAGAAGTACGGGCTGTGGGTGACGCGGGCCGAGCGGGACGCGATGGCGAAAGTGCTGGCGGCCTGCCCGGACCAGAAGCTTCCGGCGGGCGGCAATCCCACCGAGAGCACCGGGCGTTGACCGGCGGCGGGCTCTGGGGCACCCGATGTGAATACTGGGCGCATGTGGAAATGGCGTATGACGGCCGTCGGCGTGAACCTGCTGCTCGGCATACCCGGAATCGTTCCGGTGTGGCTCCTCTGGTACTTCGTGTCGAACGGCCCGCTCGCGGACATGGGCTACACCCGGCGTGAGGCCACGGAGAACGACGGCATGATGCTGTGGCTGGTGATCATCGTGCCGGTCGTGGTGCTGTTCGGGATTCTGTGGTGGCTCGCCAACGGCCCGGTACGGCGCAGGGTGCAGCTCGACCCCCTTCTGTACTGGCCGGCCGGTGTCCTGCTGACACTCGTGCCCACGCTCGCGCTCATCGTCGCCGGCTCCGTGTGACGCGGCCGGTCACCAGGACACCCGCCGCCCCCGCGCCGGTGCGGCCCGGGAAATGGGTTGGCGGGTGGGGGCGGCGTGTCTAGCGTGGCCGGATGGACCTGATGATCACCACCCTCGCCGCACGGCCCGAGCTGGCCCGGGCGATGGACGAGATGCCGGACACCTGGCCCGAGTTCGTACTCGAGGACCTGGTCGGCTGGGCGAACTTCCCGCGGATCGCCGTGGAGTTCCCCGAGTACGTGCTCGTCGCCACCGACCCGGAGGGTGCTGTCGTCGCCCGGGGATACAGCGTGCCGTTCGCCCTGGAAGCGCCGGGAAGGGGCAGGCTTCCCGGCAACGGGTGGGACCAGGTGCTGCTGTGGGCGTTCTCCGACCTGCGGCGCGGGCGCACCCCCGACACGGTGAGCGCGATCGAGATCACGGTCGCCGAGGGGCACCTCGGGCGGGGGATCTCCGGCCGGATGGTCGCCGCGATGCGGGAGAACGCCGGACGGCTGGGCTTCGGGGAGCTCGTCGCCCCGGTACGGCCGAGCGCGAAGCACACCGATCCCCTGGCGCCGATGGAGGAGTACGCCAGGCGGACCAGGGACGAGGACGGGCTGCCCCGCGACCCGTGGCTGCGGGTCCATGTGCGGGCGGGCGGGGTGATCGAGGCGGTGGCGCCCACGTCCATGACGGTCAGCGGTTCGCTCGCGCAGTGGCGGGCCTGGACGGGGCTGCCCTTCGATGCCGAGGGGCCGGTGGTGGTGCCGGGAGCACTGGTGCCTGTGCACTGTTCGACCGAGCACGGATACGCGGTGTACGTCGAGCCGAACGTGTGGGTGCGGCACAGGGTGTGACAGTGCGGCCGGCCCCCTGTCCGGACGGGGGGCCGGCCGCACGGCGGGCGGTCAGCCGGTTACCGGTCTCTTCACGGCGAGCGGGGCGCCGAACTCCGAGAACTCCACGGTGAGCGGCTTCTCCGCGCCGTCGGTGAGGCGCATCTTCAGGAGGTGGGGCTTCCCCTCCGTGGCAACGCTCGCCGTCCACTTCTCCCGGCCCGTTCCGCCGGTCAGGGTCAGGCAGGGTGTGCCGGCGATCGTTGCCTGCCTGCCCTTGCGGGTGGTCGCGCTCGTTGCGGCGAGACGGTCGAGGAGGGCCTTCGGATCGCAGAAGCGCAGGCTCTGAGCCGTGCGGCGGTCGTCCGGGCGGGCCTTCACCCAGTGTCCGGCGAGCCTGTTGACGTCGGCGTCCCGGACCGGGCCGTCCACGGCTGCCGCGCGGAGCATCGCCTTGTCGGACTTCGTGTACACGGCGCCGTCGGCGCGGATCAGTTCCATGGTGCCCGCGGATCCCAGCGAGAACGTTCCCGTGCACGCGCCCCTGGCGCCCGAGGCGACGAACGCCTGGACCGGGCCGTCCGCCGACTGTGTGGTCACGGTCAGACGTACGGTCGCGGCCGCCCGGGTGGCCGCGACCGCCTTGTTGGTGACCTCCGGGCCGGTGAGACCGGAGAACGGAGCCTGCGCCCCGGGGCCGGTGGCGAACGCGTCGCAGGCGGTGAGGCCGAGTGCCGCCGCGGCGCAGAGAGCGGCTGCGGAGATGCGGGCTGAGAGGCAGCGCACGGGTCGGGGCTCCGGGGTGTCAGGGGCGGGTACGGGAGGTGCCGGGCCGGGGGTGGCCGGGCCTGGCGGCAGGGCCGGGGTGGGTCAGAGCTTCAGGTCCCACTGGCTGGCGTCCCAGTCGAAGCCGGGGCTGACCTCGACGCTCAGGTTCTTGGCGTCCGCAGGGGCGTCGAAGGCGAACTGCACGGTGATCTTCTTGCCCGGCAGGACCGTGCCGCTGAAGCCCTCGCCGACCTTCCCGTCGAAGATCTGCTCGGCGTTGACGCCGTCGTCACCGGCGCGGGCGTCGACGCTGACCAGTGCGGAGTCGAACTTCTCCTTCGTCTTGTTCTCGATGACGACGGAGACCTTGTAGGCGCGATTGCCCTTGGTGTGCCCCGCGGCGTACGCGTCGGGTGTGTACGCGGCGGCGCTGCTGACCGTGACCTCGAGACCGTCGTCGTACACAGCGGTGTCACGCCCCGCGAGCGTCTCACCGGCGGCGGGCTCGTCATCGGTCTTCGGGGCGTCGGCCGTGTCGCCCTTCGCGCCGTCCTTGGCATCGCCCTTCGCACCGTCCGCCCCGCCCGGCTTCGCCGAGGCCGAGCTGTCCGCGACGGACTTGTTGATGTCGTTCACCACGTCGTCCACGGCCTTGAAGGTGAGCACCGCGCCGACCACCGACAGGATCAGCGCGACCAGGCCGAGCACGGCGCCGAACGTGGTCACGCCCTTGTTGCTCGCCTCGCCGCGCTTGGCGCGGCCCCGCCCCGCGAGGCCCAGGATCAGGGCGATGACGCCGAGGATGCCCGCCAGCCAGAACATGAACGGGATCAGGCCGGCGACGGCACCGATGATGCCGAGGACGAGGGCGGCGGTGCCGAGGCCGTTGCGGACGGGACGCAGGCCGGGTTCCTGGGCGGGGGCGTACGGCTGCTGGGGCTGCGGCGGCTGCGGCGGCTGCGTGAACTGGGACATGGCTGTGCCCTCCGGCGACATGCGGGGATGTGTGAGCGGTTCTGTGCGCCACATCGAGCGGCGACAGGTCAATAAGAGCAGAGCCTGTGAACCGAGTCAACAGGCTTTGAATCGGAACGGGTTCGTCCACAGTGTGAACCGATGGATCGGCAACCAGTCGGTATGCTCGCCGGCAGGACGGATCTAGCGGGGAGACAGCCAGTGCCGGAGAGCTCGACTGAGGTGACCGCGGCCGGGATCGCACGGCTCGCAGGGGTGGGGCGTGCGGCCGTCAGCAACTGGCGCCGTCGCCACGCGGACTTCCCCAAGCCGGTCGGCGGCACCGAGACCAGCCCGTCCTTCGCCCTGCCCGAGGTCGAGCAGTGGCTGCGCGAGCAGGGAAAACTCGCCGAAGTCCCGCTCCGCGAGCGGGTCTGGCAGCAGCTGTCCGGCCATCCGGCCGGCGCCGTCACCGCCCTGATCCACGCAGGCTGCGCCCTGCTGCTCGTCCGGGACAGGCCCACCGCCTGGCTGGAGATCACCGCCGTCTCGGACGCCCGGATGGCCCGTGTCCTCCCGGGCGCTCTGGACGACGTACTGACGGCGCACTTCGGACGCGAGCGCGCAGTTCACACCCCTGACGCCGCCGGCCTGGCGCCCTCGGTCCCGCTCCTGCGCGCCGTCGCCGAGCTGGCGGCCGGGACCGGTGTCCGGAAGGCCTTCGAGTTCCTCTTCGTCCGGCAGCTCGACGCCAATCCACGCCAGTACACCCTCACGCCGCCCGACTTGGCCGAGCTGATGGCCGATCTGGCCGAGCAGGACAGGGCCGCAGGCCTGCGGAGCGGAGCGCAGCCCGCCCGTGCCGTCCTGGACCCCGCCGCCGGAACAGGAGCCCTCCTGCGCGCGGTCGGAGGCCCCACGGCGCTGTACGCGCAGGAGGCCGACCCCGAGCTCGCCGCGCTCACCGCGCTCCGGCTCGCCCTGCACTCCGACGGCCCCGCGGGGAAGGACGGGGGCGCGCTCACGGTCCGCACCGGCGACACCCTGCGCGCCGATGCCTTCCCCCGGCTGACCGTGGACGCCGTGCTCTGCCACCCGCCGTTCAACGAGCGCAACTGGGGTCACGACGAGCTGGCCTACGATCCCCGCTGGGAGTACGGCTTCCCCGCCCGCACCGAATCCGAACTCGCCTGGGTACAGCACGCCCTGGCCCGTCTCCGCGAGGGCGGGACCGCCGTAGTGCTGATGCCCCCGGCCGCCGCCTCGCGCCGTTCGGGCCGCCGGATCCGTGCCGACCTGCTGCGCCGAGGCGCCCTGCGCGCCGTCATCGCGCTGCCGGCCGGCGCCGCACCCCCGTACGGCATCCCGCTCCACCTGTGGGTCCTGCGCAAGCCGGGCGCGGGGCACCGCCCCGTGCCCGAACTCCTGCTCGTCGACACCGCCGAGAGCGCCGAACCGGCAGCGGGCGCCGCGTCCCCGGCGGCCGGGGGCCGCGACCGGATCGACTGGACGGCCGTACGGAGCGCCGCACTCGGGGCCTGGAACGCGTTCACCGAGGACCACGGGACCGAGGGGAGCGACGGTACGGGCGGGAAGAGCCGGGCGGACCGTGTCGACCGCCCCGGTGTCAGCCGCGCGGTCCCCGTCATCGAGCTCCTCGACGACGACGTGGACCTGGCCCCCGCCCGCCATCTGCCACCCCCGGCCTCCGGCGGCGGCGCGGCCGAGCTGATCCGCGTACGGGAGCGGCTGGACGACACCCTGAAGCTCACCGCCCGCCTCACCCCGCCGCCCGCAGCCCCCTCGGACCTGGTCAGGCGGCCCCTCACCACCGTCGGTGAACTGGCCCGCGCGGGAGCCCTGCAGCTGCGTACCGGTGGTTCCGGCAGCGGTACCGCACCCGTCCTCACCGAGCACGACGTGCTCGCCGGCACGGCCCCCAGTGGCTCCCCCACCGCACCGGCCGCCCCCTCGGAGGACGAGGCGCTCCTTCTCGAACCGGGCGATGTCGTCGTGCCCGTCCTGGGCGGCGGCTCGGTCACCCGGGTCGTCGACGACGCCACCGCGGGTGCCGCGCTCGGCCGCAACCTCCAGCTGCTGCGCCCCGATCCTGCCGCGCTCGACCCCTGGTTCCTCGCCGGGTTCCTGCGCGGCACCGCCAACAACCGGCAGGCCAGCAGCTACGCGTCCACCGCCACGCGGCTCGACGCCCGTCGTCTCCAGCTGCCGCGGCTGCCGCTGGCCGAACAGCAGAGGTACGGCGAGCAGTTCCGCGCCCTCGCCGCATTCGAGGACGCGCTGCGCACGGCCGGACGGCTCGGCGGCCGACTGGTCCAGGGCATGTACGACGGGCTCACCGACGGCACGGTCGCGCCGAAGTGATGTGAAGCACAACGGTTGTGCACAACCCGGGACCCGTTGTCCGTGTCGGTGTATACGCTCACACCACCCGTCCGACACACGCCCTTCCAGGAGCAGCACATGCATGGCTACGGCTATCCGCCGGAGCAGCAACCGAGGCGCCGCCCGTCCCCGGCGACGCTGATCACGCTGCGCGTGCTTTTCGTGGCGCTCACCATGTTGAGCTGTGGGTTCCTCGCCTGGGCAGCCATGCTGCGGCTGGCGATCGTCACCCGCAGGAAGCGCGACTGGTATCTGCTCGCCCTCGTGTTCGCGCTGAACGTCGGACTCGTCGTGTTCTTCGGGACGTTGCCCGAAGACGCCGAGGAGATGACGGACGCGGAGGCGCTCATCGGCATCGGCTGGCTCTTCGTCGTCGTCGCAGGCACGGTCACCTACTACCTGTACGCCGAAATACGCCACTTCGGACCGTACGGCGGCCCGCAACCGGGGCCGCCCCCGCTCCCGTACGGTGGTTACGCGCAGCAGCAGACCGTGCCCGCCGCGCCCAGGCCCACCTACGGCTACCCGCCCGTCCCGACGCCTCCGCCGGCCCCGGCGCAGCCGCCTGCCGCGACGCCCCCGCCCGCCGTGCCCTCGCCCGCCTCGCCGCAGCGCCTGGACCAGGTGCGCGCCGAGCTCGACGAGCTGAGCGACTACCTCCGCAAGGAGGGCGGCAGCCAGTGAACGGGCGCGTCATCGCAGGGCGGTACGAGCTGGCGACCATCCTCGGTCAGGGCGGCATGGGCCAGGTCTGGACGGCGTACGACAAGCGCCTGGACCGCCGGGTCGCGGTCAAGCTCGTGCGCCCCGACCGGGTCGCGGGCCCCTCCGGCAGTGACGCCGCCGACGAACTGCGCCGCCGGTTCGTCCGGGAGTGCCGGGTCACCGCCCAGGTCGACCACCCCGGTCTGGTCACGGTCCATGACGCGGGCAGCGACGACGACGACCTCTACCTCGTCATGCAGTACGTCGAGGGGGCCGACCTCGCCGACCACCTGGCCGAGCACGCCCCGTACCCGTGGCCCTGGGCCGTCGCGATCGCGGCGCAGCTCTGCGCCGTGCTCTCCGCGGTGCACGCGGTGCCGATCGTCCACCGCGACCTCAAGCCCCGCAACGCGATGGTCAGGCCCGACGGCACCGTCATCGTGCTCGACCTCGGTGTCGCCTCCGTCCTGGACACCGACACCACCCGCCTGACGCACACGGGCTCACCGATCGGCTCCCCGGCCTACATGGCGCCCGAGCAGGCGATGGGTGGCGCCGTCGGCCCGTACACGGATCTCTACGCACTCGGGGTGCTGCTCCACGAACTGCTCAGCGGTGACGTGCCGTTCGCGGGTTCGACCGCCCTCGGTGTGCTGCACCGCCATCTCTACGAGCCGCCGCTCCCGGTCCGCCATCTCAGGCCCGAGGTTCCCGAGGCGCTGGAGGCCCTCGTGCTGAGGCTGCTCTCCAAGGACCCGCAGCACCGCCCGGCCTCCGCCCAGGAGGTGTACGAGTCGCTGCGCCCGCTGCTGCCCGTCGGGGGCGCACCGGCGGGCCCGCTCGACCCGACCCGGCCCTTCCTGAGGCCCCACGCACCCTGGCCGGACCGGGCGGCCACCCCGGCGTCCGCGCCCGTGCCCGCCCCGGTGCCCCTGCCCGCGCAGCAGTCGGCGACGACCCACGCGCCGCCCGCCCGCCGCGATGTCGCACAGGCGGTCGACGAGGTGAAGCAGCTCATCGGCGAGGGCCGGATCACCCAGGCCGTGGACATCCTGGGCGGGATCCTCCCGGCGGCCGCGGCCGAGCACGGGGAGCACTCCCCGGTCGTCCGGATCCTGCGCAAGCAGTACGCGGCCACGCTGATGGACGACGGCCAGTACCGCCGTGCCCTGCCCGAGCTGCGCCGTCTCGCCGAGGACCGCACCGCCGAGGCGGGCCCGGCCGACGCCCAGACCTTGCAGTTCCGCTACGACGCGGCGCAGTGCCTGGAGCAGTTGGGCGAGGCGGCCGCGGCACTCACCGAGTACCGCGCGGTCCTCCCGTACTACGAGAACGCCTACGGGGCGCCGCCCCCGGACCGTTCCCGGGCCTTCGACATCCGGCACCGCATCGGGCACCTGCTGCTCGCGGTCGGCGACCACGCGGCGGGGCGCAGGCAGCTGCAGGGGCTGCTCTACGACGCGGAGCGCACGTACGGTCCGCACCACCCGCTCCCCGTCGAACTGCGCAGGCAGCTCACCCATCAGCAGGACGTGCGCGGCGGCTGAGATCCGGCCCGGACGGCGCCCCGAGGGGCCCGTCGCCGCACCGCATCCCCAACTCCTCCCGAATCGTTGGTCGAATCAGTGGCCCGAACCCCTTCCACTGCCTAACATCGATCACCGCAAGGCTTTGTGCACTGATGCACAAACTCTCCCCGGGAGGCTCCTTTGCACCGCCGACGTCGCACCGCGCTCGCCGTTTCCGTCGCCACGCTCGTCGCGGCACCCCTGCTGACCGCCTGTGGCAACGAGGCGCACCCAGGCGCCGCTGCCGTGGTCGGCGGGGACCGGGTCGACATGTCCACGGTCCAGGGGCAGGCGGCGGAGGTGCGCAGTGCGCAGAAGGCGTCGCAGCAGTCCGCGCAGCTGGTCAAGAAGTCCGGGCAGCTCACCCGGGCCAAGCTGCACGGGATCGTGTTCGGGATGGTCCTGGACCGGGCCGCGAAGGACGCGGGGGTGAGCGTCAGCCGCAAGGAGATCCAGCAGATCCGTCAGCAGGCCGCCGCACAGTACGGCGGTGACAAGGGCCTGCAGACCGTGATGCTGGAGCAGCGCTGGGTCGCCCCGGACCAGATCGAGGGCGATCTGCGCAAGGAGGTCCAGCTGCCGAAGCTGGCCGCGGCGCTCGGTGTCGACCTGCAGACCCCCGCCGGACAGCAGGTCGTCGGCGAGGCTCTCACCAAGGCGTCGAAGGCCCTGCACGTCGACGTCAACCCGCGCTTCGGCTCCTGGGACGACAAGCAGGTCCAGCTGAGCACCTTCAAGGCTCCGTGGATCAACCAGGTCACCAAGTTCCAGGAGCAGGAACCCCAGTCGGGCGCCTGACCGGGGCCGGGACCGGGAACGGGAGCCAGGACCGGGAGGGTCCCGGCCGGGGTAGGTTCGGAGGGTGAACGCTGAAGCCCCCGGCCGTATCGTCCTGCTCACCGCCAGCCACCGGGTCGCGCCCGGTCTGCTGTCCTGGCCCGCCTGGCAGACGCTGCAGGCCGCCGACGCGGTGCTCTGCGCCGAGCGGGACCATCCGCAACTGCCGTATCTGCGCGAGGCCGGAGTCATGGTCGAGCACGTCGCACCGTCGGCCGAGGAGCTCGTCGACGCCTGCGCGGGCGGACGGACCGTGGTGGTCCTCGTGGGCGGCGAGGGCAATCAGCCGCTCACCGACGGCCTGGCCCGGCTCGGCGGTTCGGGCCGGGTGCAGATGCCGGACCTGGAACTGCTGCCCGGCTCCTACGACCTGCCGGGCGCCCGGCTCCTCGACCTGGTCCAGGTCATGGACCGGATCCGGCGGGAATGCCCGTGGACCTCGCAGAAGACGCACAAGGGTCTCGCGAAGTACGCCATCGAGGAGGCGTACGAGCTGGTCGAGGCGATCGAGGACGGCGACCGCGAGGAGCTGCGCGAGGAGCTCGGGGACGTGCTGCTCCAGGTCGTCTTCCACGCCCGGATCGCGCAGGAGGACCCGGACGAGCCCTTCGCCATCGACGATGTCGCGGCCACCATCGTGGAGAAGCTGATCCACCGTCATCCGCATGTCTTCGGCGACGAGACCGCCGAGACCCCGGAGGACGTCCACGCGCACTGGCTGCGGACGAAGGCGATCGAGAAGCAGCGCGATTCGGTCACCGACGGGGTGCCGCTCGGCCAGCCCGGTCTGGCCCTGGCCGCCAAGCTGGGCAGCCGGGCCCGTACCGCCGGCCTCGATGTCGCGCTCCCGGCGGGCGACTCGGTCGGCTACCGGCTCCTCGCCCTCGCCGTACGCGCCGAGCAGGACGGCACCGATCCGGAGGCAGCCCTGCGGGCCGCCGCCCGTGCCTACCGGGACGCGATCCGGGCGGTGGAGGGGCACGGGGGCGTTCCGGATAACGTCGAGGAGTGAACGACAGCCCCGCCGACACCCCCGCGCCCGGCGAGACGCCGGACGAAGCGCCCGAACTCTTCACGTGGGAGTTCGCCACCGATCCGTACCCCGCCTACGCCTGGCTGCGCGAGCACAGCCCCGTGCACCGCACCGCGCTGCCCAGCGGCGTCGAGGCCTGGCTGGTGACCCGGTACGCGGATGCCAGGCAGGCCCTCGCCGACACCCGGCTCTCCAAGAACCCGGCGCACCACGCCGGGTCGGCGAACGCCAAGGGGAAGACGGGCATCCCGGGGGAGCGCAAGGCGGACCTGATGACGCACCTCCTGAACATCGACCCGCCGGACCACACCCGGCTGCGCCGGCTCGTCTCCAAGGCGTTCACTCCGCGCCGGGTCGCCGAGTTCGCGCCGCGCGTGCAGGAGCTGACGGACCGCCTCATCGACACGTTCATCGAGGAGGGGAAAGCGGACCTCATCCACGACTTCGCCTTCCCGCTCCCCATCTACGCGATCTGTGACCTGCTGGGGGTGCCTCCGGAGGACCAGGACGACTTCCGGGACTGGGCGGGCATGATGATCAGGCACGGCGGCGGCCCGCGCGGCGGGGTGGCCAGGTCGGTCAAGAAGATGCGCGGCTACCTCGCCGAACTCATCCACCGCAAAAGGGAGAATCCCGGCGACGACCTGATCTCGGGACTCATCCGGGCAAGTGACCACGGCGAGCACCTCACCGAGAACGAAGCCGCGGCGATGGCGTTCATCCTGCTGTTCGCGGGTTTCGAGACCACGGTCAACCTCATCGGCAACGGCACCTACGCCCTGCTGCGCAACCCGGAACAGCGCGAGCGCCTCCAGCGGTCGATCGAGGCCGGGGAGACGGAGCTGCTGGCCACGGGGATCGAGGAGTTGCTGCGGTACGACGGTCCGGTGGAGCTCGCCACCTGGCGGTACGCCACCGAACCCGTGACGCTGGGCGGACAGCGCATCGAGGCCGGGGACCCCGTTCTCGTGGTGCTGGCCGCCGCCGACCGGGACCCGGAGCGCTTCCACGATGCGGACACGCTGGATCTCGCGCGGAGTGACAATCAGCACCTCGGGTACGGGCACGGCATCCACTACTGCCTGGGTGCGCCGCTGGCCCGGCTGGAGGGCCAGGCGGCGTTGGCGACGCTGCTGCGACGCCTTCCCGACCTGCGGCTTGCTGCGGAACCTACCGATTTGCGGTGGCGGGGCGGGCTCATCATGCGCGGACTTCGCACTCTTCCCGTCGAGTTCGATCCCGGACAGCGCTCCGAAAAAAGTGACACTCTGTCAACTCTGTGACTTTCACGTGATCTCCGCTGCATCGACTTGTGACACACGTTCGAGTGCGGCTAGGTTCACCGTTCGACTCACCAGTCACACGTCAGTCACACGGAAGGCAATCCCATGGGCTCCGCGAACGGCAGACACCGTCGCCCTCGGCAGGCACCCGCCATCGTCGTCGCCGCAGGCGTCACAGGGTCGGCCATCGCCATCCCGCTGCTCGGCGCGACCGGCGCGCACGCAGCCGACGCCTCGACCTGGGACCGGGTCGCCGAGTGCGAGAGCGGTGGCATGTGGAGCGCCGACCTCGGCAACGGCTACTACGGCGGCCTGCAGCTCTCGCAGGACACCTGGTCGGCCTACGGCGGTACGGCGTTCGCGCCCCGTGCCGACCTGGCCAGCCGCTCGCAGCAGATATCCGTGGCGGAGAAGGTGCTCGACGACCAGGGGGTGACGGCGTGGGCCAGCTGCGCGGTGATCTCCGGGCTCGCGCTGGACAACACGCTCCCGGGTGTCGACCCGGGCAGTGAGCCGACCACCGAGCCGTCGGACACCGTGACCCCGTCCGACGACGCGTCGGCCACCCCCTCGTCCGATGCGTCGGACGACGCGAGCGGGAACCGGAACACGGACAACAAGGGCGGCGAAAGCGGCAAAGCCGACAAGTCGACCGGATCCGACACGGCCGCCCCTTCGACCTCTCCTTCGCCGGAGACGTCCGAGGCCTCTGACGGTTCGACGGAAGCGCCGGGCGGCAAGCACCGCGGCACGCCGGCCCCGGAGGCGAGCGCGGGTGCGGGCTCGACGGACGGGCGCGAGTCCGGCCGTCACGCTTCGCGCGGGGACGCCGACGCACGCAAGGGCGGCGACGGCACCTACACCGTCCGCGCGGGCGACAACCTCTGGGCGATCGCGGACGCGCAGGAGCTGCCCGGCGGCTGGACGGCGCTCTATGAGGCCAACAAGGACGAGCTGGGCTCCGACCCGGACCTGATCCTTCCCGGACAGAACCTCGACCTGGGTCTCGACCTGGGCGCCCAGGCGGACGAGAAGACCGCCGGAGCCGGTGCGGAAGCCGCCGCGGGCAACTGATCCAATTCGGGAAAACGCCCCATAATCGGGGGCAGTTCAGAGGCCTATGTCCACTTATGTCTAAGTGAGACATGGGTCTCTTTGCGTCAACTCACGCTGCCCGCCCGCCCGGTTCGCCGACGACGCCTCCGACCTGCGAAAACGATCCTTCGCCCGTTGCGGGTAAGGCCTGATTGTCCGTGATGTCCATCTTTGAATGTGGGGGTTGCCTATGTTTACGGTCGGAACCGCTCGCACCGCGGGCACCTTCGACCGTCACGCCGAATCCTGCCGTCGGCCGAAGGGATTCGACGCGTAAAGCGCCGTAGGCAGGAGCGGGGGACCCAGGTAAGTGCCGGACCCGGCCGTCGGAAGACGGGTGAGGACCGGCTGGGGGTGAAGTCGCTTGCCAGTGCGAGCGACCGGGCAACTCACAGGCCCGAACCCGACAGCTCACCTCGTAGGCGTCGGTGAGGAGAACCATGCTGCTTTCGAGCAAGGGCAAGCACCGTCGCCCGTCCAAGGCCGTCCGTATCGCCACCCTGGCCGGCGTCACCGGTGCCGCAGTCGCCGTTCCGCTGATGGGTGCGACCGGCGCCTCCGCCGCCTCCGTCGCCACGTGGGACGCCGTCGCGCAGTGCGAGTCCGGTGGCAACTGGTCCATCAACACCGGCAACGGCTACTACGGCGGCCTGCAGTTCTCCCAGTCCAGCTGGGCAGCCGCCGGCGGCACGCAGTTCGCCGCCCGCGCCGACCTGGCCTCCAAGGCTCAGCAGATCACCGCCGCCGAGAAGCTCCTCGACCTGCAGGGCCCGGGCGCCTGGGCCTGCGCCGGTGCCGGCGGCCTCACCAACGACGGTGTGGACCCGGGTGTCGACGCCTCCGCGACGGGCGCCGACAAGGCCGCCCAGCCGGAGCGCAAGGCCGAGCAGCCCACCACGCGCAGCGAGAAGCGCACCGCCCCCGAGGCCTCGAAGACCGTCACGACCCCGACCGGCGACAAGGTCAAGAAGGGTGACGGCGAGTACAAGGTGAAGGCCGGCGACACCCTGAGCACGATCGCCGACGCGAAGAAGGTCAAGGGCGGCTGGCAGAAGCT
Source organism: Streptomyces sp. NPDC056452 (assembly GCF_042796085.1). NCBI lineage: Bacteria > Bacillati > Actinomycetota > Actinomycetes > Kitasatosporales > Streptomycetaceae > Streptomyces > Streptomyces sp. NPDC056452. Next base: position 182,066 of record NZ_JBHTRI010000011.1, read on the forward strand.
GTTCAAGCTCAACGACGACATCGTCGAGGACGCCGACCTGATCTTCCCGGGTCAGCAGCTCCACCTGAAGTAGTCCCGGGTCTCTCCTCCCCGAAGGCTTCGGGACCGCGTAAGGGTGTCCGGCGGCACCCCACGTGTTCCCTCCCGGCCCGGCGCACTCACCCCCGTGTGCGCCGGGCCGGGGTCGTGTCCGCGGTGCGCCGCACGGGCCCACCGCGTGCGTGATCGTTCAACTATTGTGGTTACTCGTCAGTAGATTTCTGGACCTTTGCCCGGAATGCAGGCCCTTGGGTCCTTTTTCGTCCCAGGGGACGGGCGGTCGGCCGACGCAGGGGGCCGAGCCGGTTAGGCTCGTGGCGCAAGGCCACAGTGACCCTGCACAACCAGCGTCATATCCCAGAAGGAGATGCCTCGTGCCGTCCATCGACGTCGTCGTAGCCAGGGAAATCCTCGACTCCCGGGGCAACCCCACGGTCGAGGTCGAGGTTGGCCTCGACGACGGCAGCACGGGACGTGCTGCTGTTCCGTCCGGCGCCTCCACCGGTGCGTTCGAGGCCATCGAGCTTCGCGACGGCGACCCCAACCGGTACCACGGCAAGGGTGTCGAGAAGGCCGTCCTCGCCGTCATCGAGCAGATCGGCCCGGAGCTCGTCGGTTACGACGCCACCGAGCAGCGCCTCATCGACCAGGCGATGTTCGACCTCGACGCCACCGAGAACAAGGGCTCCCTCGGCGCCAACGCCATCCTCGGCGTCTCGCTGGCCGTGGCCCACGCCGCGTCCGAGGCGTCCGACCTGCCGCTGTTCCGCTACCTCGGCGGCCCGAACGCGCACCTGCTGCCCGTTCCGATGATGAACATCCTGAACGGCGGCTCGCACGCCGACTCCAACGTGGACATCCAGGAGTTCATGATCGCGCCGATCGGCGCCGAGTCCTTCTCCGAGGCCCTTCGCTGGGGCGCGGAGATCTACCACACGCTGAAGAAGGTCCTGAAGACCAAGGGCCTGTCCACGGGTCTCGGTGACGAGGGCGGCTTCGCCCCGAACCTCGAGTCCAACCGCGCCGCCCTGGACCTGATCCTCGAAGCCGTCAAGGAAGCCGGCTACGTTCCGGGCCGCGACATCGCGCTCGCCCTCGACGTCGCCGCGTCCGAGTTCTACAAGGACGGCAAGTACGAGTTCGAGGGCAAGTCCCGCTCGGCCGCCGAGATGACCGAGTACTACGAGGAGCTCGTCTCCGCGTACCCGCTGGTCTCCATCGAGGACCCGCTGTACGAGGACGACTGGGCCGGCTGGAAGGTCATCACCGACAAGCTCGGCGGCAAGGTGCAGATCGTCGGTGACGACCTGTTCGTCACCAACCCCGAGCGCCTGGCCCGTGGCATCGAGGAGGGCTCGGCCAACGCCCTGCTCGTCAAGGTCAACCAGATCGGTTCGCTGACCGAGACCCTGGACGCCGTCGAGCTGGCCCAGCGCAACGGCTTCAAGTGCATGATGTCCCACCGCTCCGGTGAGACCGAGGACGTCACCATCGCCGACCTCGCCGTCGCCGTGAACTGCGGCCAGATCAAGACCGGCGCCCCGGCCCGCTCGGACCGTGTCGCCAAGTACAACCAGCTGCTGCGCATCGAGGAGATCCTCGACGACGCCGCGGTGTACGCGGGCCGTTCGGCGTTCCCGCGGTTCCGCTTCGAGGGCTGAGAGCCCGGCAGCAGGAGCTGAGCCCCCTTCGGGGCACCAGCCTCCGTCCGTCCCCGCACTCGGTCCCGTACCGTGTGCGGGGACGGACGTGCGTAATGGGGAGGCGAGATGGCCGGGAAGGACCGCGACCGGTTCTCCACCGCGACCAGGCTGCGGCTGCTCGGGGAGCAGACAGCGGCCCGCGTGTACCGGTCCCAGAACCGCCGCCAGGCCCGGCGCTCCCGGCTCACCGGCAGGGCCGCCTTCCTGGCCCTCATCGTCTGCTCCCTGGTCGTCGCCCTCGCGTACCCGATGCGGCAGTACATCTCCCAGCGCGACGAGATCGCCGATCAGGAGAGGCTCACGCAGGAGGCGCACCGGCGGACCGAGGAGCTGCGCGACGAGAAGGCGCGGCTCAAGGACGACGCGTACATCCGGCGACTGGCGCGCCAGCACCTCCACTACGTCATGCCCGGGGAGACCGGTTATACGGTGATCGACCCGGACGCGGCCGAGGTGCGCCGCGGCGACCCGGGTGCGACGGGCAGGCCCTGGCACTCGAACCTCTGGGACGGCGTCGACAGCGCCGACCGCGGCTGACTCCGTTCCCGTACACACAGACCGATCGATGACATTCAAGGCAGGCATGGACACGCCCCCTCCGCAGACCGAATCCACCGCGCCCACCGAGGCGGACATCGCCGCGTTCGAGCAGCAGCTCGGCCGGCCGCCGCGCGGGCTGCGCGCCATCGCGCACCGCTGCCCGTGCGGCAACCCGGACGTGGTCGAGACGCAGCCCCGTCTGGAGGACGGCACGCCGTTCCCGACGACGTTCTACCTGACCTGTCCGCGCGCGGCGTCCGCGATCGGCACGCTGGAGGCCAACGGGGTCATGAAGGAGATGACCGAGCGCCTCACGACGGACCCGGAGCTGGCCGCCGCGTACCGTGCCGCGCACGAGGACTACATCGCGCGCCGTGATGCCATCGAGGTCCTGGAGGGCTTCCCCAGCGCCGGCGGCATGCCGGACCGGGTGAAGTGCCTGCACGTGCTGGTCGGTCACTCGCTGGCGGCGGGGCCCGGGGTCAACCCGCTGGGCGACGAGGCCATCGCGATGCTGCCGCAGTGGTGGGCGAAGGGTCCGTGCGTGTCGCCGTGCGGCGACGAAGGGGCCTGACCTCCCGCATCCGCGGGGCCCGGCCCCGCACCCCGGTCCTCCAGCGCCCGGAGGGGCTCGGTCCTGCGGGCAGGTCCGGCAGGTCCGAGCCCCTCCCGCGAGGGAGGAGCGGGTCCGGGGGCCGAGCCCCCGTCACCACGACCACAGGAGCTCCCATGACCCGCGTTGCCGCCATCGACTGCGGTACCAACTCCATCCGCCTGCTCGTCGCAGACGCGGACCCGGCATCCGGCAGCTTCACCGAGCTCGACCGCCGGATGCAGATCGTGCGGCTCGGCCAGGGCGTCGACCGCACGGGGCGGCTGGCTCCGGAAGCACTGGAGCGCACCTTCGCCGCCTGCCGCGAGTACGCCGCGGTGATCAAGGAGCTCGGCGCGGAGAAGATCCGCTTCGTCGCCACCTCCGCCTCCCGCGACGCGGAGAACAGCGACGTGTTCGTCCAGGGCGTCCTGGACATCCTGGGTGTCGGGCCCGAGGTCATCAGCGGTGACCAGGAGGCGCAGCTCTCCTTCGACGGCGCCACCAAGGAGCTGACGGGCAGCGACCATCTGGAGAAGCCCTATCTCGTCGTGGACATCGGCGGCGGCTCCACCGAGTTCGTCGTCGGCGACGACGCCGTCCGCGCGGCCCGGTCCGTGGACATCGGCTGCGTCCGGATGACCGAGCGCCACCTCGTCGAGGACGGCGCGGTCGTCGACCCGCCCACGCCCGGCCGGGTCGCCGCGATCCGCTCGGACATCGACGCGGCCCTCGACCTGGCCGAGGAGACCGTGCCGCTCGCGGAGGCGGCCACACTCGTCGGCCTGGCCGGCACCGTCACCACCGTCGCCGCGATCGCGCTCGGCCTGCAGGAGTACGACTCCGAGGCGATCCACCACTCCAGGGTCTCCTTCGACCAGGTCCGGGACATCACCGGACGGCTGCTCTCCTCGACGCACGAGGAGCGCGCGGCGATCCCCGCGATGCATGCCGGACGGGTCGATGTGATCACTGCGGGAGCCCTTGTCCTGCTCGCGGTGATGGAACGGACCGGAGCCCGGGAGGTCGTCGTCAGCGAGCACGACATTCTCGATGGAATCGCCTGGTCGGCAGCGTGATCACAGCGCCGTGGGCCGATCGGTGAGATCACGCTCATGCGCACTCCGGCCTGCACCTTTGAGCCTTCCGGGGGCTCTCGGGGCCGGTTGGCGGAGGCCTTGCGCGGGGCGCCGCGACGAACTTCGTGAACTTCTTCACAAGGAATTCGGCTCCACTGGGTGAAGTTCGTGTCCCGAGGGGCCGCGCGTGCACCCCGCAGGGCCCCGGTGCGGGGCTGCGGGGAGGTTTCGGGGGTGTGGCGCGCATGTGAAGCGGGGCGGTGGTTCGGCCCGCCCGGCGGCACAAGGGCCAGCTCACAGGCGGTGAACAACGTTCGCCGGAGCGTCGTGGTTCCCCTTCGGCGCCATGACCTGGGTCACGTGGGCGGCGAAGTGTAGCAGAGGGTGGCGCATACCTTGTGAAGGGGCTCACGAGCGTGCCTCCCGAGGGGGGTGGATACTCGATGGCATGAGCACCACGGAGCGTCCCAGGATCCTCGTTGTAGGCGGTGGGTACGTAGGCCTGTACGCAGCTCGTCGCATTCTGAAGAAGATGCGGTACGGGGAGGCGACCGTCACGGTCGTCGACCCTCGCTCGTACATGACGTACCAACCCTTCCTCCCCGAAGCTGCTGCCGGCAGCATCTCGCCTCGGCATGTCGTCGTCCCGCTGCGACGCGTGCTGCCCAAGGCAGAGGTTCTCACCGGCCGTGTCACGACCATCGACCAGGACCGCAAGGTCGCCACGATCGCGCCGCTCGTCGGCGAGGCCTATGAGCTGCCCTTCGACTACCTGGTCATCGCGATGGGCGCGGTCTCCCGCACCTTCCCGATCCCCGGCCTCGCCGAGCAGGGCATCGGCATGAAGGGCATCGAGGAGTCCATCGGTCTGCGCAACCACGTCCTCGAGCAGCTGGACAAGGCTGACTCGACGACCGATGAGGACGTCCGCCGCAAGGCGCTGACGTTCGTCTTCGTGGGCGGCGGCTTCGCCGGCGCGGAGACCATCGGCGAGGTCGAGGACATGGCGCGCGACGCGGCGAAGTACTACACGAGCGTGAAGCGCGAGGACATGCGCTTCATCCTCGTCGACGCCGCCGACAAGATCCTTCCCGAGGTCGGCCCGAAGCTGGGCGCGTACGGCAAGGAGCACCTCGAGAGCCGCGGCGTGGAGATCTACCTCTCCACCTCCATGGACTCGTGCGTCGACGGCCACGTCGTGCTGAAGAACGGCCTCGAGGTCGACTCCAGCACGATCGTGTGGACGGCCGGCGTGAAGCCGAACCCGGCGCTGGCCCGCTTCGGTCTGCCGCTCGGTCCGCGTGGTCACGTCGACACCTCCGAGAAGCTCCAGGTGCAGGGCACCGACTACATCTGGGCCGCGGGCGACAACGCCCAGGTCCCGGACCTGGTCGGCCGCAAGGCCGGCAACCCGAACGCCTGGTGCCCGCCGAACGCCCAGCACGCGCTGCGCCAGTCCAAGGTCCTCGGCGACAACGTCATCTCCGGCATGCGGGGCTTCCCGCAGAAGGAGTACAGCCACGCCAACAAGGGTGCGGTCGCCGGTCTGGGCCTGCACAAGGGCGTCGCGATGATCGTCGTGGGCAAGGTGAAGATCAAGCTCAAGGGCCGTCTCGCCTGGTACATGCACCGTGGCTACCACGGCATGGCGATGCCGACCTGGAACCGTAAGATCCGGATCTTCGCCGACTGGACGCTCGCGATGTTCCTCAAGCGCGAGGTCGTCTCGCTCGGCGCCATGGAGACGCCGCGCGAGGAGTTCTACGAGGCCGCCAAGCCGCATCCCGCACCGGTCGCAGCCAAGGCCGAGGGCGAGAAGGCCAAGGCCTCCTAGTACCTGTACGTCACCGAAGGGGTCGTCCGCCATCCGTGGTGCGGACGGCCCCTTCGGCATGTCCGCAGTCCCCGTGAAGTAGATGGGATATGCAGGCATTTTGCCGTTCCGTTGCCGTGGAGCGGGATGGCATGCCCGCCCGGCGGCGTTGACGCAGGTGTACCTGACGGTGACTCCGAGGTGTCGCCGCCCGGTTCAGGCACGTCTATGCGAATTTAGGCACGTTGGGAAACACCACCACGGAGGTGTGCGCCATGGCAGACGCCGCATCGCGGCTGACCGCTCTCGCCGAAGAGTTGCTGGGAGAACCCCTGCCCGTACGGATCCGGGCCTGGGACGGCAGTGAATCCGGGCCGCCGGACGCGCCCGTGCTCATCCTGCGCCACCGCCGTGCCGTGCGCCGGCTGCTCTGGAAGCCGGGCGAACTGGGCCTGGCCCGCGCCTGGGTGGCCGGTGAGATCGACATCGAGGGCGACCTCTACGCGGCACTGAACCATCTGGCCGGACTCCTCTGGGAACGGGGCGCCGACGCGAAGGACACCGTCCATCCGGTCCGTGACCCGAAGGTCCGCGCGTTCGCCCGCGGCCTCGTCCAGCTCGCCGGACCCTGGCCGCCGCCGCCTCCGCCCGTGGAGGAGGTCCGCCGCCGTTCCGGGGCACTGCACACCAGGCGCCGCGACAAGGAGGCCATCAGCCACCACTACGACGTCGGCAATGATTTCTACGAACTGGTCCTCGGCCCGTCCATGGTCTACTCCTGCGCCTACTGGCAGGACGGCGGGACGCTCGAGGACGCCCAGCGCGACAAGCTCGACCTCGTCTGCCGCAAGCTCGCGCTGAAGGAGGGCGACCGACTGCTCGACGTGGGCTGCGGATGGGGTTCCATGGCCATCCACGCGGCCCGTGAGTACGGCGCCGGGGTCACCGGGATCACCCTCTCCACCGAACAGGCTGCCTTCGCCCGCAAGCGCATCGCCGAGGAGGGCCTCACCGACCGGATCGAGATCCGGGTCCAGGACTACCGGGACGTCAGGGACGGTCCGTACGACGCCATCTCGTCGATCGGTATGGCCGAGCACGTCGGCTCGGTCCGCTACCGCGAGTACGCCGAAGACCTCTACGCACTCCTCAGGCCCGGCGGCCGGCTGCTCAACCACCAGATCGCCCGCCGCCCCGAGAAGGACGAGTCCGCCTACCACGTGGACGAGTTCATCGACGCGTACGTCTTCCCCGACGGGGAGCTCGCCCCGGTGGGCCGCACCGTCGCCACCCTGGAGGAGGCAGGCTTCGAGGTCCGTGACGTCGAAGCGATCCGCGAGCACTACGCACTGACCCTGCGCCAGTGGGTCGCCAACCTGGAGAAGCACTGGAAGCAGGCGGTACGGGTCACCTCGCCCGGACGTGCCAGGGTCTGGCGGCTCTACATGGCGGCCTCCGCGCTCTCCTTCGAGCACAACAGGATAGGCGTCAACCAGGTCCTCGCTGTGCGTCCGCAGGAGGGCGGTCCCGCGGGCATGCCGCTGCGGGCCCGCGAGTGGACCGCGTCGGGCTGACGGCCCGCGGGACGGACGAAAGGGGCCGGTATCCGTGTGTGGATACCGGCCCCTCCGTGTGGTGTGGCTACTCCGTCTTGATGGCCGTCAGCATGTTCAGCTTCGCGGCGCTGCGGGCCGGCCAGAGCGAGGCCAGGACGCCCACCAGAGCGGCGAGCACCAGGAAGATCCCGATCCGGTCCCAGGGCAGGACCAGTGCGTAGCCCGGGATGCTGCTCCGGATGGACTCGCCGATGGCCCAGCCGAGGAACGAGCCGAGGCCGATGCCGATCAACGCGCCGAAGACGGAGATGACCACGGCCTCCAGCCGGACCATCCGCTTCACCCGGCGCCGGTCGAGACCGATCGCGCGCAGCATGCCGATCTCGTGCTGCCGTTCGAAGACGGACATCGCGAGCGTGTTGACGACGCCGAGGACGGCGATGATGAGCGCCATCGCGAGCAGGCCGTACAGGATGTTCAGCATCAGGTTGATCGTGCCGCCGAACTCGTCGCGGATGTCCTGCTGGTCCATCACGCTGATGGCAGGGTTCTCGCCGAGTGCGCCGAGCACGGCCTTCTCGTTGGCCTCGGTCGGGCCGCCGTCCATCTTCACGAAGATCTGCGGGATGTACGGCCTCACCTCGTGCGGGTTGACGACCGACGTGGAGACGAGGACGGGAGAGAGGAACTCGCTGTCCTTGAAGACGGCTCCGACCGTCAGGGTGCCCTTCTTCTTGTCGTCGAAGGTGACGGGCAGGCTGTCGCCGACCTTCCAGCCCCTGGTCTTGCCCGTCTTCTCGGCGACGGCGATCTGCCCCTTGGCGAGCGAGCCGATGCTGCCGCTGACGACCTCGACGTTCAGGACCTTCTCGATGGCGCCGGGAGTCACCGCGGAGGCCGAGGCGAACTTGCCGTCGATGTCGAGGTAGGAGGACTGCTGCGGCGAGACCGCGACGGCACCCGGGGCCTTCTCCAGGGCGGTCAGCGCGGACTGGTCCAGGTCGCCGCCGCTCGCCATCGAGACCATGTAGTCGGCCTTGATGTTGTCCGTGGTCATCTTGTCGAGTGCCGCGCCGACCGTGACACCGAGCACCGACAGGCCGGTGACGAGGGTCAGGCCGATCGCCAGCGCCGAGGCGGTGGCGCCGGTGCGGCGCGGGTTGCGGACCGCGTTCTGTCCCGCCAGCTTGCCGGAGACGCCGAAGGGGCCGACGAGCAGCGGGCGGATGAGCGCGATGACGGGCCGGGACAGCAGTGGGATCAGGACGATGATGCCGATCAGCGCGAAGAACGCGCCGGCTGCGATGAGGACCCGGCCCTCGTCGCCGCCGCGGTCGGCGCCCGCCACGATGCCCACGGCACCGATCGCGGTGATGACCGCGCCGATGGAGTTCCGCACCACCAGCGACTTGGTGGTGGCCACCGCGTGGACGCTGCTCATCGCGGCCACGGGCGGGATCTTCGCGGCCCTGCGGCCGGGCAGCCAGGCCGCGAACATCGTGATCAGCACGCCGACGCCGAGTGCGGCGAGCACCGGTGTCGCCGACAGCACCAGCGGCCCCCCGGGCACCTTCATGCCGAACGCGGCCATCCCCGAGCGCAGTCCGACCGCCAGAGCGATACCGAGGGCGAAACCGATCACGGAGGCGATCACGCCGACGATCCCGGCCTCGACGAGCACCGAGCGGGTGATCTGCCTGCGCGAGGCGCCGACGGCGCGCATCAGCGCGAGCTCCTTGGTGCGCTGGGCGACCAGCATCGAGAAGGTGTTGGAGATCAGGAAGACACCGACGAAGAGCGCGATGCCGGCGAAGCCCAGCAGTACCTGCTTGAGGGCGCCGAGGCCTTGCTCGATGTCCTTCGCCTGCTGGTCGGCGAGCGCCTGGCCGGTTTGCGCCTCGGCGCCCTCCGGCAGCAGCGGCTGGACCGCGTCGAGGATCTTCGCGTCGTCGGCGCCCGGGGCGGCGGTGACGGTGAGCTCCTGGTAGTAGCCCCGCTTCAGGTACTGCTCCTGGGCCGTAGCCGTCTCGAAGAGCACGAGGCTGCCGCCCGCGTTCACCTCGCCGTCGTCGGTGGTGAAGACGCCGCTGAGGGTGAACTCCTTGACCGGCCCGTTGGTCGCGACCCGGACCCGGTCGCCGACTTCGTAGTTGCCCTTGGCCGCGGTGCCCTTGTCCAGTGCGATCTGACCGGCACTCAGCGGGCCCGAGCCGTCGGTGAAGACGTAGGCGGCGTCCTTGCCGTCCTTGCCGGGGGCGAAGTTGGAGCCCTTGGGGCTGCCGAACGTGCCGTCGATGAGCTTGCCTTCGGGGTCGGCGACCCCGGCGAAGCCGTCAACGCGGCCGTGCACGGCGGTGACGCCGTCCAGCCCGGCGATCTTGTCGAGGGTCTCCTGCGAGAGGCCGGGCTCCTTCTCCGCCGCGTTCGGGTCGGCGTACGAGGTGACGGCGACCGCGACGTCGTCGTAGCTCTTCGCGGACTGGCTGCGGAAGGCGTTGGAGAGGGTGTCGGCGAAGACCAGGGTGCCGGAGACGAAGGCGACGCCGAGCATGACGGCGAGCACGGTCATCAGCAGCCTGGCCTTGTGCGCGAGCACGTTGCGCAAGGCGGTACGGAGCATGGTGTTGTGTCCTGGGATGAGGGTCGGGAGGAGGGGACGGGCAGCCGGCTACCAGCGGGTCAGCTGGTGCGGCCCTTCGCGTCGAACGCCTTCATCCGGTCGAGGACCCCGTCCGCGGTGGGGTGCATCATCTGGTCGACGATCGCGCCGTCCGCGAGGAAGATCACGCGGTCCGCGTAGGAGGCGGCCACCGGGTCGTGGGTCACCATCACCACGGTCTGGCCGAGTTCGCGCACCGAGTTGCGCAGGAAGCCGAGCACCTCGGCGCCGGAGCGGGAGTCGAGGTTTCCGGTCGGCTCGTCACCGAAGATGATCGCCGGCTGGGAGGCCAGGGCGCGGGCGACGGCGACGCGCTGCTGCTGGCCCCCGGAGAGCTCGGTCGGGCGGTGCTTCAGCCGGTCGGAGAGGCCCACCATGTCGATGACCTTCTGCAGCCAGGCGGCGTCCGGCTTCCGGCCGGCGATGTCCATCGGCAGGGTGATGTTCTCCAGCGCGGACAGCGTCGGCAGGAGGTTGAAGGCCTGGAAGATGAAACCGATCTTGTCCCGGCGCAGCTGCGTCAGCTGCTTGTCCTTCAGCGATCCGAGCTCGGTGTCGCCGATGCGCACGGATCCGCTGCTGAAGCTGTCCAGGCCGGCCACGCAGTGCATGAGGGTGGACTTGCCGGAGCCCGACGGGCCCATGATCGCGGTGAACTCGCCCTGCGGGAAGTCCACGGTCACCCGGTCCAGGGCGACCACCTGGGTCTCACCCTGGCCGTAGACCTTCGACAGCTCCGTGGCGCGGGCGGCGACCGCGGTGGTGCGGTGAACGGTGGTGGTGGTCACAGGGGTACTCCTGGTTCGGGCGACGATGCGGCGGGGTTCGCGGGACCCCTTCATCGTCGCCGCCGAATCGCGTCCGGACGTCAGCCCCCGTACCGGTTCCTGGGGCCCTCTTGAGTCGCATCGGCGGGACCGCGGCGTACTCCTCGGGTATGACACCGACCCTGACGGCGTCCGTCCTCAGCGGGGCGGAGGACCGGCGGCTCGGGACGGCGCGGTCGGTCAGCGGTGTGGCGCGGTCGGTCAGCGGGGCGGCGCGGTCGATCCCCGCGGTACCAGACGGGCCGTGGAATCCTCGAATCCGGGTGCCGAGCCCTCCGCCACCATCGCCAGCAGGGTGCGCGCCGCATGGGTGCCGTACGCAGGGATGTCGCGGCTCAGCGCGGTCAGCGGCGGCCGGACGACCCGGGACAGCTGGGAGTCGTCCCAGGCGACGAGCGAGAGGTCGGCGGGCACGTCGAGCCCCATCTCCTGGGCGACGGAGAGCCCGGCGACGGCCATGATGTCGTTGTCGTAGATGACGGCGGTGGGTCGCCCCGGCGAGCTGATCAGCCGCCGCGTCGCGTGGGCGCCCTCCTCGCCGGAGTAGTCGGTGTGCACCACCACCGGTTCGTCCAGGCCCAGTTCCGCGGAGATCTCGTGCTGGGCCCGGTCGCGCATCCGGGTGTGGATCAGGTCGGGCAGCCCGGCGACCCGGGCGATGCTGCGATGGCCGAGCGCGCTCAGATACGTGAGGGTGTCCCGCAGTGCCGCCGAGTCGTCCGACCACACGGGGGTGAGGCGGCCTGCGGCCGAGGGGTGGCCGATCACCACGGCCGGCATGCCCAGCTCGGCGACGCCCTCGATGCGCGGGTCCGGGGAGCGCACGTCGGCGATGAACACCCCGTCCACCCGGCCCTCGCCCCACCAGCGCCGGTACATCTCCAGTTCCTGCACGGGGTCGGTGACGACCTGGAGGAGCAGGGCGCAGCCGCGGGTGGCCAGCTCGGTCTCGATGCCGCTGATCAGCTCCATGAAGAACGGCTCGACGCCGAGCATCCTGGCCGGCCGGGACAGGGCGAGGCCGACGGTGTCCGCCCGTGCGTGGGTCAGCGCGCGGGCCGCGCTGTTGGGCCGCCAGCCGATCTCCTGGGCGATGGCCTTGATGGAGGCACGGGTCGCGGGGGAGACCCCGGGGCGGTCGTTCAGTGCGTAGGACACCGCGACCTTCGAGACCCCGGCCCGGCGCGCGATGTCGGCGATCGTGGGGCGGTGCTTGGACATGCGACCTCGCTTAACCGGTTCGTGTTCAGGGGCCATCCTAACTACAGCTCCCTGACCTGTGTCTTCCTCTTCCCGGTCCGGACCCCCTCGCAATCATCCGAAAAAACTGGATTGGGAGCGCTCCCGCACCCTTGACACGGCCTTGGTGCGCCCATACCTTCGCGGCACTTACCCGGTTCAGTAACTCCGCTCGGCAGGGACGGCGGGGAAAAGGAGGGGCTATGGGTACGCGTACCCGGGTGCGGATCACCGTCGCACTCGCCGTGTTCGGACTCGCTGCGACCGCGTGCACGGGGGGCGGTTCGTCGTCGGGAGGCTCCACCGGGCCCGCCGGCAAGGGCGGCGCTCTGCCGCGCAACGAGACGCTGTACACGACCGGCACCCAGTGGGGGCCGCCGGCCAACTACAACCCGCTGCGCAACTGGGACCACGCGACCGGCACCAAGGGCCTGGTCTACGAGACGCTGTTCCACTTCGACCCCAACGAGGGCAAGCTGACGCCCTGGCTCGCGGAGTCGGGCAGCTGGACCGGTGACAAGACGTACGACGTGAAGCTGCGGCAGGGCATCACCTGGGCCGACGGCAAGCCGCTGACCGCCAAGGACGTGGCGTACTCCTACGGCCTCGGCAAGATCGAGGCCTCCGCCTTCCACTCGCTGTGGAGCTGGCTCTCCGACGCGAAGGCCGTGGACGCGACGACCGTCCGTTTCACCTTCAAGGAGGCCCGCTACCAGGAGTGGGACTTCACCCTCTACGGCCAGCCGATCGTCCCCGAGCACGTCTGGAGCTCGCGCACCGACGAGGACATCCTCAACGGAGTCAACGACAAGCCGGTCGGCACGGGCGCGTACAAGCTCAAGAGCAAGTCCCAGGACCGGGTCGTGTGGGAGCGGCGCGAGGACTGGTGGGGCACCAAGGCGCTGAGCATGACGCCCGCGCCCCGCTACATCGTCGACGTCTCCAACCCGAGCAACGAAGTGGTCATCGGCCAGCTGGGCCAGGGCCAGCTGGACCTCAGCAACAACTTCCTGCCCGGTGCCTCCTCGCTGATCAAGAGCAAGAAGGTCGTGTCGTACTACGACAAGGCGCCGTACATGCTCTCGGCCAACACCGCCTGGCTGGTGCCCAACACCACCAAGAAGCCGATGGACGACGCCGCCTTCCGCAGGGCACTCGCCGCGTCCGTCGACACCGGGAAGATCGTCAAGGGTGTGTACGGGGACCTGGTCAAGCCCGCCAGCCCGACCGGTCTCCTGCCGCAGTGGGAGCAGTTCGAGGACAAGGCCCTCATCGCGGAGAAGGGCTTCACGCACGACGTCGCCGCGGCGAAGAAGGAGCTCGCCGACGCCGGCTACAAGGACAAGAACGGTGACGGCTTCGTCGAGAACAAGGACGGCTCCGCCCTCAGCCTGAAGCTGGCCGTCCCCTCCGGCTGGACCGACTGGATGGAGGCGGCCAAGGTCATCGCCACCGGCGCCAAGGACGCGGGCATCAAGATCAGCACGGAGTTCCCCGACCAGAACGCGCTCAACGAGCAGCGCGGCAAGGGCGACTTCGACCTCGTCATCAACAACGAGCGTCAGCTGTCCAGCACCCCGTGGACGTACTACGACTACATCTTCCAGATGCCCATCCAGAAGCAGCAGAACACGGTGAATTTCGGGCGGTACGAGAACCCGGAGGCCTGGAAGCTGGTGCAGGAGCTGGGCGGGGTCAAGACCGATGACGTCGCGGGCATGAAGACCGCCATCTCCGAGATCCAGGACATCCAGCTCACCGAGATGCCCATCATCCCGCTCTGGTACAACGGCCTCTGGTCGCAGTCCACCAGCGGAACCTGGAAGAACTGGCCGTCGGACGCCGCCGGAGCCCCCAAGACCGCACCGGCCCTCTGGCGCAACTGGCTGGAGCTGGGCGGCTTCGAGACGCTCACCCAGCTCAAGCCCGCCAAGTGACACGGCAGTTCTGACTCGATGACCGCCCCGCCGTGCGCACGCCCACCTGACAGGTGAACGCACGGCGGGGCTCTCCACCAGGGGAGCACCCTTGCGCCGCTACTTCGCACGCAAACTTCTTGTCTACGCACTGACCTTCGTCGTCGCCGTCACCGTCAACTGGATGATCCCGCGCTTCATGCCCGGTGACCCGGTGGCGGCCATGGTGGCCCGCGCCCGCGTCTCGCAGCCCGAGGCCGCCGAGGCGATGCGCACGTACTACAACAACCTGTTCGGCTTCGACGAGCCGCTGTGGCAGCAGTACCTGCACTTCTGGGGAGCCCTGCTCCAGGGCGACTTCGGCATCTCGATCTGGGTCTTCCCCACGCCCGTCGGCGACGTCCTGCTCGACGCGCTCCCGTACACCCTCGCCCTGATGATCCCGTCGGTGCTGCTCAGCTGGTTCGTCGGCAACTGGATCGGCGCGCTCTCCGCCCGCCGCAAGGTCCTCGACAACACGGTGCTGCCGGCCGGCTACCTGCTCACCGCGATGCCGTACATGTGGATCGCCGTCATCCTTGCCTGGGCGCTCGGCGCGAAGGCCGGCTGGTTCCCCCTGTCGGGCGGCTACAGCCTGGACATCCAGCCCGGCTGGAACGCCGACTTCGTACTGGACGCGCTGCACCACTGGGTGCTGCCGTTCCTCTCGCTCTTCCTCGTCGCGCTCGGCGGCTGGGCCATCGGCATGCGCAACATGATCATCTACGAGCTGGAGTCCGACTACTCCTCCTATCTGGCGGCCCTCGGCGCACCGCAGCGCCTCATCCGCCGCTACGCCTTCCGCAACGCCGTGCTGCCCCAGGTCACCGGCCTCGCCCTCCAACTGGGCGTGCTGGTCGCCGGAGCACTCGTCACCGAGATCGTCTTCGCCTATCCGGGGCTCGGCTCACTGATCCTCGCCTCCATCCAGAACCAGGACTTCTTCCTGCTCCAGGGGGCGTTCCTGTTCATCGTCATCGGCGTACTCATCGCCAACTTCCTCATCGACATCGTGTACGTCGTCGTCGATCCCCGCACCCGTACGGGCATGGCAGGAGGCACCTCATGAGCACACTGCCCGAGCCGGCACCCGTACCCGACACGGCCGGCGCCCCCGCGGCCGGGCCCGGCCGCGAGTCGCTGCACTACGCGGTGCGCAACCCCAAGCTGATCATCGGCTTCGTCCTCGTCGTCATCCTGCTCGCGGTCGGTGTGCTCGGCCCGATGCTGCTCGACAACGGCAACCCCAACGAATACGTCGGCCCGCAGGCCGCGCCGCCCGACGGCACGTACTGGATGGGCACCACCACCTTCGGCCAGGACGTGTACGCGCAGTTCGTGCACGGACTGCGCGCCACCTTCCTGGTGGGCGTGGTCGGCGGCGGGATAGCCGCCGTCATCGCCATGGTCGTCGGCTTCCTGGCCGGTTACCGGGGCGGCCTCGTCGACGAGGTCCTCAACATGCTCACCAACGTCGTCCTGGTGATCCCCGCCCTCGCGGTCCTGCTGATCATCAACGCGTACCTGGGGGTGCGCAGCGTCGCCGTGCAGGGCCTGTTCATCGGCCTCACCTCGTGGCCCTGGGCGGCCCGCGCGATCCGGGCGCAGACGTTCTCGCTGCGCACCCGGGAGTTCGTGGACCTCGCCCGGCTCAGCGGGAGCGGCACCTGGCGGATCGTCTTCCGCGAGATCGCGCCCAACATGAGCTCGTACCTCTTCATGATGTTCATCCTGCTCTTCGGCGGGTCCATCCTCATCGCCTCCTCACTGGACTTCATCGGGCTCGGCCCGACCGAGGGCGTCTCGCTCGGCCTGATGCTGCAGAGCGCCCAGCAGTGGAGTGCGCTCCAACTCGGCATGTGGTGGTGGTTCATTCCGCCGGGCGCCGGGATCACCGCGATCGTCGGCGCGCTCTACGTCGCCAACGTCGGCCTCGACGAGGTCTTCAACCCGAAGCTGAGGGAGTCGTGAGCACATGACCCTGACCGTCAACGACCTGCGGGTCCACTACCGCACGCTGCGTGGCGAGGTCCGGGCCCTGGACGGTGTCAGTTTCGACCTGGCGGACGGCGAGATCCTGGGCCTGGCGGGCGAGTCGGGCTGCGGAAAGACCACCCTCGGCAAGTCCCTGATCCGGCTCGACGGCCGGATGCGGCACGTGGGCGGCACCGTCACCCTGGACGGCGACGAACTGCCGCTGTCCGACGACCGCGCGATGAACGCCTACCGCTTCCACAAGGTCTCGCTCGTCCCCCAGTACTCGATGAGCGCGCTCAACCCGACCCGCCGCATCGGCCGCATGATCCGCGAGCTCCTCGCCTCGCGCGGCGTCAGCGTCGACACCGGCGAACTGCACCGCCGGCTGGCCCTCGTGGGCCTGGAACCCGACGTCCTGGACCGCTACCCGATCGAGCTCTCCGGAGGCATGAAGCAGCGCGCCGTCATGGTGATCTCCACGCTCCTGGACCCCTCGGTCCTGATAGCCGACGAGGTCACCTCGGCGCTGGACGTCTCCAACCAGCAGGCCGTCGTCGGTGCCCTGACCGGACTCCGCGACAAGGGCCTGGTCACCAGCATGATCTTCGTGACCCACGACCTCGGGCTGACCTCGCACATCGCCGACTCGATCATGGTGATGTACGCGGGCAAGCTCGCCGAGAAGGCGCCCACGAAGGCCCTGACGACCGAGCCCCGCCACCCGTACACCAAGATGCTGATCGGCTCGCTGCCCCAGGTGGGCGCCCGGTACAAGGACAAGCCGCTCAGTGGCATCGAGGGGTCGCCGCCCTCCCTGCTGAACCCGCCGGCCGGCTGCCGCTTCCGCGACCGCTGCCCGCTCGCCGACAGTCGGTGCGAGCAGGAGCCGCCCGTCGTCGAGATAGCTCCCCGCCACACCGTCGCATGCTGGAAGGCGGCCTGATGCTGACCCTCGACCGTGTCACCAAGACCTTCCGGGCCGGTGCCTTCGGCGGCGGTTCCGTCACCGCCGTCGACCGGGTGTCCTTCGAAGCGGCACCCGGTGAGCTCGTCTCCCTCATCGGCGAGAGCGGCAGCGGCAAGTCCACCATCGGCCGGATGGTCCTCGGCCTCACCCGGGCCAGCGGCGGCAGCCTCACCCTGGACGGCGAACAGGTCAGGCCCGGCAAGGACTTCTACCGCCGCGTCCAGGGCGTCTTCCAGGACCCCTTCAGCTGCTACAACCCGGTCTTCAAGGCCGACCGCGTCTTCGCGCTCGTCCGCCGCTCCTACCACCCGGGCCTCTCGGACAAGGAGTGGGCCGACCGCGTCGAGAGCGCGGTGCGCGACGTACGCCTGGACCCGGGACAGGTCCTCGGCCGCTACCCGCACCAGCTCAGCGGCGGCCAGCTGCAGCGCCTGCTCATCGCCCGCGCCCTCCTGCTGGACCTGCGCTTCCTGGTCGCCGACGAGATCACCAGCATGCTCGACGCCTCCACCCGCATCGACGTGCTCAACCTCCTCGCCGGCCTCAAGGAACGCGGCCTCGGCGTCCTCTACATCACCCACGACCTCTCGCTCGGCACCTACCTCGCCGAGAAGACCGTGGTGCTCCGCAGCGGCCGTGTCGTCGAACGCGGCGACACGCAGAAGGTCTTCGGCAACCCCCTGCACCCCTACACCCGCACCCTCCTGGCCGCCGTGCCCCGCCTCAACCAGCCCTGGACGGCCGCTGTCCCCGTGGAGGCCTGCGCCTACCACGAGGGCCGGGCCGCCGCGCCCGGCGACGACCTGTACGAGACCGAACCGGGCCACTTCGTCGCCTGCGCCGGGCTCCCCGACTGCGGAAGGACCCTCACGTGACCCTGCGCCGCCTGCCCCTGCACGAAGGCTGGACGCTTCATGCCGACGGCCCCGTGCCCGTGGGGCTCCCCGCAGGAGGCGTTCCGGCGGCCGTCCCCGGCTGCGTCCACACCGACCTGCTGGCCGCCGGACTGATCGACGACCCCTATCTGGACGACAACGAGACCCGGCTGGGCTGGATCGGCCGCACCGACTGGACGTACCGCACCACCTTCGACTGGTCCGCCGACGGGCACACGTTCACCGATCTGTGCTTCGACGGCCTCGACACCGTCGCCACCGTCCTGGTCAACGGCACCGAGGCCGGCAGCACCGCCAACCAGCACCGCAGCTACCGCTTCCCCGTCCGGCCGCTGCTGCGCGAGGGCGCCAACACCCTCGACGTGCGCTTCACCGCCCCGTACACCTACGCCGAGGCGCTGCGCGACAAGCTCGGCGACCGGCCGGGCGCGTACACGGAGCCCTACGCCTTCATCCGCAAGATGGCCTGCAACTTCGGCTGGGACTGGGGGCCGACCCTGGTCACCTCCGGCATCTGGCGCCCGGTCGCGCTGGAGTCCTGGACGGGCCCGCGCATCGCCGGCGTGAAGGTCCTGGCCGACCTGGACGGCGACGGGGTGCCGCGTCTGGCACTCACCCTCGACGTCGACCGGGCCGGGGACGGGCCGCTGGAGGCGTCGGTGGAGGTGGCCGGCGAACGGGCCGTGCTCACCGTCGCCGCGGGAGAGGACCGCGCGGCCGTCACCCTGCCCGTCCCCGGGGCCGGTCGCTGGTGGCCGCACAGCCACGGCGAGCAGCCGCTGTACGACGTCACCGTCCGCCTCGGCGACCACGCCTGGACCGGCAGGACCGGCTTCCGGGGCGTGACCCTGGAGCGCGAGGCGTTCGGCCTCTTCGTCAACGACGAGCCCGTCTTCGTACGCGGGGTGAACTGGATCCCCGACGACTGCTTCCCGGCCCGCGTCACCCGGCAGCGGATCTCCGACCGCTTCGACCAGGCGATCGCCGCGGGCGTCAACCTCGTCCGGGTCTGGGGCGGCGGCCTCTACGAGAGCGACGACTTCTACGAGCTGGCCGACGAGAAGGGGCTGCTGGTCTGGCAGGACTTCCCGTTCGCCTGCGCCGCCTACCCCGAGGAGCAGCCGCTGTACGACGAGGTGGCCGCCGAGGTCCGCGAGAACCTCGTACGGCTCGCCCCGCACCCCTCCCTGGTCCTGTGGTGCGGCAACAACGAGAACCTGGAGGGCCACGCCGACTGGGGCTGGCAGGAGAAACTCCAGGGCCGGACCTGGGGCCACGGCTACTACCACGAGCTGCTGCCCGCCCTGTGCGCCGAGACCGACCCCACCCGCCCGTACTGGCCGGGGTCGCCCTACTCGGGCTCCCCGGATCTCCCCCCGAACGACCCCGCCCTGGGCACGGTCCACCTCTGGGAGGTCTGGAACCGTGTCGACTACCGCCACTACGCCGACACGGCCCACCGCTTCGTCGCCGAGTTCGGCTTCCAGGGACCGCCCGCGTACGCCACCCTGCGCCGGGCCGTCAGCGGCCCGCTCGCCCCGGACGCCCCGCTGCTCGCCCACCACCAGAAGGCGGAGGACGGCGACGCGAAGCTGCTGCGCGGCCTGGGCGACCACCTCCCGCAGCCGTCCGGCTTCGACGACTGGCACTGGCTCACGCAGCTGAACCAGGCCCGGGCCGTCGCCTTCGGCATCAGGCACTTCCGCTCGCACACCCCGTACTGCACGGGCTCGATCGTGTGGCAGCTCAACGACTGCTGGCCGGTCGTGTCCTGGGCCGCCGTGGACGGCGACGGCCGCCGCAAGCCGCTCTGGTACGCGCTGCGCACGGTGTACGCGGACCGTCTGCTGGCCGTACGGGACGGCGCCCTGCATCTGGTCAACGACTCGGCCCGTGTCTGGGAGGGGAACCTGCGGCTGACCCGGCACGGACTGGACGGGGCGGTCCTGGCCGAGGAGGAGATCGCGGTGAGCACGGCCGCGCGCGGCGTCACCCGCGTCGTCCTCCCGCCGTCCGTCGCCGTGCCGGTGGACAGCGCCCGCGAGGCGCTGGTGGCGCGGCTGGGCGAGGTGAGGGCGGTGGAGTTCTACGAGGAGGACACCCGGGTCGCGCTGCCGCCGGCACGGTACGACGTGTCGGTCACACAGGGTGACGAGTCGGGCATCGGTTACCGGGTCACGGTGACCGCTCGGACGCTCCTGCGGGACCTCGCGCTCTTCCCCGACCGGCTGGATCCGGCGGCCGAGGTGGACGACATGCTCGTCACCCTGCTGCCCGGCGAGAGCGCGGTGTTCCATGTCACCGGCGCGGTGCTGAAGGACCCGGAGGCACTGGGATCCGCGCCGGTTCTGAGGTGCGTCAATGACGCCGTCGCCCCCTGAGGTGGCGATGCCCTGGCGATCGGTGGCGCGGCCGTGGCTGCTCGGCCGTTGGGGTGCGGCGAGTTTCCGTCATTCCGGTTTGCGGGGCTTCGCTCCCGTTACCCCGTCCGGGCATGTGCTGATGCTGTACGCGCCGTCTGACGCACCCTCAAACGGTCAATAAAATAAGACAACATCGAGCCGCTGTTCCGCTGTTCGAGGGAGGCCCCCGGATAGGGTCTTGTGCCAACGCGGAGCCGCGCGCCCACGCCCGGGTGGTGGAATGCAGACACGGCGAGCTTAAACCTCGCTGCCTCCTCGGGGGCGTGCCGGTTCGAGTCCGGCTCCGGGCACCACCGCACGGTCGGTGGGGCCCGATCGGGCGCAGAGTACTTCAGTGGTCAACTTCTCTCAAAGATCCTCCTCTGGCACTAGGGTCATTGTTTTGCCTACCCATTACTCTTGTGGCAAGGCCACGCAGGGTGGCCATGGAGGAGTGAAATGAGGAGCAGCAACCCGGTCTTCTCGCGACGGGGCTTCAGCCGCGACAACGGCTATGCGGGCTTCAACGCGGCACCGCAGGCCGGGGCCCCCGCAGCGGGTGCCAACCCGTACGCGCAGGGCGCCGCCGCGAACCCGTACGCCACGAACCCCTACGCCCAGCCGGACACCCAGTACGGCGCCCCGCAGGCGCCCGCGCGCTCCGGCGCGATGACGATCGACGACGTCGTCACGCGCACGGCGATGACGCTGGGCACCGTGGTGCTCACCGCCGCGCTCTCCTGGGCCCTTCTGCCGGTCGACGAGGCCAACCTGGGCAAGTCCTACGGCATCGCCATCGGCGCAGCCCTGGTGGCGTTCGTCCTGGCGATGGTCCAGTCCTTCAAGCGCAAGCCGTCCCCGGCGCTGATCCTCGCGTACGCGGCCTTCGAGGGTGTCTTCCTCGGAGTGATCTCCAGCGCGGTCAGCACCTACATCAGCCCCGGCACGGTGATGCAGGCGGTGATGGGCACCATGTGTGTCTTCGCCGGTGTCCTCATCGCGTACAAGATGCGCTGGATCCGCGTCACCCGCCGCTTCTACGGCTTCGTGATGGCAGCGGCCGTGGGCTTCGTGCTCCTGATGATGGTCAACCTGCTGTTCTCCGTGTTCGGCGGCGGTGACGGCCTGGGCTTCCGCAGCGGCGGCCTCGGCATCCTCTTCGGAGTCATCGGCATCATCCTCGGCGCGTGCTTCCTGGCTCTGGACTTCAAGCAGGTCGAGGACGGCGTCAACTTCGGAGCCCCGCGCGAGGAGTCCTGGCTGGCGGCCTTCGGCCTCACCCTGACCCTGGTGTGGATCTACCTGGAGATGCTGCGTCTGCTCTCCATCCTCAACGGGGACGACTGACCCGCGGGGATCCCTTGGATCCCTCCGGACCCAGCTCGACGGAACGGCCCGCAGGCACTGCCTGCGGGCCGTTCCGTCTGTTGCCGGGGTGCTGCGGGGTCACAGGAGCCTTCTGGCTGCCCGCCTCAGGTCGTACTCGTGGATGATCGCTTTGGCATGGCCGTAGGTGAGGTCGTGTTCGCTCCGCAGCCAGCTGACCTTCTCCTCGAAACGGAAGAGGGAGGGGCCGTCGTCGACGGTGCGAAGCCAGTCGGCGATGTCACGACCGGTGCATTGAGGGATCCGTGAGAGCAGGTTGCGATGGGTTTCTTCGGAGAAGACTTGAGACATCGGCGCCTCCGACGCAGTGCGCGTTGCTGGTCCTTCCCGACACCGTGCCCGAGCTTCGGCCCGTTGGCAACCATCCTGCGGGGGCGCGTAGGGTCACGGCGTGCTCGATACGACACCTCTGATCACCGCCGTGGACCGATTCGCCGACCGTCTGCGCAGCGCCCCGCAGAGCCGGCTGCAGCGCGGTGCCGCCGCCGGGGCCCTGGCCACGGCCAGGGAGCTGACCGCACGGGCCCAGCGCGCCGAGGCGCCGGACCGGGAGCCGCGCGTCATGCCGGACGCCGGGATATTCGCGGTCGGTGACCAGCTCGCCGTCGCGGGCCGCGATCTGGCGGTGGCACTGGAAACGGCCTCGTCCGCGGAGCTGGACGAGGCCGTGCGATTCGTCGACGCAGCGGCGGCGCGGGCGTTTTCCTGAGCCCGCGCGGGCCGGAGCAGGCGTGCGTGGCGCGTACTAGAACGAGGCGATGACGCGGTCGGCGAGGATGTAGACGTTCTCCTTGCCGCACGAGAACGTCAGTGCGTAGGCGCCGGAGACACCGGAACCGCCCAGCAGCACCGGCTGCTCGCCCGCGCGCAGCGAATCGGAGAGACGCTCGGCGGTCTCGCGGTGCCCGGGGGTCATACAGAGCGTGGTGCCGTCGGCGAAGACGTAGACGTCGAGCGTCCCGAGCGGGCCGGGGCGGACGTCGGTGAGCTCGGTACCGGTGTCGGCGAGCCGCTCCAGGCGGTTCACGGTACGCTCATGGTCAGTGACAACCGGTGTCTGCACCGGGACGAAGTCCGGGTGCGAGGGGTGGCGGCGACGCGCCGCTGCCAGCTCGGGCGAGTCCTCGGCGAACTCCGCGAATTCGGAGACCTCGGCGACCTCGGGCAGATCGGTCAGCTCGATCAGCTCCTCCATGGCCTCGGTGGCTTCGAGGTCCATCGCCTCGAGGCCCGCGAAATCGGCCTGGCGGGGCATGAAGAACGGGGCGTCCTCGCCCAGGCCGGCGAGCCCGCCCAGCAGGGACGGGGCGTCGGCGGCGTCGCGCGCCTCCTGGGCGGCCCAGAAGGCACGGGCTTCGGCCAGCTCACGCTCCCGCTCCTCGGCGAGTGCGTCGGCGACCGCAGTGCGTATCTCCTCGGCGGAGGCGGAGACGGCGGTGCTCCGGTTCTGCTGTCCGGGCACGGACGCACTGAGGCTCCGTCCCTCCGCCAGCTCCGTCCGCAGTGCCGCGACCTGCTTGCGCAACCCGTGAGCAGCGTGCAGAGCAGCGGCGCCGACAGCCGTGGCAGCGGCGGTGGTCAGCAACAGGGCAAATGACATGGCGCTCACTGACATACTCCCGGTTTCAATCGACACCCCCGACTTCCTACATCAGCTTGTCCTGTACTCGTGCCTGCTGTCAGTGCATTACGTCACGAATTGGACAGGTCTTTGGGCCTGATGTTTAGCCCTGTGGCTGGTGTGACCTGCGGAAACGACTCTCCCCCGGGACGCAGATCACATCCTGGGGGAGATTCGGTCACGTTCGGGGCTCGGCCGGGTTCAAAACAGCCCCTCCGAGGGAGGGCGAACCGCTCTCCGGAACCTAGCTGAGGCGCTCGATGACCATGGCCATGCCCTGGCCACCGCCCACGCACATGGTCTCCAGGCCGAACTGCTTGTCGTGGAACTGCAGGCTGTTGATCAGCGTGCCGGTGATCCGGGCGCCGGTCATGCCGAAGGGGTGGCCGACGGCGATCGCGCCACCGTTGACGTTGACCTTGTCCAGCGGCAGGCCGAGGTCCCGGTAGGACGGGATGACCTGGGCGGCGAACGCCTCGTTGATCTCGGCCAGGTCGATGTCGTCGATGGTCAGGCCGGCGCGCTTCAGTGCCTGCTTGCTGGCCTCGACGGGACCGTAGCCCATGATCTCGGGGGACAGGCCGGAGACGCCGGTCGAGACGATCCGGGCCAGCGGGGTCAGGCCGAGCTCCCGCGCCTTCGTGTCGGACATGATCACGAGCGCGGCGGCGCCGTCGTTGAGCGGGCAGCAGTTGGCCGCGGTGACGAGGCCGTCGGGGCGGAAGACCGGCTTCAGGCCCTCCACGCCCTCCAGGGTGACGCCCGCGCGCGGGCCGTCGTCCTGCGAGACGACCGTGCCGTCCGGCGTCGTCACCGGGGTGATCTCGCGCTCCCAGAAGCCGTTCTTGATGGCTGCCTCGGCGAGGTTCTGCGACCGGACGCCGAACTCGTCCATGTCCTTACGGGTGACGCCCTTGGTCCGGGCCAGGTTCTCCGCGGTCTGCCCCATGGAGATGTACGCGTCCGGGACGATGCCGTCCTCGCGCGGGTCGGTCCAGCTCGCACCGGACTCCTCGGCGCGGGCGGCGGTACGGGCCTCGGCCTCGGCGAAGAAGGGGTTGTGCGTGTCCGGGATGCTGTCGGAGTTGCCCTTGACGAAGCGGGACACCATCTCGACACCGGCGGAGATGAAGACATCGCCCTCGCCGGCCTTGATGGCGTGCAGCGCCATGCGGCTGGTCTGCAGCGAGGACGAGCAGTAGCGGGTGACCGTACAGCCGGGGAGGTGGTCCATCCCCATCTGCACGGCGATGATGCGGCCCAGGTTGTTGCCCTGCTCGCCGCCGGGGAGGCCGCAGCCGAGCATCAGGTCGTCGATGTCCCTGGGGTCCAGCTCGGGGACCTTGGCCAGCGCGGTCTGGATGATGGTGGCGGTCAGGTCGTCCGCGCGCAGGTCCTTGAGGGACCCCTTGAAGGCCCGGCCGATCGGCGAGCGGGCGGCGGAAACGATCACGGCTTCGGGCATCACGCGGCTCCATGAGGGCTGGAAGACTGGGCTGACTTGGAAGTTACCCGGACGTATAGCTGAGGTCACCCAACAGGCTGTGTGATGCGGACCTCTTTTCTAAGCAACCGCTCAGTCGCCCGTGTTGTTCCCGCGGGGGACCGCCGGTCCGCGCGCCACCGCCGGGCCACCCTCACCCCAGGGCCGTCAGGGCCGCTCCCGTGCCGGCCGCCACGTGGCCCCCGACCCGGAAGGCGGCGGCGCGGGCGGCGGCGGCCCGCCGTCCGCGGCGTCCACGCCGTGCCGCTTCGCCGGCTCCGTGTGCGCAGGCAGGCGCCGCCGCCGGCGGTGCTTGAGGAGGGCCCACGGCGCCCGTGCCCCCGTGACCTCCGTACCCGCCTCCCGTGCCGCCTGGGAGGCCGCCTTCGCCACCGGCAGCATGTCCTCGCGCCGCGACCCGTCCAGATGGTCGGACTCCGGCCACAGCCCCAGCACCGCGCACAGCGTCGGGAGCATCGCCATCGCCGCCGTCGCGTACCCCTCCGCCGACGGGTGGTAGTTGTCGGGGCCGAACAGCTCACGCGGATTCGCCTCGAACTCGGGCCCCAGCAGATCGCCCAGCGACACCGTCCGCCCGCCCTGCTCCACCGCACCGATCGTCTGGGCCGCCGCCAACTGGCGGCTCACCCGCCGCGCCAGCCACCGCAGCGGCTGGTAGACCGGCTCGATCGTGCCCAGGTCCGGGCACGTGCCCACGACCACCTCGGCGCCGGCCGTGCGCAGCCTCCGTACGGCCGTACTCAGACAGCGCACCGACTGCGTCGCAGGCATCCGGTGGGTCACATCGTTCGCGCCGATCATGATCACGCAGACGTCCGGCACCCCCGACGGATCGGCCAGGACCAGCGACACCTGCCGGTCCAGATCGTCCGAGCGGGCCCCGGGCAATGCCACGTTCCGCAGATCCACCGGCCTCTCGGCCACCGCCGCCAGCCCGGACGCGAGCAGCGCCCCCGGTGTCTGCCCGGCCCTGCGCACCCCCTGCCCGGCCGCCGTGGAGTCACCCAGCATCACGAACCGCAACGGATCGGTGGGGCCGGCGAAGGCCACCCCGTACCGTCCGTTCGCACTCGGCGGGACCGGCGCCGTACCGCCGCCCACCTGCCTTTTCGCCAGCTGTACTTCCGCCAGCACCAGGCCCACCGTCGCCGCACCGATCAGCCCGACGCTTCCGCCGCCGTAGGCCGCGCCCGCCGCGATCCGCCGTGCCACCCTCGCCCTCGACACAGTCCGGTCCACCTCCTCCTTGCTGTGCAGCTGTACACAGCACTACCTGCCCCGTACGGGGCGTAGCCCAATCGCTTCGTCCAATGTCCTCCCCGTACGCATAGTCTTGCTTGACCATCTCGGAGACCCCGGAGTACACGGTGCAATTCCACGATTCGATGATCAGTCTTGTCGGCAACACCCCGCTGGTGAGGCTGCGCAATGTGTCGGCAGGCATTCAGGCGACGGTCCTGGCCAAAGTCGAGTACTTCAACCCCGGCGGGTCGGTGAAGGACCGCATCGCGCTGCGCATGATCGAGGCCGCCGAGCAGAGCGGCGAACTCAAGCCCGGCGGCACGATCGTGGAGCCGACCAGCGGCAACACGGGCGTCGGCCTGGCCATCGTCGCCCAGCAGAAGGGCTACAAGTGCATCTTCGTGTGCCCGGACAAGGTGTCCGCGGACAAGATCAACGTCATGCGGGCGTACGGCGCGGAGGTCGTCGTCTGCCCGACGGCCGTTGACCCCGAGCACCCGGACTCGTACTACAACGTCTCCGACCGCCTGGTCCGCGAGACGCCCGGTGCCTGGAAGCCCGACCAGTACTCCAACCCGAACAACCCGCGCTCGCACTACGAGACGACGGGCCCCGAGCTCTGGGAGCAGACCGACGGGAGGATCACCCACTTCGTCGCCGGCGTCGGCACCGGCGGCACGATCTCCGGCACGGGCCGCTACCTCAAGGAGATCAGCGAGAACCGCGTGCAGGTCATCGGCGCCGACCCGGAAGGCTCCGTCTACTCCGGCGGATCGGGACGCCCGTACCTGGTCGAGGGTGTCGGCGAGGACTTCTGGCCGAGCGCCTACGACCGTACGGTCACGGACGAGATCGTCGCGGTGTCCGACAAGGACTCCTTCCAGATGACCCGGCGCCTCGCCAAGGAGGAGGGACTGCTGGTCGGCGGCTCCTGCGGCATGGCGGTCGTCGCGGCCCTGGAGGTCGCCGCGCGGCTCGGCCCCGACGACGTGGTGGTCGTCCTGCTGCCGGACAGCGGCCGCGGCTACATGAGCAAGATCTTCAACGACGAGTGGATGGCCGACTACGGCTTCCTGGAGGACACCGGCACCTCCGCCCAGGTCGGTGCCGTCCTCGACTTCAAGGAGGGCCCGATCCCCACGCTCGTCCACATGCACCCGGACGAGACGGTCGGCGAGGCCATCGACGTACTCCGCGAGTACGGCGTCTCCCAGATGCCGATCGTGAAGCCGGGCGCGGGCCACCCGGACGTGATGGCCGCCGAGATCATCGGTTCCGTGGTCGAGCGCCAGCTCCTGGACGCCCTGTTCACGCAGCGCGCCTCGCTCTCCGACCCGCTGGACAAGCACATGTCGGCTCCGCTGCCGCAGGTCGGCTCCGGTGAACCGGTCGAGGACCTGATGGCCGCGCTCAGCGGTACGGACGGCTCGGACGCGGCGATCGTGCTGGTCGAGGGCAAGCCGAAGGGCGTGGTGAGCAGGCAGGACCTGCTGGCGTTCCTCGCGAAGGACGCGACCCCGAAGCCGTAGGCCGGATTTCCGGGCTTCGCGAAACCGGTACGAGCGCGACACGTGCGCGCAGCACCGGCTTAACACGGCTCCGGCACAGTAGGGGATGTCGGCAGGGGAAACCCCGCCGGCACCAAGTACGGCGACACGGACTACGGAGCGGCTCCCGGACCTCCACCGTCGCCAGGACGCGATACCCGGCCCTGACCCGGGAGCGCGTCCCTCGCGGGGACCGCCGTCGTCCCGCCCTCCGGGAAACCGGGGGTGCGGCGGTCCCCGCGACATATCCATGCGCGCAGAGCGCGGCGACCGGCGGCATGCGCATGCGTGCGGACGACCGGCGGAATTCGCCCCCGTGATCCTCGGCCCGCAGCCCGCAGCCCGCAGCCCTCAGGCCTCCCAGTCGGACGAGGCCCTCTCACGCTGCTTGTCCCGGAACCACGGCCACCCACGGGCGGCGTGCACCGCGTTCACCCCGACGATCCCGAGCCAGGCCACGACGAGCCCGTCGATCCCGGCATTCGCGACGCCGATCGCCGAGAGCGGGATGGCCAGCACGAGCGAGACGACCCCGAAGCCGAAGCGCTCCCCGAAGGTCCCGTCCGCCCGGGCAGGCTGCGTACCGCCCCGGGCGACCACCATCTGCTGCTCGGCGAAATGCCGCCGCACCCGCCGGTCGAGGGTGCCGTCGAGCCGCTGCTCGACCTTCTCCAGGAACGAGTCGATGAGTGCGGACTCGTATTCGGGGCCCAGCTCGCTACGGGCCTGCAGGGTCGCGTCGAGCTCTCGCTTGAGCTCGGAGTCACGGGCTTCCATGCGTCCTACGGTACGAATCGCGGGCGCCCGGGGCAGTGGGGTTAGCCCCCCTGTTTCCGCCCGTGTCCCTGCCGGGCGGGACAGCTCACCCCCGTGCCGGGCGGGGCCGGGCTCATCGGCGTAGCGTTGACCGGGCGAAGAGGGGAGCCGGTTCATGACCACCGCGACACCTTCCGCCCGTACCATCCCCCGCACGTCCGAGGAGCGGGCGCGTGAGGTCAACGAGGCAGAGCTCCGCGCCACGCTGTCCACCTTCCGGGAGCTGTCCGACGAGGACTGGCAGCGTCCGACGACCTGCGCGGGCTGGACGGTCCGCGACATGCTCGCCCACATCGTCGGCCAGTACGAGGAACTGCCCAGGCCCTGGGTCTCCGTACGGCGGATCCGGCAGGCGGGGAGGACCCATCCGCACCTGGGCCGGCTCGACGGCCACAACGAGCGCCAGATCGAGGACAGGCGGGCCGTGCCGGGCAGGGAGCTGATCGGCGCTCTCGCCCACTACGCACCCCAGGGCCTGCGCGCGCTGCGCCGCATACCCGTGCCCGTCCGCCGGGCGATGCGGCTCAGCCTGCTCTACCCGGAGGCCAAGGCCCTTCCCGACGACTCGGTGGACTACCTGAACCGCGTCCTCATCGCCCGGGACACCTGGATGCACCGGGTGGAGCTCAGCGACGCGACGGGAGCGGAACTGCTCCTCGACGGGCACGACCGCGAGATCGTGGACCAGGTGGTGCTCGACCTCGCGCTCGCCTGGACCGGCCCCGCGGTGGAGATCGACCTCCACGGCCCCGCGGGCGGCAACTGTCTCCTCCTGGGCATCGGCGCCCCCGCGGCGAGGCTCCGCGCGGACGCCATCACCTTCGCCCGCCATGTGTCGGGCCGCCCTCCGCGCGGGCCGCTGGAGCTGGACGGCGACGACGACGCGCAGGCGGCGCTCATGGCGGCACGTGTCGTGTTCTGACCCGCGCGTTCTGGCCCCCCTGCGTGGCAACCAGGCTCTGTAGGCTGGTTGTTGACCCTGCAGTGGTGCGACTCCTCGAGGAGACCCGGTGGCCGAGCAGCCGATGCCTTCAGACGTGCCCGAGCAGCACGCGAGGATCAACACCGCCCAGCCGGCCCGTATCCGGCCGGTGGCGTCCTGACGCGGACGCGGACGGCCTGAAGGACCGTCCCGGATGGCGGTCCTGTATATGGACATACAGTCCGCTTGCTGGCTGAATAGATTCGTCGGCGCCGTGCGGTGCGACGGATTCCGGAGGGACCAGCATGAACGGGAGCAGCCCGGCTGCGCGCTTGCAGCGGCTCTTCGAAGGGCAGCGGCTCACGCCCACCCAGCGGCGGATCGCGCACTCCATGGTGCGGCGGGCCGCCGATGCTCCCTTCCTGTCCAGTGTGGAGCTGGCCGAACTGGCCGGGGTCAGCCAGCCGTCCGTCACCCGGTTCGCCGTGGCGCTCGGCTTCGACGGGTACCCGGCCCTCCGCAAGCACCTGCGAGAGGTCGCACCGGACGGAGCGGCCGGTGGGGGCGCCGTGGAGGAGACCCTCAACGAGTACCAGCAGGCAGTCCGGGCGGAGATCGAGAACTTGCAGCACCTGGCCGAACTCCTCGCCGATCAGGGCCCGGTGGAGCGGGCGGGCCGCTTGCTGGCCGGATCGCGCCCGCTGCCCGTGCTGGGGCTGCGGGCCGCCTCGTCGCAGGCGCGGGGGTTCGGGTACTTCGCCGCCAAGGTGCACCCGGACGTCCGCGTGCTCGACGAGGGCGGCAGCATGCTGCACGACCGGATCGACGCCGCCCGGCGGGCGGGGGCCACTGCGCTGATGTGTTTCGCGCTCCCCCGGCATCCGAGGGAGGTCGTGGACGCACTCGCGTATGCGCAGACTCAGGGACTGACCGTCGTGACCGTTGCCGATTCGGCCTTCGCCCCGGTGGCCAAGCACAGCGACGTGCTGATTCCGGCCGCCGTCGGGACCGGGCTCGCCTTCGACACGGCCTGTGCGCCGATGCTGTTGGGGCGGGTGCTGCTGGAGGCGATGTGCGACGGGCTGCCGGAGGCACAGGCCCGGCTGGAGGAGTTCGACGCACGGGCGGCGGCGCGGGGGCTGTTCGTCGAGTAGGGATCTCTGACGTGCCCTCGTTCTTTGACGATTCTCACGTGTCGCTCATCTGTGCCTATTAATCTCCGCGCCCAGGAAGGTCCACAAGGAGTCGTGGAGAGGGGTACGGACGTGGGGCGCGGAGCGCAGTCGTTGGCGAGGGTGGCCGTGATCGTGCGGGCCGGAGCGGCACCTCTGTGGTGGCCGGGGCTGCTGGCGGCGGCAGTCGGGGCATGCGTACCGGGGCTGACCGGGCGGCGGGTCGGGCTGCTGGCCGGGGCGGCGCTCTTCCTCGTGGCCGCGGCAGTGGTGGCTCTGCTGCGTCTGGGGCGGTACGCGGAGCTCGCCGAGGGGGCCGCACGGGCCGGGCGGAGCGACTTCCTGCAGGACCGGGCCGTGACGGTACGGAACTGGCGGCGGGGGCACCGGTGGTGGCTGCTGGGGGCGTTCCTGGCGGCCGTGGCGAGCGGTTTCCTCGTGCCGGGGGCCGGCGGGCTCCTGCTCGCCGGGTCCGGGGCCGGGCTCTGGGCCAAGGCCGTGCGGATCGGGCAGCGGGAGCGGCGGGACGACGTCCTGTACTGGGTGCGCACGGACTGGGTGGTGCGCGGCCGGCCCGCGGGCAAGCAGGTGAAGGCGTACCGGACGACCGGGCCCGTGGCGGGCGACGCCGCGCCCGGAGGGGCGCGG
>NZ_JBHTRI010000012.1:0-58581 GCF_042796085.1 Streptomyces sp. NPDC056452
GTTTTCACCAAGCTCGACCGCCAGGACATGGACGGCACCCTCGCGAAGCTCGTCGGCATCTGGTAGTTTGTCGGGGCGGCGGTTCCGCGTGAGCAGGGGAGACAGGAGTCGAACCTGCGGCATCCGGTTTTGGAGACCGGCGCTCTGGCCTCTGAGCTACACCCCTTCGGCGTGATCATCCTGGCAGCGGTCACCGCCCGCCGACAAGCGGATTTCCGCGGGGTGGCGTCCGAACCCTGATGCGCCCCTCGGTGGCCCGAGGGGGACGCGTAGACTCTGCTCCCGTTTCCGCTGATTGGCGGGCATTACCTATCGATGGGCAATTCGCCGTGAGTTTCGTAGACAGATCCGAAGCGCCGATCTACGCCGGCCTCGTGGAGGAGCAGGGCGACGTTCCCGCCGAGGTGCGACGAGTGGCCGAGCAGACCCTGCGAGAGGTGGACCGGGCGCTCGACTTCAGTGCGGTACGCGCACCGGCATCCTTCAGGTAGTCCTCGACCCGGTGCCGGCGGTCTCGGTGGACGGAAGCGGGCTGCTCCGGAGGCGGAGCCCTTGCTAGGTTGCAGCTGCCGCCACCGCAGGGTGGGCAGGGCACCCGCGCCTCGGCGTTCTTCGTCCTTCGGAGCATTGCGTGACCATCAGCCTGCACGGCTCAGCCACCGTCCTGTTCCAGGGGGACAGCATCACCGACGCGGGCCGGACGTCCGACCCGGACCACCCCCTGGGCCGGGGCTACGCGCGGCTGGCCGCCGATCTCGTACGGTCCGCGTGGCCGGAGAACGACATCACCTTCATCAACCGGGGAATCAGCGGCGACCGGGCTTCGGACCTCCGTGCCCGCTGGCGCGAGGACGCCGTCGATCTCAAGCCCGACGTGGTGTCCGTGCTGATCGGCGTGAACGACACCTGGCGCCGCTACGAATCGGGTGATGCCACCTCGTTGCGTTCGTACGAGGACGACTACCGGGCCATCCTCACGCAGATCCGGGAAGGTTCGGGCGCGCAGCTGATTCTCGTCGAGCCCTTCCTGGTTCCGGTCACGGCCGAGCAGTGGGCCTGGCGCGAGGACCTCGACCCCCGGATCCACGCGGTCCGCCGGCTGTCCGAGGAGTTCGACGCCATGCTGCTGGCCGCCGACGGTCTGCTCAACCAGGCCGCGCGGACCGCGGGCGGCGCCGAGCACATCGCCGGGGACGGCGTCCACCCGACCCCGCTCGGGCACGCGGTACTGGCAGAGGCCTGGACGGCGCTCGTCGGCCTGTAGCCACGCGCATCGCTCCCCACCCGATCGGCCTGATTGCGTCGGTCCCCGCAGGGCCGGTCGGATCAGGCCGAGCCGGGCCGGACGGTGCCGGGCCCCGAGGAGGACCCCTGGGCAACGGGAATCCGGGCCCAGACGGTCTTGCCCGCGCTCGTCGGAAGAGACCAACCCCAGGAGCTGCTCAGCGCGTTGATGATGCGCAGACCCCGTCCGCGCTCCAACGATTCGTCGGCGTCACGCAGTACGGGGACATCGGGGCTCGGATCGTTCACCGCGCAGACCAGC
This sequence comes from Streptomyces sp. NPDC056452, assembly GCF_042796085.1. Classification (NCBI taxonomy): domain Bacteria; kingdom Bacillati; phylum Actinomycetota; class Actinomycetes; order Kitasatosporales; family Streptomycetaceae; genus Streptomyces; species Streptomyces sp. NPDC056452. The sequence continues at coordinate 1,547 of NZ_JBHTRI010000012.1, forward strand.
GTGCTGTCCTGACGTGCGAGGCCGAGCCACGCCGTGGACCTGGCGGCGGACTCCCCGGACGTGGGCAGCGCGTGACACACCGCGTTGCTGACCAGCTCGCCGGCAACGAGCGCGACCTCGTCCGCGCAGGACCGCAGCCCCCACTGCTCCAGCGCGTCGCGGACGAACAACCGTGCCCGCTGCAGACTTTCGGCATCGGCCGCCAGGCTGTGGGTGGTGAATCCGGCTGCCCCGATGCCGAGGTCCCGCGCCCAGTTCCGGCGAAGTGCGCCATCGCTTTCGGCCAGATCCGACGACTCGGCGTCCTCTCCGTGAGCGAGTGCGTTCTCCGCGTGCATGAGCGCTGATCACCCTCCGGTGAAAGCCGATTGGTGGTGCCAAGGGGGCCGGACGCCCACTAGTATCCTCGCCGTCCGCCCTTCCGTGCAATTGCATCCGAAATTGCACCCCCGGGTGTGAGCAGGGGGCAACTGTTCACCCGGTGCGGGCCCTGGCCGCGCGCCAGGAGTGGTCCGAGCAACTGCCGCACAAGGAGTGCACCGCATGCAGCACATTGACAACGGCGTTCCCGCCGACTCCCTCACCGATGTGACCTGGATGAAGAGCCACCACAGCAACCCCAGTGGAAACTGTGTCGAGATGGCGCTACTGCCCGGCGGCGATGTTGCTGTACGCAACTCCAGGCATCCCCAAGGGCCAGCCCTCGTCTACACCGAGGCCGAAGTGCGCGCCTTCCTCGCAGGCGTCAGGGACGGTGACTTCGACAGCGTGATCGGCTGAAAGCACGCCATGTTCTCGTGCTGACCCGGTCCTTCCGGGACTCCCTGATGGCACACTGGCGTGGAGACGTCCGCCTTCAGGAGCCCGCATGCCCGGCATGAAACCGCTGCAGCCTTCACGGAAGCCGGCGCCCGCCCCGGCCGCAGGGTCGTCAAGTCCCACGGCCCTGCGTCTGGTTCTGGGTGCCCAGCTCCGACGTATGCGGAGCGAGGCGGGCATCACGCCCGACGACGCCGCCGCCCGGATCCGCTGCTCCACGGCGAAGATCAGCCGGATGGAGACGGGGCACTCCCCGTGCAAGGAACGCGACGCCGTCGACCTGCTGGCGCTCTACGGCGTCACGGATCCGGACCGGGCAACCGAGTTCGTCGAACTGGTGCGCGTGGCCGGGCAGCGTGGCTGGTGGCGCAGCTACGCCGATGTGCTGCCGGACTGGTTCGAGCCCCTGGTGGGCCTGGAAGAGGCAGCCGCGTCCATCAGGACCTACGAGGGGCACTACATTCCGGGGCTCCTGCAGACGGCCGACTACGCGTACGCCGTGGTGCGTTCGGGACATGCCATCGAGCCGGAGGAGACGACGAGGCGGCGCGTCGAACTGCGTCTCAAGCGACAGGAACTGCTGCACCGTCGCGATGCGCCCAAGCTCTGGGTGCTCCTGGACGAAGCGGTCCTGATGCGGCCCACAGGTGGCGCCCGTGTCATGCGTGAACAGCTGGCCCACCTGCTGGAGATGACAGAGCTGCCCAATGTGATCGTGCAGGTGGCCCCCTTCGAGGTGACCGCCCACACGTCGCCCGGCAACGGCATCACGTACCTGCGGTTCGCGATGAGCGGACTCCCCGACGTCGCCTACATCGAGCACCTGACCAACGCCACGTCCGTGAACAAGCCGGAGAGCACCGACGAGTACCGGTGGATCCTGGACTCCCTCAGCGCCCAGTCCCCGAGCCCCGTCGAGAGCCGGCACCTGCTGGGGCAGGCGCTCAGGCGCTACACCTGAGCGGAGCCGGCGGAACGGCGGTCGGGCCGCGTCACGTCACTACTTGCGGGCGACGCCGCCGAACTCGATCCACTCCTGGGTCTCCTGCTTCGGCGCCAGATCCGAGTCGGGCCGCCAGGTCGACACCTCCACCAGGCCGGGCTCCAGCACCTCCAGACCCTCCAGGAAGACGCGTACGTCCTCCTCCCGGCGCACCCGTCCCCACCGGTTGCCCGTGCTCTTCGCCATGAAGTCCGTGACGAAGTCGCGGGTCGCCTTGTCCTCGCTCACGAGCTGGCACACCACGAGGAAACTCCCCGGAGCCAGCCGGTCCGCGACCCGGCGTACCAGCGCGGCGGGTTCGTCCGAATCGGGGATGCAGTGCATCACGGACACGAACAGTGCGGCCACGGGCTCGTCGAAGTCGATCAGGCGGGTGACCTCGGGGTGCGCGAAGATCGTTTCGGTGTCACGCATGTCCGCCTGGATGACGGAAGTCCGGCTGTTCTCCTCGAGTATCGCCTTGCCGTGGGCCAGGACGATGGGGTCGTTGTCGATGTACACGACCCGGGCCTCGGGGTCGACGAGCTGGGCGACCTGGTGGACGTTGTCCTGGGTCGGCAGGCCGGATCCGTGGTCGATGAACTGCCGGATCCCGTACTCGGACGCCAGGTGGTGCACCACCCGCCGGAGGAACCGCCGGTTGTTCACGGCGAGGACCTTGGTGCTCGGAACAACCTCCAGCAGCTGTTCGCAGGCGACCCGGTCGGCCGGGTAGTTGTCCTTGCCGCCCAGGTAGTAGTCGTACATCCGCGCCACGCTCGGCACGTTCACGTCGATGTTCTTCGGAATGGAGGTGTCCCCGTTGCTCATCCAGCCCCTCGCCAGGTCAAAGAGAGAATTTTCTTAGCCGTGAGGGGTCATGCTAGGGACCTCGTCGTGGGGCTGACAGTCCTCGGGGGAGTGAGGTGGCGGCGTACGGAGGTGAATCGGCCAGATACAGCGGCTGCGGTGCGCCGGCTCCACCCGATTTCACGACGCCGAAGCATGCGCGGTCAGGGGGTGCGTCGCCCCAGGACATGAAGTCTCCCTGGTCGGAGGGCCGACGGGGATCGACCATGAGCGTCACCGGCGGCCTTTCGGGCGTGCACGCACACAACGACGGTGCTGGGGGCGCTGTTTCAAAGCGGCCGGAAATCGCCTGACGTTCCGTCCGTTTCCACGAGAAGCCCGTACCCCCGGCCGGTGTTCCTGTGGCGGACCATCGCGGCTCCAGTCCGGCGCACTATCGTGAACGGCATGTCCGCCCCTGAGCTGATCCGCATCGTCTCCCGCGACTCACCCATGGCCCTGGCCCAGGTCGAACGCGTCCGGACCGAACTGGCGGCGCTCCATCCCGCCACCGTCACCGAGGTGATCCCCGTCAGAACGACGGGCGACAAGTGGATGGGCGACCTCGCCCTGGTCGAAGGCAAGGGCGCCTTCACCAAGGAGGTCGACGCCGCTCTGCTCGCGGGCGAGGCGGACCTCGCCGTGCACTGCGTCAAGGACGTCCCCGCCGACCGGCCCCTGCCGGCCGGCACGACGTTCGCCGCCTTCCTCGAGCGGGACGACATCCGCGACGCCCTCGTCCACCCGGGGGGACTCACCCTCGCGCAGCTCCCGCCCGGGACGAGGATCGGCACCTCCTCCGTGCGCCGTGTCGCCCAACTCGCCGCATCGCACCCCCATCTGGACTGCGTGCCCTTCCGGGGCAACGCCAACCGGCGTCTCGCCAAACTCGCCGCAGGCGAGGCCGATGCCCTCCTCCTGGCCGTCTCCGGACTCCGGCGCATCGACCGCGCCGACGTGATCACCGAGATCCTCACGGCCGACGCCATGTGCCCCCCGATCGGCGCCGGAGTCCTCGCCCTGCAGTGCCGGGAGGACGACACCGCCACCATCGACGCGGTCAGCGGACTCAACCATCCCGACACCTACCGGGAGACCACGGCGGAGCGGATGTTCCTCCATGTCCTGCAGGGCCACTGCAACTCGCCGATCGCGGGCTACGCCACGGCCCATCGCAACGGCGATCTCTCCCTTCGCGCCTGTGTGTTCACCCCCGACGGTAAGACGGTGCTCAACGCGCACGAGTGGGCAGGACCTCTCGACGCGGCGACCCTCGGCACCTCCGTGGCCGTCGCCCTGCTGCGTCAGGGCGCACGCGAACTGATCGACAACATCGCGCACTGACCCATCGAAGCGGCGAGGCCGGTCCGGCACCGTGCGAGCGCCTCGCCGTACAACCCTTCTGCCTCACGCGCGGTCGAACAGGACGCCAGGAAGGAACGGGCCCTTTCCGGACATCCCCCCGGCGCCTGCCCGGTCGTCCTTGAGCCAAGGAGCCGCTCGTGCGCACACACCGTTCGGCCGCCGTTGCCGCGGCCGCAGTACTCCTCTCGGCGGGAGCGGCCATCGCCGCACCCACTGCCTACGCCGGCACCCCCGGCGGAACGCACGCAAGTGACCGCAACAGCGATTTCAACGGCGACGGCTACGAGGACGTGCTCATCGGCGCTCCCGGCGGGACCGTCAGCGGGAAGAAGAGCGCGGGATACGTGACCGTGCAGTACGGCGCGTCCGCCGGCATCGGTACGAGCCGCGCCGCGCTCATCAGCCAGTCCACGTCCGGAGTCGCCGGATCCGCAGAGACGGGTGACCGTTTCGGCGCCGCCCTGGCGACCGGTGACCTCGACGCGGACGGCTACGACGACGCGATCGTGGGCACCCCGGGAGAGGACCTCGCAGCCGGCGCCGACGCAGGCCGCCTCACCGTCCTGTGGGGTTCCCCGAAAGGGCTGACCGGTGCCGCGAGCGACTGGCTGGATCCCGCCGAGCCCGCCGCCGGGAAGAAGTTCGGCAGCGCCCTCGCCGCGGCCCGCTTCAGCCCCGACACCCCGGGCGACCACCTGGCCGTACTCGATTCCGAACAGCTCCATCTGTACGCGTACGACACGGCTTCCAAGGCCGGGACGGCCCCCCTGCAACGCACGGAGTTGAGCCGCCCCGCCGCACGGGCCCAGGAACGGCAGATCCTGCCCAGGTCCCTGACCACGGGCGACTACGACAACAACGGTCTCGCCGACCTCATCGTCTCCGGAGTCACCGGGGGCGCCGAGCCCGGCTACGGCTGGTCGTCCTTCTTCTCCGGCCAGGACGAGGGACTGGTGTACGAGCGCGACCTGCGTGGAGGCCCCGTCGCGGCGTCCGGAGACATCGACAACGACGGCTACGACGATCTGGTCACCGGCGAGCCGAACAGCCCCGACGACGGCGGCGAGACCCTGAGCGGTGGCCTGGTCGGTGTCTACCACGGCAGCGCGGACGGCCCGCTCGGCATCGACGGAGCGGGCAGCCCGCCGCAGTGGTGGACACAGGACTCGGCCGGAGTACCCGGAACGGCCGAGCGCGGTGACGGCTGGGGCACCGATCTGTCCGTGGCCGACACCAACGGCGACGGCTACGCGGACGTGGCTGTGGGTGCGGCCGGCGAGGACATCGGCACGGTCGCGGACGCGGGAGCGGTGTGGGTGCTGCGGGGAGCCGCCGCCGGCCTGACCGCCACGGGTGCCGCCTCGTGGGACCAGAACTCCGCCCAGGTACCGGGCGCGGCGGAGAAGGGCGACCGCTGGGGCGGCCAGGTCAGGCTGACCGACCCGAACGGGGACGGCCGCTTCGGTCTGCTGGCCTCCGCCCCCGGCGAGAACACGGGCGACGGTGTGGTGTGGGTGCTCCCGGCAGGATCCGGCGGGGTCACCGCCGCCGGATCGTGGACGTACGGCGCCGGCTCGCTCGGCGCACCGGCCGTGGACGCCGCGTACGCGGCGGCGATCGACGAGTAGTCCACAGCCCGCAGCGGGCGGCCCGGCGGAACCCCATGTCCGCCGGGCCGCGCCTTGAGGTCGTCGGGATCGACGGCCGTCATGTCGTCGCCCGGTTCGCGCCCGCCCCTTTGCGCGTGGGGGCAGGGCACACCCACTCGGGCACGCTCCTGCACGGGTCACCGTTGGGGACGGGTAACTGAGCGGGCGGGCCTCCCACTCCGCCGGCTGCGGTGCTCTGCATGCCGTCGCGGCCACCCCATTCGGCGTACCCGCGCCCGACCGGTCCCGCCCCCGTTGCGGGCCGCCGTTTCCGGCTTCCTGTTCCGGCCGACGTGCCGGACCGGCCGCCCAGCGTTCGCGGAGCGAGGATGCTGAGGGGCACCATGCACCGGGGTGCGCCCCAGCGATGTCCCCAGGGCACTGCGCCCGCCAGGCACGAGGAGAAGCCCATGGCTCAGTTCGAGGCGACGGTCGAGATCGACCGTCCTGTCGACGAGGTTTTCGCGTTTCTCGCAGACGGCGAGAACGACAGGAAGTTCAGCCCGCGTGTGCAGGAAATCTCCAAGACCCCGGCCGGTCCGACCGCCGTGGGCACCGTGTTCCGCAGCACGGTGAAGGACGCCGGCATGACGACCCGGAGGGAGTTCCGGATCAGCGAGCTCGTCGCACCGACCCGGATCCGGTGGAACGAGCTGTCCAGCAACCTCGTGACAGCCCGCGAGGGCGGTTACGACCTCGAGTCCCTCGCGGACGGCCGGACCAGGGTGCGCATCTTCAACGAGCTCGAGGGCCACCGCGTGGGCAAGCTCCTGGTCGGCCTCGCCGTTGCCGGGGCACGAAAGGACGCCCCCGCGTTCGGACAGCGGATCAAGGCCGCGGTGGAGGCGTCCTGAGAGCGTCCTGACGCGCTCCCGCCCCGGCTCGTCACATCCGGGCACCGACGGCGGCGCCGTTGCGGGGTACGAACAGCTCCGGCGCGGAGGGGACGGAGCCGTCGGCCGCGCGTGCCCCGGTGACGGCGCCCGTGTCCGTACTCAGGACCGAAGCCTCGTTCCATGTACCGCCGAGGTTCCATGAGTTGCCGGCGGCGACGGTTCCCGCACCGACGGCGGCGGCCCGTCCGTCGCCGACGGACAGGTTGCCGGTGAGCACGGCGACCGCGCCGGCGGTGTCGACGTCGAAGCCGGTGCCGCTGTTGCGGAACGTGGTGTTGCCGGTCAGGGCGAGGGCGCCCGGATTTCCGTTGTCTGTGACCCCGTGCTTCGCGTTCTGGAAGGCGAACGAGTTGCGCAGTGTGTGCCCCATCGCCGGGGCGGGCGTTCCCCCGCCGAGCTTGAAGCCGTTGCCGTCCCCGGCGAAGTCGGGGAAGTCCCAGCGGTTGAACCCGTTGCCGTACGCGATCGTGCTCTCGATCAGGATCGGGGAGGCGAACTTCCAGGCGTCGAAACCGTCGTCGACGTTGTTCCACAGTCGTGCGCCGCGTACGACGTTGCCCGTGCCGCTGCCCTCCTTGATGCCCAGACCGTCCGCACTCTCGCCGTTCTTCCGCGGGTCGCGGTTGCCGTAGCTGTCGAGGTCGAGGATCTGGTTGCCGCTGGAGTCCCCCTGGAGCTGGAAGCCGGTCTCGTAGTTGTCGCGGGTCGTGAGCCGGGAGAAGACGTTGTTGTCACAGCCGTCGCAGTAGTAGCCGTACGGACCGTTGACGATCTCAAGGCCCGACACCCGCCAGTGGGACGCCTCCTGGTGGACGGCACCGCGCTCGGCGCGCGGGATGCTGCCGCCGACCGGTGTGTGGGACGCGGGCAGCTGCTCCCCGTCGATGACGACCCGTTCACCTTGGTACGCACCGAGGGAGATCGGCAGGGACGCCTCACCCGAGGTGGTGATGGTGATGTTGTCCACCAGCGCGTACGTGCCGCCCCGGATGGCGATGGTGTCACCGGGGCGTGCCTTGTCCACGGCCTTCTGGATGGTCCGAAGGGGCTGGTCGAGGGTTCCGGCGGCTGAATCGTCCCCGTCCACGGCCACGACGATGGCCGACGAGGCGGTGGCAGCCTCAGCGGGTACCGCCACCGCCGAGAGCACGGCACTCAGCACCACTGCTGTGGACATGCTGACGACACGCATACGAATTCCTTCTTCCTGGCCGACGGCTGACAGGAAGACAGTGGTCGCCGATGTCCGAAAGGTTGCCGCTCAGCGCTCCGAGAGCTCCGAGGGGGCCTCCTGAACCACCCAGCCGTTGCCGTCCGGGTCCTCGAACGACATGAACGAGTTCCAGGTTTCGCCCTTGCCGTCCTCCCAGCCCGTCGCGCCGACGTGGCGGATCGGTGAGACGTCCACGCCCCGCTTCACCAGTCCCTCGCGGGTCGCCTCGATGTCCGTGACGCAGAGCTGAATGCCCTGCAGTGCGCCCGGAGCCATCTGCTTCATACCGGGCGCGGCGGGCATCCCTTCGAGCATCGCGATCGAACACCGTGAGCCGGGCGGGGTCAGCTGGATGATGCGCATGCCCGGGGCGACCTCGTCGTCGAGGTCCAGCTTGAAGCCGGCCTTGTCGGTGTAGAACTCCTTCGCGCGGTCCATGTCGGTGACAGGGACGGGGATGACCTCGATGGTCAGATTCATGGGAGTCTCCTCAGAAGTACGGGGTGCGGTGGCCCGCAGACACCGGGGCGGATCCACCGTCGCCCACGAAGGAGCTGCCGCGCACGCCGAAACGCCAGACAGGTCCGCACTTTGTGCGGTGCGCATCCCGTCGGGCGGTACCGGGCGCCCTCCGGCGCCCGGGCCACGGACCGGCCGGACAGGATCGACGCCCGGGCACCCGGAGGATCAGCCGATCAGCAGGTCCCGCTTCAGGTCGTGCAGGTCCTTGCTGCTCAGACCGAGCGCTCGCCGCTCGTACGTCCGGAAGGATCCGAACGTCCGGGTGACCTCCTGGAAACCCGAGTTGAGGTATGCGGCGCGGACGTCCAGCAGCGGCTTGTAGACCTCCGCCTGTTGCGGCGGCATCGACGCGAGTGCCGCCGCATTGGCTTCGGCACGGTAGTCGTTGGAGGCGAGGTAGTCCGCCATCACCGTGTTGCGGGGCACGCCCAGCGCGGTGAGGAGGGCGGCGTTCGCCCAGCCGGTGCGGTCCTTGCCCGCGGTGCAGTGGAACAGGACGCCCCGCGCGTCGTCGTCCGCGATTCCGGAGAACACCGTGCGGTAGGCCGACGTGGCGGTGTCGCCGCTGACCATGAACTTCTCGCCCTCGACCATCATCGAGGTCGCCTCTGCGGCGGTCGTCGGCATGGTGGTGAAGCCGGGAGAGCCGGCCAGCACATCGGCGACGACGTGGGTGGCGCCCGCGGGGACGCGATCGGGGGCTGCGTCGCGTTCCGACTCCATGCGCAGGTCGAAGACCGTACGGACGGACAGGCGCCGGAGTTTTGCGAGGTCAGCGGCGGTGAGCCTGTCGAGGGCGTCGGACCGGTAGATCTCGCCCATCTTCACCCAGTGCCCGTCCGTGGTGCGATAGCCGCCCGCGTCACGGAAGTTGACGGTGCCCTCGAGCTGTACGAGTCGGTCGGCGAGGCGCAGGGAACCGCCGCGGGCGGGGGTGAGATCGAACCACTGGCGGTCCTTGGCGGGCAGCCCTCGCACCGTGACTTTGCCCGTCGAGCCGCCGGTGGCGACGGTGCGGCCGTCCGCGCGGACGGCGACATGACGGACACCGGGGGCGGTCCACTCCACGGTGAATGAGCCGTCCTTGTTCGCCGTCACCTCGGCGGAGCTGAACGGGATGCGCGTGTGGGAGGAGCGCTCGTGGCCGGCGGGGGAGTGGCCCGTGGCGGCGGGGGCGGCCAGGCCGACGAGAAGGGCAGCGGCCAGGGCGGTGGAGGAGGCCCTGACGCGAGTCATGTGCGTCATGAGGGCATCGTCGGGAGCGCTGAAGAGATCGGCGGGAACGATCGGTGAACGCCGCCCGAACGTGTTGCTTTCCCGGTGGCCGTGCCAGGCGCGTGGGACATCTTGTGCCCCCGTGGGCCCGGTCCTCCCGCGGGGGCGGTGAACGCGGCCCCCGCGCCGCCTCATGCCTCCGTGCAGCTGAAGTCCTCCGGCGAGGTCCGCAGCTTGTCCAGCAGTCGACGCAGAGTCGTGAGCTCGCGCTCGGACAGGTCCGCGAACAGTTCCCGTTCGACGGTGTCGAGCGCGATGTCCGACTTCCGGAGCCGCGAGCTCCCCTCGGGGGTGATCTCCACGATGTGCCGACGGCGGTCGGCGGGGTCGCGCCTGCGGCGTACGAGGTCGTCGCCCTCGAGATCGTTGAGCAGGGCGACGAGGACGCTCGGGTCGACGTCGAGCCTCTCGATGAGGGCCTTCTGTGTGACAGGCCCATCGGCGAGCTGCAGGAGCGTCATCGTCTTCCGGGGCGTGAGCCCGGTGGCCGCGAGGGCCTTGCGGATCACGGTCTCGGTGATGCCGCCGTGATAGGCGAGCAGGAAGCCGAGGCGGTGGTCCGGGTCGCCGGGCGACGCGGGCGACCCCGCCGGTTCCTGGGTGACCCCGTCCTGAGCTGCCATACCCATACCGTATCAGGGTCTCCATTGTGGAACCTGATAAATCATTGATACCCTTCAATCATATTCAGGCATCCATCATTGAAGACATTGGGGCACATCATGTTCATCGCCTATGCGGCTGTCGGCATCCTTCTCGCTCTGGCTCTCAGCGCCTCGGCCGTACTCACCTTCACGCGCAACGAGGCCGTCACGGCCTCGATGGGCAAGGTGGGTGTGCCCGATTCCTGGTTCCCGAGGCTCGCCGCGCTCAAGGCCGCAGGCGCCGTAGGACTCCTGGTCGGTCTCGCGGTGCCCTTCATCGGTGCCGCCGCCGCAGTCGGTGTGGTCCTCTACTTCATAGGGGCGGTCATCACCCACGTACGCGCGAAGGACTTCGACGTCGCGGCGCCCGTGATTCTCGCTCTGCTGGCCGCCGCCGCGCTCGTGCTGAGAGTGCTGTCGGCCTGAGCCCCGGTGCACAGCGGGGTGGCAACCCCACAGCGGGGTGGCAACCCCAAGCACCTGCTCCGGACCCGCCCGGTGGCGGCCCCCGCCGAGCGTCCTGTCATCCTTCACGGATCCGTCGGACCTGGCGTCAGCCAGGCCGACCGCCAAGACCGGAGCGGTGAAGAGCCTCCCCGGTGAAAAGTGGGGAGCCGGACGTGGAAGCAACGCCTGCCCGAGACGTGCGAGGCGCCCTGCCTCCCGGCCTCGCCGACGCGATACGCGAGACTGCCGCGCAGATCGCGGCACTGCTGCGTGGTCGTACCGACACCGGCGGCCCGGTTCCGGGCTCGATGTGGACGCTCGGCGAGGCCGCAGCCCATCTGGCGCAGGCCAACGAGCTGATGGCGGACATCGCCTCGGGCCACGAACGCAGTCACGGTGACGGGACGGCCCCGAGTCTGGCGGAGGCCAACGAACGCGCGCTCGCCCGGTTCGGCGAGCGCGCCGGTGACCCGCTGGCCGACATGATCGTGGCGCAGGCCGATGTGTTCCTCGACGCGGCGCAGCGGCGTGCGGCCGACGAAACGGTTGCTACGCCGCTCGGCCGCATGGACATGGCTGTCTTCGGCTCCTATCTGCTCACGCACATGCTCGGCCACGGCTACGACCTCGCCCGTGCCGTCGGGCGGCCGCACATGGTCGACCGTGCCCGGGCCGAGCTGGCCCTGCCGTTCATGTTCGCGGTCATGCCGCATGTCGTCGATGCGGCCGCCGCCGGCCTGACTGCCCGCTTCGCGATCAGGCTGCGCGGCGGGACGCGCTTCACAGTGACCTTCACCGACGGTGCGGCGTCCGTGAGTCCGCGCCCGGAGAGTCGCACGGACTGCACCATCCAGATCGAGCCGGTCACCTTCCTGCTCATCGCGCTCGGCCGCTGCGACCCGTGGGGGGCCATGGCCCGCGGTCGCATTCTCGCCTGGGGCCGCAAGCCCTGGCTCGCACCGCGGTTCCCGAACCTGTTCAAGGCGCCCTGAAGGGGACCGGACCGACCGGCCGAACCTGCCTCCCCCGGCTGCCGCGGACGGTCACGCCTCGCGGTTCGACGCGTCCACCGGGGTGCCGACGGCGCGCAGCTCGTGGACGATGCGGGTCAGGTCGGCGGGGGCGGCGGCGAGGCGGACAGGTTCACCCGCGTCGTCGAGTTCCGCGATGTGCCAGCTCCTGGGGACGCTGTCGCCGTCGCTGCCCCGGATGCGCCGCACGTCCTTCACGGTGAGTCGCTCCACCGGTATGCGTCGTGCCGCGAACCTGCCAGGTCCGGGATGGGGTGTCACCGCGGGCGGGCCGTCCCCGAGCACGATGTGGGTGCCGAAGCCGTGCGGGTTGTAGTCGGTGTGCTCCAGGAAGCGGGCCGCCAGATGCACCTCCCGTCCCCGCTCTCCGGCCTCTCCCGACACCCCGTTTCCGGGCTTGCGGACACGCGTGGCGCGCCAGGCCCAGATGACGAGGGCGAGAGTGACCGACCCGCCCGCTGCCACCCACACGAGCGTGCCGGGATCCGCGGGCAGGGCCGTGGGGTGGAGATAGCAGAGCGGCAGCAGCCACAGGGCGGTTCCGACGAGCGCGCCCCCGAACGGGAGGGCGGACGGGAGGACCTCGTCATCGTCCAGCCGGCGCCCGCGCAGGCGCAGCAGCGACTGCGCGCCGGGGTACCCCGCGGCGAGGGCGAACACGGCCGCGACGACGGCCGCGTCCCCGGCCGTGGGCATGTGCTCCCGCCACACGTGGCGCTTTCCGGCGACCTCCCTCACCTTGCCGCGCCAGATGGTCAGTTCCACGCTGTCGCCGGACCGGAACGCCTGTGCGTCCTGGTGCGAGACGGCGACGCGCCGCACGGGCCGGCTTTCGGCGAAGTACAGCCAGCTGTTCTGCTTGGGCCGGTTGGCCTCGGTCCTCACGATCACGGCCGCCAGTGTGGTCAGGCACTCATGGCGCTCCGTCGCGGGCGTCGCCGCGGTGCACGGGGTTGCCGACTTCCACTCCCGCTCGTTCGACGCGGCGTCCGGCACGAACCATGCTGCCACGCCCGCACAGGCGAGCAGGAGTGCGCACAGGCCCAGCAGCCCGGCCCAGCCGCGCCCGGCCGTGCGGGAGGAGATGACGGGGAGGTGGGTCGACTCCGGTGCTCCGTGGCGGCGGTGCAGCGCGCGGAGCCCGTCCAGCTTCGCGTCGAAGGCCGGGTCATGGAGGGACCAGCTCCGCGGCAGGGGCAGGAGCGACCTGTGTCCGTCGCGCAGCAGCACGCTGACCCGACGGGCTTCCTCGCCCCGTGAGGTGTTGGTGTACTTCAGGTGGACACGCACGTCGGCGATGTCGTGCCAAGGCACGCTCCGACGGTGCAGCAGTGTCCGGTAGCGCAGTCCGCGCGCGTCGGCCCTCACCTCGGCGGTGACCCTGTGGAGCGACACGATGCCCACCGCCGCGAGCAGCAGGCCGACGCCCAGCCAGGGGCCCGGACCCCAGTAGGCCGTGCGGACGGCTGCCAGGCCCGCGCCGACCGCTCCCAGTCCGACGAAGAACCAGAGGGTGCGCTTCCAGAGGGGACGACACGTCACTTCGAGGGCATGGGCCATGCCCGGAATCCTTCATCATCCGCGTTGTCTGTGCCGGGGTATGGGTCGGCAGAATTTCGGCCCGCAACGCTGCCGATGGGATGCATGGGAAGCCCAGTTCGTTGCGTGCATAGCGTGCGGAAGCGGCGTGGCCCGTGGGTGTCGCGTGCCAAGGGCGTTCGCCAGGCGAGGGTTTGGGCGGTCCTGCTCCCCGGGCAGGTGCCCTCGCGAGGCGTCGACGACAGCGGGACGGTATCCGTGCCCGCGCCCGGTGCCCGGAAGGCCGTCCACGCTCGCTCTGCGCAGCGCGGACCGGTCGATACCGACGAAGCGGGGCGAACCTTGCATAATGCGGCATCTGACGCCCCGACAAAGAGCTCACGAAGGAGCCGAACCCGTGGCTTTGAACCGCGAAGAGCGTGAACAGTTTCTGGCCGAGCCTCATGTCGCCGCCCTGGCCGTGGACACGGGGGAGCCCGGACGGGCACCGCTCACCGTGCCGATCTGGTACCAGTACGAGCCTGGCGGCGACATCTGGATCATGACGGGGCGCGACTCCCGCAAGGGGGTTCTGATCGCCAAGGCGGGCCGGTTCAGCCTGATGGTCGAGCGAATCGCACCGACCATCCGCTACGTCTCCGTCGAGGGCCCCGTCACCGCGACAACCCCCGCCACCCGCGAACAGCTGGTGGAGATCTCGGCGCGCTACCTTCCTGCCGAGAAGGTCGAAGGCTACGTCGACTTCGCCTGGAGGGAGCACGGCGAGCAGGTGGTCATCCACATGCGACCGCAGCGCTGGCTCAGCTCGGACCTCGGCGAAGTCTGAGCGGGGGTCACCCGGCCGGAGCGAGGCGGGCCCTCCGGGGGCCGGCCCCGCCCGGAGTGCTTCCACTCCCTTCAGGGGAATACCCCAGGGGGGTATATGGTTGTGAGGTGTGGACGCCGCAGGAACGGACCACCGGACGGGAACGGGATGAACGCCATGGACCACGCCGCGCACCATGAGGGCAGCACCCACGACCACCACGCACATCGGAGTGCGGCCGGGAAAGGGGCGGGCGGAGCCACCTGGAGGACCGCGGTCCGGGCAACGCTGCACTGCCTGACCGGCTGTGCGATCGGCGAGATCCTGGGCATGGTCATCGGCACCGCCCTGCTCTGGGGCAACGTCCAGACCATGGTTCTGGCGATCACCCTGGCGTTCGTCTTCGGCTACTCCTTCACCCTGTTCGCAGTCCGCAGGGCGGGCCTGGACCTCAAGGCGGCCGTCAAGGTGGCGCTGGCCGCGGATACGGTCTCGATCGCGGTGATGGAGCTTGTCGACAACGGCATCATCGCCCTGGTCCCCGGCGCGATGGACGCCGGCCTGTCCGACACCCTGTTCTGGGCGGCGCTGCTGGGCGGGTTCGCCGTGGCCTTCCTGGTCACCACGCCGGTCAACAAGTGGATGATCGGGCGCGGAAAGGGCCACGCCGTCGTCCACGCCTACCACTGACATCCCGCACACCGCAGGCGGCGGCGCCGAGAAGATGGGGATGTCGGCCCGGCGCGAAGTGCCTTGTTCAGTCGATGACCGCGGTGGCCTCGACCTCGACCAGATGGTCGGGTACGTCGAGTGCCGCGACACCCAACAGCGTGGCCGGCGGTACCGGGGTGACCCCCAGTTTCGCGGCCGCCCGGGAGATGCCGTCCAGGAGCAGGGGCATCCTGTCGGGGGTCCAGTCCATGACATGGACCGTCAGTTTCGCCACGTCGGTGAAGGAGCCACCGACTTCGGCCAGCGCGGTGCCGATGTTCAGGTAGCACTGCTCGACCTGAGCGGCGAGATCCCCCGGGCCGACCGTGACCCCGTCGGCGTCCCAGGCAACCTGCCCGGCGACGAAGACCAGTTTCGCCCCGGTCGCGACCGACACCTGCCTGTACGCATCGACTTCCGGCAGTCCGCCGGGGTTCACCAGGGTGATGGCCATGCTGCCCGCCTCCTTGTCATGAGAGCCCGAAGGCTCCTCCCCACCGGACCGGGCTGCACGTACCCGGTCTCTTGTGGTTACTCAGGAACCGTAGGAGAGTGGCCACTGACATGGAAGAACGCACTTTTCGGTGACTGGGGAACCTCATGGTGACCAAGCAGTTCAGGGGATCGCCCGAGGAGCAGGCGGACCTGACGCGCGCGGACTCCCTGGCGCGGGAGATCTTCTCGGACGTCGCCAACAAGTGGGCGCTCCTGATCATCGACGTCCTGGGCGAACGCACGCTGCGCTTCGGTGAGGTGCGCAACGGAATCGAGGGCATCAGTCACAAGATGCTCACCCAGAACCTGCGCATGCTGGAGCGCAACGGCCTCGTCGAGCGATGCGTGCACCCGACCGTGCCGCCACGGGTCGAGTACACCCTCACCGAGTCGGGCCGGGCCCTGCGGGAGACCGTCCACAGAATGTGCGACTGGACCCACCAGTACCTCGGTCATATCGAGGCCGCCCGTCGGCGCTTCGACACGTAGACCGTCCGGACGTTCCGGACCCTCGCAGGCCCCGGGGCGGTGCATCCGCTGATCCGGACGCGCCGGAGGAGCGGACACCGAGCGGACACCTCGGCGGCAGCCCTCCGGGGGTAGCGTTCGGAATTATCCGCCCCGGGTCGGCCGAGAGCCAACGCCGCCAGGCACAATTCATAGGTAAACAGTCTGACAACCAAGAGGATCACCATGATCACGCTGAAGAAGGAAGACGGCCCGGCCGACCTCGACGGGGTGACACATCTGTCCATCGGGGTTTCCTGGGACCCGACCGTCGGGGCCAGCGGAGGAATCCTGGGCAAGCTCCGGCAGAAGGCCGGAACCGATCTTGACCTGATCGCCATCGCGATGCAGGGCGCGGAGCCCGTACGGCTGGCCGGGCTCGACTCCCTGGACCCGCTGGGCAACGGCTCGCTGGTTCACAGCGGGGACAACCAGACCGGGCGCGGCGACGGCGACGACGAGACCGTGACCGTGGATTTTGCCCGGGTCCCGTCCAACATCACGTCCGTCGTGTTCATCGCTGCCGCGTACAAGAAGCGGAGCGCCTTCCAGAACGCGCGGAACATCAGCTTCAAGGTCTACGACGCGACCGGCGGCACCACTCAGCAGGTTGCCGACATCTGGCCGAGCCTGCTCACCGACGACAACGGCTGTGCCGTGGCCAAGGCCATGCGCGAAGGTGCGGGCTGGAAGCTCCAGGTGATCAACGAGACCGGCAAGATCAAGCAGGGCGACGAGCGTGCCCTCATGCGTTTCGCCGTGAGCAAGTAGAACATTCCGACGCTTCCGCGAGTCCAGGACGACGACGGCGAGCAGTTCGAACTCGTCACGCGCGGAAGCCAGTCGCGTGCTCGGCCAGGGTCCGGGAGGGATTCCCCCCGGACTCGGCCGCAGCGCGTTGTCCGCGTCGATCAGTCCGACGTACCTCCGCCGACGGCGACGTCGTCCCCGGCCGGCTCAGCTCCCCGAACCGGCGCACCACGGCCGGCGTGGCCGCGAAGGCTGCCTCCCTCGGCGGCCGGTTGAACGCCATCAGTGTGTAAGTCGCTTACGCCGCACTGGACTTGGGCTCCCGTCTGGCAGGGCGGGCAGTTGCGCCCCGCCGAAGTCGTAGGCGCCGCTGACCGGCACCGGCGCGCCCAGCCGGCACCAGCGGTCCTCGCCCGCTCCCCAAGCCCGGCCGGGCTACAGCTCCTGAGGCGGTAGCGGACGCTCGAAGAACGTTTCCAGCACGATGGTGGCCTGCGTCCCGCTGACGCCCTCGATCGCGTAGATCCGGCGCAACACGTCCTGGAGCTGCTCCGTGGTCGCAGTTCTGACCTTCACCAGCAACGAGGCGCTGCCCGCGATGACGTGCGCCTCCTGGATCTCGGGCAGCGCGGCGAAGTGCTCCGCCGCATCGCCCATCCAGGCCGTCGAGTCGACCATCACGTACGCGAGTACACCGCGCCCCACCGCCGCAGGGTCCACCTCGATCACGGTGCGCCGGATCACGCCGCGCTCGCGCAGCTTGCGGACGCGCTCATGGGCGGCGCCGGCGGAGAGGCCGACGGACTGGCCGAGGGCGGAATAGGGCTGGGTGGCGTCCTGCTGAAGCTGCGTCAGCAACGCACGGTCCACGTGATCCACGACACTCCATTCGGTAGATACTTGAAAGGACCATACGTGATGCTGTGATAATTGCGGTGAGCCGAACACAGTTCAGCTCGCACTCTGGGAAGGAAGACGCACATGGCCACCGAACACCCCGGGTTGTACGAGTGCCTCGACGACCGCTTCCGTACCGGTCGGTGCATGAACGGCGACGACGACCTCGAGGTCCTGTACACGGGCTGCCGCTGGGCGGAGGGTCCGATCTACCTCCCGGCCTGGCGCCAGCTGATATGGAGCGACATCCCCAACGACCGCATGCTGCGCTGGGACGAGACCACCGACACCGTCAGCGTCTTCCGCGAGCCCGCCGGGCACACGAACGGCAACACCCTGGACCTCGAAGGCAGGCTCATCACCTGTGAGCAGGGGAACCGCCGGGTCACCCGCACCGAGCACAACGGCACCCTCACCGTGCTGGCCGACCGCTGGCAGGGCAGGCGCCTCAACAGCCCCAACGACGCGGCGGTGAAGTCCGACGGCTCGATCTGGTTCTCCGACCCGGACTTCGGCATCACCAGTGACTACGAGGGGTATCTCGCGGAGAGCGAGATCGGGTCCTGCAACGTGTACCGGATCGACCCGGCCACGGGTGACATGAGCCTGGTGGCCGACTGCTTCGGCGCCCCCAACGGGCTCGTCTTCTCCCGTGACGAGCGCCAGCTGTTCGTCTCCGACACCCGGGCCGGCTTCATCCGGGTCTTCGACGTCCGAGCGGACGGCCGCACACTCTCGGACGGCGAGGTCTTCGCCACGGCCGACCCGGCAGCCGGAAGCCGCTTCGACAACCTGCGCTTCGACGACGGCGGCCGGCTGTGGGTTGCCGCGATGAGCGACGGCGTGCACTGCTACGACCCGGACGGCACGCTGATCGGCCGGCTGAACGTACCGGAGACCGTGTCCAACATCTCCTGGGGCGGGGCCAAGCGAAACCGTCTCTTCATCACCGCCGAGACCAGCCTCTACTCGGTGGTCATGGCTGTCGCGGGGACGCATCCGACCGGTCCCGGGCGGCGCCCCTGGCTCGACGGGCCCGCAGCCGCCTGAGTGGGAGCAAGGGCGGGGGCCCTGTCGCAGCCGAGCTGGTGACGAGGCCCCGCTCTCCGCTGTTCGCCGGCTGCCGCATACCGTCTTGACTCTCACACCGTGTCAGGTGGTCAGCTCGGAGACGTCATGTTCACCATCGGAGACTTCGCCCGGCACGGCCGTGTATCGGTCCGGATGCTGCGTCACTACGACGCGACCGGCCTGCTGCGTCCGGCCCATGTCGACCCCGCCACCGGCTACCGCTACTACACCGCTGCCCAGTTGGCCCGCCTCAACAGGGTGATCGCGCTCAAGGACCTCGGCTTCACTCTCCAGCAGGTGCAGGACATCGTGGACGAGAAGGTCACCACGGAGGAGCTGCGGGGCATGCTGCGGCTGCGGCGGGCCGAACTGGAAACCGCGGTGGCCGCGGCAGGGGTGCGGTTGGTGCAGGTCGAGGCGAGGCTCCGGGCGATCGAGAGTGAGGGGCGTATGCCCACGAACGATGTTGTCATCAAGGCTGTTCCTGCGATGCGGGTGGCGGAGCTGACCGCGACTGCCGCGAGTTTCGAGCCCGAGGCCATCGGCCCGGTCATCGGGCCGCTCTACGACGAACTGTTCCGGCGTCTGGGCGCGGCGGGCATCACTCCGACGGGCCCCGGGGTCGCCTCCTACGAGGACGCTCCGGAAGGTGATGGCCGGATCCGCGTCCATGCCGCCGTCCAGGTATCCGCCCCCCTTCAGGACGGCGCGGTCCGGATCCTCGACCTGTTGCCCCTCGACCGGGCGGCGACCATCGTCCATCGCGGCTCCATGGACACCGTGGTCCCCACGGCGCAGACGTTGGCCCACTGGATCGACGCCAACGGCTACCGGTCGGCCGGATATCCGCGCGAGATCAACCTGGAGTGCCCCGAGAACCGGGACGACTGGGTGACGGAACTCCAGGCACCCGTGACCCCGGCCTGATTCGCCGCACTCCGCCCCCCACACTCCGCTCGGCCGCGGGCCCGCCCCGGGCTGTTCCAGCGGTTGTCAGTCGACACTGTTCATGAAGTCCAGCATCCGGCGGTTGATCTCGTCCGCATGGTCGATCTGAGGCCCGTGACCTGTCCCGGAGATGATCTCTGCCCGGGTCCCGGGTACGAGGCGCGGTACGCGCTCCATCTGCCGCTGCGGGTGCACGAGCAGGCTGCGCCTGCCGAGCGCGAGGTAGAGCGGCGTGCGGACCGTGGACAACTCGTCGTCGGTCAGGGGGAGGGGGGCCGGGCGGCGGATGCGGTAGGCCCGGACGGATGTTCTGACCATGGCGCGCAGCTCCGGCCTGACGAGGACCGGTTGTTCCAGCCAGGCGGCCAGCCGTGGACGGAGGGCCCTGGGCGCGAAGGTCGCGAAGAGGCCGGCGAAGATCCAGACGAAGAAGCGCAGCCCCACCTTCTCCAGGCCGCCCGGGTCGAGCAGCGTGACCGAGGCGAGGCGGTCGGGTGTGCGGTGTGCCTGGTTCAGGGCGAGCCAGCCGCCGTACGAGGCGCCGACGAGGTGGACACGGTCGAGCCCGAGCGCGGCGAGCGTCTCGTCCAGCCACTGCGCGGCCCGTTCCGGCTGGTGGATGGGTTCGCGCTGCACGCTGCGTCCCGGGTCCCCCGGGGTGTCGATGGCGTAGACGGGGCGGTCGGCGCTGAGTGCGGGGGTGTTGGGGTACCACGTGGCGGAGCA
This sequence comes from Streptomyces sp. NPDC056452, assembly GCF_042796085.1. Taxonomy (NCBI): domain Bacteria; kingdom Bacillati; phylum Actinomycetota; class Actinomycetes; order Kitasatosporales; family Streptomycetaceae; genus Streptomyces; species Streptomyces sp. NPDC056452. The sequence goes on from NZ_JBHTRI010000012.1 coordinate 21,688, forward strand.
GGAGCCCGCCCCATGCACCAGGACGACGGGGGTGCGGGACCGGGCGGCGGGGTCATCGGGGCCGTAGCGGTAGACGTGTGTGGTTCCGAAGGTGGTCTCCACGTCCTGTTCCGCGTGTACCGGCGCCCCCAGGGCGTAGGCCGCGTCGCAGGCCGCGAAGTAGCGGTCCCGCCAGACGTCGCTCACGTAGCGGCCGACGTCTGCCTGAGGGCGGGCAACGGTCTCGGACATGGGCACCTCCGGGTTCGGATCTTTTACGGTACGAACGTATCATCATGATGGTACCGCTGTACCATCAACGGTCGGTGACGGGTCACGACAGGTCCCGGCCGGGGCACATCAGCGAGACGACGAGCGGAGAACAGGCCGATGCCCAAGCGGGTGGATCATGCGGAACGCCGTACCGAGATCGCCGAGGCGCTCGTCCGGATCGCCGGGAGGCGCGGGCTCCACGCCGTGGGGATGCGCGATGTGGCGGCCGAGGCGGACGTGTCGCTGCGGCTGGTGCAGTACTACTTCGAGACCAAGGAGAAGCTGCTGCTCTTCGGACTGCAGCACCTGACCCAGAGGTTCGGGGAGCGGGTCGCGGCCCGGATCAAGGACGCCGTGGACAGCCCCGGCCCGCGCGCCACGATCGAGGCGCTGCTGAACGCGGCCCTGCCCACCGACGAGGAGAGCCGCACCTTCCACTTCGTGTACACCTCGTACGCCATGCTGGCCGTCAACGACCCCGCACTGGCCGCCCAGCCCTTCATCAAGGACCCCGACGCGGCCGAGGACGCCGTGACCGGACTCCTCCTGCAGGCACAGGAGGCGGACCTGCTCCGGCCCGGTGTGGACCCACGGCTGGAGGCGGCCGGTCTGCTCGCCATGTCCGCAGGACTCGGCACGGGCATCCTCGTCGGCCAGCGCAGCGCCGAGTCGGCCGTCGCGGTTCTCGACCACACCCTGGACCGGATCTTCCGGGGCGGTGGGCGCGGCCTCCTCGCCCGGCCGACGGGCGAGTGACGCCGTATTTCGTGAACCCCGGTCACCCTCGGCATGTCCCACCTGTGGCTGACCGACTCCTTCGAGCGCTCCGTGAGTAGTCGTGGTGGAGGTGAGGCGCCCACCGCCTGTCGAGGGCCGGGGTCCGCTCCGTTACTCTGATCGCCCCAACGGGGCGTACAGAGAGGGTGGGGCCGGTGGTCGGGCTGATCTCACAACCGCTTGCGGCGGATACGTTCCTGCTGGCCCAACTGGGCCTCGATGCCGAGCAGGGCGGCGTCTACCGGCTCCTCGTCGACCGGCCGGACAGTGAGCCGAAGGACCTGGTCCTGACTCACACGGACGAGGAATCGGTCACCCGCATCCTCAAGGCGCTCGTCGACCGCGGGCTTGCCAGCGTCGAGCGGCATGCGGAGGGTGTCCGGTACCGCGCAGCCTCCCCGGTGCTCACGCTGGGACCACTGCTGGAGTCACGGCGTGCCGCCCTGCACCGCGTCGAACACCTTGTCACGGAGCTCGCCGAGCGTCACCGGACCGCGCAGTCCCGTACCTCCGGCGCCCCGGTCGAGGTGCTGTCCGGGAGTGCCGCGATCCGGCGTCGGCTCGTCGACATGCAACGGGGGGCCACGCATCAGGTCCGAGTGCTTGTCCCGGCCATGAGCGCGACTTCCGTCATCACCTTCGAGGACAACTTCGAGGAAGTCGAACGGGAGTCGATGCGGCGGGGGGTGACCATGCGATGCGTCGTGGCGCGCACCTGGCTGGAAAGCCCCGATTCCGCACGCCTCGTCGCTGAGCAGGCTGCGCAGGGACAGCAGATCTCCGTCATCGAGGAGTTGCCCATAAAACTCGTCATCGCCGACGACGACATAGCCATGGTGCCGCTCGACCCCGGGCAGGAGGAGACCGGCGAGCCCGTGGCGCTGGTCGTGCACGGCAGCGGCCTGCTCACCGCCCTGGTCTCGCTTTTCGAACAGTACTTCGACAAGGGTTCGCGACTGCGCGACACCGGTGCCGCCGAGCCGGCGGAGAACTGTGGTCGGCCCGGGAGTCCGGACCCGGTGGATCGCCGGATCCTCGCTCTGCTCCAGGTCGGTCTCACCGATGCGACCATCGCCCGTCAACTCGGAATGGGTCATCGCACCGTCCAGCGACGGCTGCAGACCCTCATGGAGTCGGTCGGTGCGGCGACCCGATTCCAGCTCGGCTGGCATGCGGCCGTCTCGGGCTGGCTGGAGGACGACCAGGACCTGACCTGAGCTCTGCGATTTAAGGGCTCCAATGCGCCTGGTGAGGCGGCTTTACGCCCAGGCGGCTTTGCGCCGCCCGCGTCTCTTGTCGCCGAAAGTCTCATGACGAACCATCAACCCCACAAGTCGCGGGGGGCTCACGGCCCTCACGCATGCGATGGGGAGAATGCTGTGAGAGCACGATGGATTCGCCGGACCCTGGGCACGAGTGTGGTCCTGGCCGTCACAGGCTCGGCGCTGCTGGTGACTCCGGCCTGGGCCGAGGGGGAGGCCACACCCGTGGCCGCCGTCGGCACCGACCCGGTTCCTGTGGCACCCACGATGACTCAGGGCCTGGACACCGAAGCCCGCGCGGGCAGCCCGGCCGAGGCCGCGCGGGCGCACTTCAAGGACCATCAGGACACGTACAAGGTCCCCGTCACCGGTCTGAAGACGCTCAGGACCTCCAGGGACGGCAAGCAGTCCTCGGTCCGCTTCCAGCAGCAGCACGACGGCGTCCCCGTCTTCGGTGCCCAGTACGCGGTGCAGACCGAGGCGGTCGACGGCGGCCAGCAGGTCACCTCCGCGACCGGCACCCTGTACACGGACCTCACCGTGTCCACGGCCTCGAAGGTCTCCGAGGCAACCGCCGAACGGCGCCTGTTCGCCCTCGACCGCAGCATGGGGGCGGTCGACGGTGCGAAGACCGCCCGGCACGGACTGGTCGTCCTGCCCAGCGCCAAGGGCGGCGTCCTGGCGTGGCACTTCACCGTCACCGGCGCCAAGGCGGACGGCAGCCCGGTCCGCCAGGAGGTGTACGTCGACGCGCAGGTCGGCGGCATCTCACTCTCGTACAACAACGTCGACGCAGCCGACGCCTCGCCCGTGGAGGGGACGGGCGTCAAGGTGGACGGCGACGAGGTGAAGCTGAACGCCAATCAGGAGGCGGACGGCTCCTACACGCTGATCGACTCCACCCGGGCCATGCACGCCACCACCGGCGGCCAGATACGCACCTACGACGCGCAGCGCAAGAGCTACCTGCTGGTGGCAGGCGGTCCTGTCACCGACGACGTGCTGCCCGCGGCCTCCGCGACCGACCGCTTCGACGGCGCGAACACCACCTCCGGCGCGGTCGACGCCCATGTCAACGCCGCCAAGGTGTACGAGTACCTCAAGGACCGGCTCGGCCGCGACGGCGTCGACGGCAAGGGCGGCACCATCCACTCGGTCGTCAACGTGTCGAGCAACGGCAACGACTACGCCAACGCCTTCTGGGACGGCAACAAGATGGTCTACGGCCACATGGACGGCGTCCCGCTCTCCGTGGGTCTCGACGTGGTCGGCCACGAGATGACCCACGGCGTCACCGAGCACTCCGCCGGGCTCGTCTACCTCAACCAGTCGGGCGCCCTCAACGAGGCGATCTCCGACTACTTCGGCAACGCCATGGAGACCGCCGACAAGGGCATCGCGATGAGCGACCCGACCTCCGGGCTGATCGGCGAGTACCTCTGCAACGGCACGGTGCCGCTGGAGGAGTGCGCGCTGCGCGACCTCAACGACGGCCGCAACGCGCAGACCGACTACGACCCCATCACCCTCGACTTCGACAACGGCGGAGTTCACTACAACTCCACCATCGTCGGCGGGGCGCTGTGGGACCTGCGCAAGGCCATCGACCCGAACCTCGCGGACCGGATCGTCTACCGGGCAGCGCAGAACTACCTCACCCCGCTGTCCGGATTCAGTGACATGCGCAACGCGGTCACCCTGGCCGCCAAGTCCCTGAAGGTCTCCAAGGCCGACCTCGCCGCCGTCCGCAAGGCGTTCGACAGCCACGGCATCGTGGACGGCTGGGAGCAGAAGGCCGGCACGCAGGACGGCCAGGTCATCAGCGAAGGCGTCCTGCCCGCCTACGAGGTCTACAGCGGCGGCGACGAGCAGGCCGCACAGATCAACGGGGACGTCTACGCCATCGGCCACGGCGACGCGATCGCCTGGAACGCCGGGTCCGCTGCCTTCGGCATCGCAGTCGGCCGCTTCAGCAAGCAGCACGGCAAGGCGGGCTACGAACTCGCCGAGGACGACGCCTACCTGATCGACCCGTCGATCGACGACGACCGGGTGGTCTACACCCGGATCACCGCCGACAGCGTCGGCATCTACGGCACCAGCACCCACGGCAAGGGCCACGGCCACGGCAAGATCAAGAAGCTGGTCGATGCCCCGAACGCCGACGAGACCGAGCCGGTGACCGACAACGGCCGCCTCGCGTACATCAGCACCACTGCCGACGGCGAGCAGGACGTCATCCTGCGCGAGGCCGACGGCACCACGGTCAACGTCACCCCCGAGGCAGGCACCACCGCCACCCGGCTGGCCATGAAGAACGGCAAGATCTCCTGGGTCGGCGGCGCCACCCCCATCTACATGAACGTCCACGACGTCGCGACGGGGACCACCCAGACCAAGCGGATCGGCGGCTGGGTCTTCAACTCCATCGGCGACATCCAGTTGACGTCCGACCGGGTCTTCTGGCGCGAGGACGGCGGACTGTTCGGCAACACCAACTTCATGTCCGCGCCGCTGGACGACCTGACCAAGGGCGCGAAGCTGCGCTATCCGACAGGCACCTACGGCGCCCAGTTCTCCGTCAATGACGACTACTTCGCCTACTCGACCTATGGAGCCTGGTCGAGTCTGGGCGTGTGGCCCGGCGCAGAGACGATCAAGGTCAAGGTCGCGAAGACCGCCGACGTGATCGCGGGTGTCGACGCCTTCAACCGCGTCTCCTGCTCGTCCGGAGCCCAGATAGCCCCTTCCCTGGGCGACGGCCAGCGCGTGGCCTGGCTGGACACCACCGCCGCGGACACGGACGTGGTGACCCGCAGGACCTTCGCGGGCACCTGCGAGTAGCACCCCCGAGGCAGGAGGGCAGCTGTCCCGGCCGACGGGTGCTCCCACCGTGTGTGCGCGGTGGGAGCACCCGTCGTCGTGGGCGGGGCGCCGACCACGTTCGCGGCCGACGGCGGTCAGGACCCGCCGAGGCCGGTGCAGTACGCGATCGTCGCATCGTCCGCTGCCACCGCGTGGCGGGCCTCCGCCTGACGGACGCGACGCACCACTTCGGCGGGTCCGCTCGACGCCAGGAGAGCCATGGCCCCCGGCCAGTCGGTGAGCCCGAACCGGTCGACGACGCGACTGGCTCCGTTGCTGAGCAGGGCGGCAGCGCTCAGCCCGTGGGCCGGACAGCTTCCGGTGATCGCCTCGTCCGCCGCACGCGGGTCGTTCTTGGCCACCCAGAAGCCGCCCGGTCCGTTCCGGTTGGCGCGAAGGTCCCGCAGGACCTGGTGGTATTTCTCGCTGCCCTCCTGGGCGGCCTCGAGCGCGGGCAGGAACGACCGGCTGATGATCACCTCGCGGGGGTCGGACACGACGAGCGGCGCACCGTCCGCTCTGTCGAGTACGAGGAAGGAGTCACCGAGCACCAGGTATTCGACGAGGCCGTCGGACACGCGCAGGACGGCCACGGTCGCCGACGGAGCGATGGGGTCGGCGACGTCGCAGGTGTCCCGGTGATCGTCCGTCACCTGCTCGATGGCCTGCGCGAGCAACGCCGGGAGGCTGCGGTCCCGCGCGAGTGACAGGAGACCGAGGAGCGTGCCTCCGAGACGGTCGGCGTACCAGGCCACGCCGTGCCGACAGGTCGATTCCGATCCAGGGATGCCGGCGCCGTCGATCAGCACCGCGGCCGTCGGCACGGCGCCGGTGAAGTCCTCGTTCACGCGGCCGGCCCGCGCCGCGGCGCTCGTCATCGATACCCGCACGGCCCGCCGTCCTTCCGCCGATGAAGGCGCCGACACTAACAACCGCCCACGCGATCAGGCGCTTTGCATGCCGAGGCCGATCAACTCCCAACGAGTTTTTCCTCATTGAGGACAAAGTATGGACGGTTCGATGCGATGTTCGTACGCTGGGCGTCGATTTCGCGCGGCGGACCGCAGGCAACGGAGCGGAACGCCACCGCACCACTCGTACGTGCACGAACTCCACTCCGCGGACGCGGGCCGCCCCGGTCGCGCCGCACCGCAGCGCCCAGCAGGAGGAAGAGTGACGCCACGCAAGTACCCGAACCTCCGTAGCCATCGCCCCAGAGCACAAAGAATCACCGGGCTGCTCCTCTCGGTGCTTCTCACCAGCGGCCTCGCCGCCGGCACCGCCGGTGCGGACGAGAGGCCCTTCGCGGACCTGCCGCCCCAGGAACCCGGTGTCACGCTCCGCGTCTTCGACATCCAGTCCCCGCTGGACGCACTCTGCGATCTCAAGCCCGCCCAGACACCCAACGTCGACAAGCTGATCCCCACCGCCGACTGGTCCTCCACCGACGGCTTCGGATTCACCGACAACTTCGTCTCGCAGATCATCGGCAACATCAACGTCCCCGCCGACGGCACCTACGCCTTCCGTCTGATCAGTGACGACGGCTCCCGCCTCCTCATCGGCGACCAGCAGGTCATCGACCACGACGGACTGCACGGCGCCGAACCCAAGGACGGTGAAATCGCCCTCGCTCCCGGCTACCACGCCCTGCACATCGACCACTTCGACCGCGGCGGCGGCCAGCAGGTCACCCTCCAGTGGAAGCCGCCAGGGGCAGCCGACTTCGCCCTCGTCCCGAACTCCGTGCTCAGCACCGACGCGGGTGTCGTCCGCGTCACGGCCCCCGGGCGCAAGGAGTGCGAAGGCACCTACGACACCCCCGGCGACGGCCTCCCGCTGACCTCGGTCAACCCCGGCTACACCCTCACCGACCTGCGCCCCGCGGGCTTCGAGCCCCAGGTCTCCGCGATGGACTGGCTGCCGGACGGCAGGCTCGCCGTGACCACCTGGGGCGGCAGCACCGAGACCAAGGGAGAGGTGTACGTCCTCGACCACGTCACGGGAGACACCGGCCCGGACAAGGTCACGTACAAGAAGATCGCCGGCGGCCTCAGGGAGCCGATGGGGATCAAGTACGTCGACGGAAAGCTGTACGTCTCGGAGAAACACCAGCTGACCGAGTTGTCGGACATCGAGGGCGACAACACGGCAGGCGAGATCCGCAAGGTCGCCGAGTGGCCCTACGGAGGAAACTTCCACGAGTTCGCCTTCGGCCTGCTCTACGAGGAGGGGAACTTCTATCTGAACCTGTCCGTCGCCATCAACTACGGCGGTGCGACGACCGATCCGCAGCCGGCCACGAACCGTGGCACCACCATCAAGGTCAACAAGGCCACAGGGAAGGTCAGTTACCTGGCCGGTGGCCTGCGCACACCGAACGGGATCGGGCGCGGCCCCGAGGGGGACCTGTTCGTCACCGACAACCAGGGCGGCTGGCTGCCCGCCTCCAAACTGGTCCACGTCAAGCAGGACCGGTTCTTCAACCACTACACCAACCCGGACGGCCCGTTCGACGACCGTACGGTCACCAAGCCGGTGCTGTGGCTGCCGCAGAACGAGATAGCCAACTCGCCCAGCACACCGATGCTGTTGAAGAAGGGACCCTTCGCCGGGCAACTGCTCTTCGGTGACGTCACCTACGGCGGAATCCAGCGCGCCGACCTGGAGAAGGTGGACGGCGAGTACCAGGGCGCGGTGTTCCGGCACACGCAGGGCCTGGAAGCAGGCATCACCCGGATCAGCACCGGGCCGGACGGCGCCATCTACGCGGGCGGCCTCGGCGCCGACGGCAACTGGGGCCAGGAGGGCAAACTCCGCTTCGGTCTCCAGAAACTCACACCGAACGGCAAGAACGTCTTCGACATCAAGACCATGCGCGCAACCCGCGACGGCTTCGAACTCAGCTACACCAAGCCCCTGTCGGAGGAGACCGTCGCCAAGCTGACGAGCGGCGCCTACTCGGTGGAGCAGTGGCGCTACGTCCCCACCCCGGCGTACGGGGGCCCGAAGGTCGACGAGGAGAAGCTCCCCGTCGCGGCCGCCCAGATCTCCGACGACCGTCGCACGGTCAGGATCACGGTGCCCGGCCTGAAGACCGACCGGGTGGTGCACGTACGCTCGCCGCGCCCGTTCGCCTCCGCGGACGGTGAGCAACTGTGGTCCACCGAGGCCTGGTACACGCTGAACGCCCGCCCGGGCCCCGAGGCGCCCGTCACGGGGTACGACGCCGAATCCGCGCGACTCTCCGGGGGAGCGGGCATCGACACCGAGCACGCCGGTTACACCGGGGGTGGCTTCGTCGACGGCTTCGGTACCGAGGGTGCCACCGCCACCTTCGACGTCGACGTACCCGTGAAGGGCACGTACGACGTGGGTCTCCGCTACGCCAACGGCCCCAACCCCTTCACCGGCACCAAGACGATCGGTGTGAGCGTCAACGGCGGCCAGGCGCGGCAGACCAGCCTCCCCTCCACCGGCGCCTGGAACCGCTGGTCCACCGGAACCGAGCGGCTCGACCTGCGCAAGGGCCGCAACACCATCACCTACACCTATCGGCCCGAGGACACCGGCCACGTCAACCTCGACATGATCGAGGTGCGCAGGCCGGGCAGCCGCATCGACCTGTTCTCCGGCGGCAGCGTCTCCACCGGCTGGCAGCACACCGACGGCCGTGGCGTCGAATGGCCGCGTACCGCCGAGAACTCCATCGAGGTGTGCTGCGGCGACATCCGCACCAAGCAGGCCTTCGGCGACTTCAGAATGCACGCCGAATTCCGGGTGCCGAAGCTGCCGGACGACGTCACCGGGCAGGATCGCGGCAACAGTGGCATCTATCTCCAGGAGCGGTACGAGCTCCAGATCCTGGACTCGTTCGGAGTGGAGAAACTCGCCGCGAACGAGGCCGCGTCCCTCTACAACAAGAAGGCCGCCGACCTGAACGCGGCGACCGCTCCCGAGACCTGGCAGACGTACGACATCGACTTCCGCGCGGCCCGTTTCGACGCCGCGGGCAAGAAGACCGACGACGCCAGGATCACGGTCGTGTGGAACGGCAAGAAGGTCCACGACAACGTGGCCATCGACGGCCCGACCGGGGCCGGTGACGCCGAATCGGCAGCTGCGGGCGCGATCCGGCTCCAGGACCACGGCAACAAGGTCCGCTTCAGGAACCTCTGGATCGAACCGCTCGGCTGACATGGACCGGAGCGGTCCAGTGGCGCAACCGGGTCACTGGACCGCCCCGGTATCAGGCCGCCGGGACGGTGCGGCGCAGGCCGGTGACCTTGGAGGCGGGCAGGCGTCCGGCCTTGGAGGTGCCGGCCAGGGTGTCGCCGTCGACCTCCAGGGCGAAGGCCAGGTTCAGGCGCATCGGCTTGGTGACGGCCTGCTTCCAGGTGAGCCGGTCGCCGTCGAGGGCGACGTCGCTGAGCGGGACCTCCTCTCCCGCCCCGTGGGCGACTCCGGTCAGGACGCCGTCCCTGCTGATGAGTTCGACCACGGCCTCGATCCTTCCGATGGGCGTGGATATGGACAGATCCCAGGTGCCTTCGACGGCCATGTCTTCTTCTCTTTCCAACGGATGTGGTGCAGGGCAGAAAGGGTTGGTAATCAGAGGCCGGTGGGTGTCGGGCCCACATTGCGCCAGACGGTCCCGCGGCGCTCATGGGCGAACAACTCCTCGACGGTGTGGGCGATCCGGGGGCCCACTTCGCGCTCCAGCAGGTACAGGCCGAGGTCGAGCCCGGAGGTGACGCCCGCACCGGTGACGAGGTCTCCGTCGTCGACGACGCGCGCCCTCACCGCGTGGACACCCGTGGCGTCGAGCATGTCCAGGCCCATGTGGTGGGTGGTGGCGTGGCGGCCTTCCAGCAGCCCGGCCATCGCCAGGACGAGCGAGCCGCCGCACACCGCGCCGACGACCACCCCGGGGTCGTCCATCGCCGTCCTGAGGAGCGCGGGCAGCTCGGTGGTGAGCGTGCGGCCCAGCAGTACCGGGATGAACGCGTCCTGTTCCCACTCACCCCCACCGGCGTCGTGGTCGGGGACCTCGCCGGGCACTCCGACGCGGCCCGAGGCGCCGGGAACCAGGATCAGGTCCGCTCGCGCGGGGTCGAGGGCAGCTGTGGCGCGCAGCGCCAGGGCCCCGGTGCCGCTGACCACCTCCCGCGGCCCTTCGGCGGAGACGAGTTCCACGCTCACCAGGCCGCCGGATGCGGTGCCTCCCGCGTACAGCACTTCGTAGGGCGCGATGACGTCGAGGGGGTCGAAACCATCGAACAGGACGATCTGAGCGCGCATGGATGGGGTCCTCCGGGTCCGGCCGGCCCGGTCCGCGCCGGGTTCACCCTTGACGCTAGCCAGCTGCCACCCTGCCTCCCAGAGGCATTAATGACACCCTCCAACGGAATAGCGCCACACCCGGGGAGAGGGCTTCCGGCCTGGGGAATCAGAGATTCTCCGGCGCTGGATCACGAGACCGCCCACCGGTGGAGCGGTACTTTCCGGTCATGCGGGAGAGGTACCTTCTCGGCATGCACACTGTCGCCGTCCTCGCCCTGGACCGGGTGATCCCGTTCGACCTCTCCACCCCCATCGAGGTCTTCACGCGCACCCGTCTCCCGGACGGCCGCCCCGGATATCAGATCCGGGTGTGCGCGGAGCAGCCGGAGACCGACGCGGGCGCGTTCACCCTGCGCGCACCTTGGGGGCTGGAGGGCCTCAAGGGTGCGGACACGATCATCGTGCCCGGCACCGCCCAACCCACCGTCCCGCCGACTCCTGCTGTCCGTGACGCACTACGGACGGCCGCCCAGGACGGCACGCGCATCGCTTCCATCTGCTCGGGCACGTTCCCCCTGGCCGCCACCGGGCTCCTGGACGGCCTGCGCGCCACGACCCACTGGATCGCAGCCGAACTCCTCGCCACTTCCTACCCGGACATCGAGGTCGACCCGGACGTCCTCTACGTCGACAACGGCCAGATCCTCACCTCGGCAGGCGCCGCCGCAGGACTGGATCTGTGCCTGCACATGATCCGCAACGACTACGGCTCGGCCGTCGCCGCCGACGCGGCCCGGCTGTCCGTCATGCCGTTGGAGCGCGAGGGCGGGCAGGCGCAGTTCATCGTCCACGACTACGCGCCCACCCCTCGGGGCAGCACGCTCGAACCCCTTCTCGCCTGGCTCCAGGACAACCTCGGCACCGAGCTCACCCTGGCCGACATCGCCGCCCACGCCGGGGTCAGCACCCGAACCCTGATCCGCCGCTTCCGCGAACAGACGGGCACCACTCCACTCCAGTGGCTCCACCGAGCCCGCATCCGCCAGGCCCAGCACCTGCTGGAATCCACCCATCACACCGTTGAACGCATCGGTGCCCAGGTCGGCTTCGGGTCGCCGACCGCTTTCCGCGACCGCTTCAAGAAGTCCACCGGTGTCAGCCCTCACAGCTACCGCAGAGCCTTCAGCTGACGGGGGATACGGACATACGTCACTGGTGCGGTGACCAGGTGGCTTCGCCGGTCGGTGGGATGCGGAACGGGGGGGCAGCTTCGTTCCAGCTTTGTGGAGGCGTGGTGGCAGAGCCGGTCAGGGTCCGTCGGTTGTCCGAACCAGGAGGGCCGGCAGCTGCAGCAGATCGTGCGGCGCGGCACCATGAACACGGTGCGCTACCGCCACGCGATGATGCTGCCGGCCTCAGCCGGAGGCAGCCGGGTCCCGGTCATCCTGCGCAAGCTCGCCGCCGCAAAGGCGCCGTGAACTCCCTGGCGAGACCCACTTCGGGCCCCTGCGGCAGTTCACCCTGGCCAACTCCCACCACCTGAACCACACCGTCCAGACCCGTGCCCTCCAGGCATACCTGCGCCGGCGAAACACCCACGCCTGCCACCCCGACGTCCTGGCCGCCCAACGCCGCGAACGCGCCCGCATCCGCAGCGAGAAAGGCCGCTATCTCTTACTCCACGTCAGGTCGTGTCATCAGTGGCGAACGCACGTGCAATTCCAGGCTGGGACCGGTCAGGGGCACCGTGCTCCAGGTCGCCGCCGCGGTCCTCGCCTCGGCGTCGACGACCAGTTGAACGCGGTGCGGGGTGGTGACGACGTAGAGATCGGCCACGAATGTGCTGCCCTGCCAGGCACCGGCCGCGACGACAGGCCGGCCGAGCGGGGAGCTTTCCCGCCAGTCGCCGTGGCCGACCTCAACTTCGAGGAGGGACTCGAACCGTACGAGCCATCCGCCGTCGACGGGATCGATGATCACCGTCGTTCCGTCGGGGAGGGCCGAGCCCTCAGCTGAGGAGTCGAGCGTCGCGCTGGCCGAACGCTCCGGGTCGGCGGAACCCGGCACCGGAGACAATGACAGTTGCTGCAGTCGATCGGCGAGGATCTCGTCGTCCTGGGCGCTTCCCGCATGGTCCACGCCGGGTAGCAAGCACTCCCATATGGCGTCGAGCACCTCCTGGGACGTCCCTTGGGCGGTCACCGCGACCACGAGATCGTGCGAGGGGACCACCACACACTGCTGTCCGTAGGAGCCATGACCGTGGTAGCCGTGACGCGACATCCAGAACTGATAGCCGTAGCCGTAAGAGAAGTCCGCCTGGTCCGATCCGTCCAGGATCCACTCGCTGTCGATGTGCCGACTGGTCGTGAGCTCCACCCATTCGCGCGGGACGAGTTGCTGGTCGCCGAAGCGGCCGCCGCGCAGCAGTAGTTCACCGAAGGCGGCAATGGCCTCGGTCGTGAGGTGCAGTCCGTGGAATCCGAAGGCGGCACCGCTCTTCACCCGGTCCCATTCGGCGTGGTCGATGCCCATCGGCTTGAAGAGGCGTTCGTCGAGGAACTCCGGGAGACCGCGACCCGTGACCCGCTCCACCATCCGGGCCAGGATGAAGGTGGTTGAGTTGTCGTAGGTGTGCCGCGTTCCCTCGGCCGTGGCAAACGGCAGGCCCAGGAAGCCCTTCACCAAGTCGTCGGGTTCCAGCTGCCAGGCTTCGGCGAGGCTGTCCGTGGGGTGCCCGGCCGTCATGGACAGCAGGTGGTGAACGGTGATGCGGCTTCCCTGCTCCGAGATGTCGGCCGGGACGTGGTCGGGCAACACCTGCACCACCCGATCGTCCAGCGAGAGGAGTCCGTCGGCGACCGCGAGCCCCACGGCGATCGACGTGAACGATTTGGTCAGCGAGTAGAGAAGATGCGGACGTTCGGCCGAATACGGCGCCCACCAGCCTTCGGCGACGACGTGTCCGTGGTGCACGACCATGATGGAGTGACACTCGATCGATCGTGCTTCGAGCCGGTCCAGCAGCGCGGCGATCGAACGGGACGAGATTCCCGAGGCAGCCGGTGCCGAACGTGGAAGCAGGGCGCGTTCAGCAGACACTCTGACTCCCTGACAGATGCACGCGGATCTGGTTCGACGAGGTGGATCGATGACAGCGATGTGCATGGAGCAGGGGCTGCCAGCCTGGGTATGTTACGGCCAGGTCGAGTCACGGTTCCATGAGGTTTTCTTCATGGAGCGATGGCGGTGTCCGACAGCTGTGCACGCAGGGGGGCGACCGGTAGGTGCGGGCCTGTGGGCGCCGCCGTAGATACGGCCTGCAAGCAGCAGCGGATGGGGTCGGGATCCGGTTCCCGCCGGCCGAGGCAAGCAGCAGCATCGTGCTGCGGTAGCGCACCGTGCTCATGGCTCCGCACCGCACGATCTGCCGCAGCTTCTGCCCTTCCTGGTCGGACGACCGACGAACCCTGACCGGCTCTGCCACCACGCCTCCGCGAAACCGAAACGGACAGGGCTCAACGCCCCACCGTTCCCCAGCGCACCGACCCGGCGAAGTCACCCGGTCGACGCACTAGCGGGTCAGCGTCTCGAAGCCGGAGTCACCGCAATACTGCACGACGCGTCCCTCCGCCTCGGAGTCGTTGTTCTTCATCGCTGCCACCGTCGCTTCCGCCAAGGTGCGGCCTCCTCCGACGGTCTCGTCCTGGAGCGGTCGCATGGCGAGGAAGGCGTCCTGAGCGACGGCCCCGACCTCGTCGAACCCCGACGGATCGGGCGTTTCCGTGTCAGCCGCGTTCCGCGCCTTCTGCCATGTCCCCAGCTGCGTGCAGTAGTTCTCCCGCAGCTCCGTCAGCCGCTGCTCGTCCTTGCCCTCGGACGAGGAACATCCCGCCGCCACCGCCACCAGGGCGATGACCGGGACCACCGCCTTCATCACGCGCACCACATTGACCCCCTGGCTGAAACCGCGTCAGCTCGTCGCTGTCGCCCGTAAATCCCGCAGCAGAATACCTGCAGGGGACACCTTGGCCATCGTCGGCGGTCGCAGACCTCCCCTACGCGCCGATTCCGTCCGATCGGCGCGGTCGCCGTGACGTGCGAGCCGGTCAGTGCCCGTCGTTGCTGGACAGCTGCCCGCGCAGGACTGCGCTCAGGGTGAGGGGCTCGCGGCCGAGCAGGGCGGCCAGTGTCGGGTCGACGGCTGCGAATTCGCCGACGCGAGCGGCGGCGAAGACGCCGAGCAACTGGTCCGCCGCTTCGGCGGGGACGCCGTTGCTCACCAGCTGCTTGTGGAACTGGTCATCGGGTGCGGTGGTCCTGGTGATGGTGCGGCCCGTGGCCTCGGTGGCTATGGAGGCGATGTCGTCGAACGTGAGCGCCTGAGCAGCGGTGAGTGGCGGCGTGGGGCCGTCGAAGCTGCCCTCGTCGGCCAGGACGGCGGCGGCCGCGTCGGCGAGATCGGCGTGCGCGGTCCAGCTCACCGGCCCGTCTGCGGGGAGCGCCATCAGGCCGGACTCCAGGCCGTGGCCGGCGAACTGCAGCGCACTGCCTGCGTAGAAGCCGTTGCGCAGCGAAGTGAACGGCACGCCGGATGCGCGCAGCGCTTCCTCCGTGGTGGCGTGGTCGCGGCAGGGCTGGAAGAGCGATGAGGCGCTGGCGCCCATGTGGCTGGTGTAGAGGATGCGGCGGGCCCCGGCCGCGACTGCCCCGTCGATCGCGGCCCGGTGCTGTCGCACGGCCTCCTCGCCCATCTTGTCGACGGACACGATCAGCACCTGGGAGGCACCTTCGAAGGCGTGGGTGAGGCCGGCGGGGTCGTCGAAGCTGCCGTGCCGCACCCGTACTCCCCGGTCGGCGAATGGCTGGGCCTTCTGCGGGTCCCGGACGCTGACGCCGACCCGGTCCGCCGGTACACGCGTCAACAGCCTCTCGACAATCTGACGTCCGAGCTGTCCTGTGGCTCCGGTCACGATGATCACGGTGTACTCCTGCGGTCTAGTTCCATTGGAATCAATACCAACGTATCATTGATATTAACGACGGAACTGTTCGACCTGTATCGTTGATACATGCCACCACGTCCACGTGCCACGAACGGCGACACCGCCCTCACCTCCGACACCACGGCCAAGGGCGTCGAACAGCCCCGGCAGCGAGTCGTCGAGGCCGCCGCCGACCTGCTGGAGCGCGAGGGCCGGGACGCCGTCACCACCCGCGCGGTCGCGGTCGCGGCGGGGGTGCAGCCACCGGCCATCTACCGGCTGTTCGGCGACAAGGACGGGCTGCTCGACGCGGTGGCCGAGTACGGCTTCGCGACGTTCCTGGCGAGCAAGGACGTCGACCCCGATCCTCAGGACCTCATCGAGGACCTGAGGGCGGGCTGGGACCTGGCGGTCGAATTCGGTCTGGCCAATCCCGCCCTGTACACGCTGATGTACAGCGAGCCCACAAGGGCCGAGTCGCCGGCCTTCCAAGCAGGCATGGACATCCTGATGGGCCGTGTCCGGCGCCTTGCCGTGGGCGGCCGGCTCCGGGTGGACGAAGAACTCGCGGCCATGATCATTCACGCCACGGCGCGCGGTGCGGTGCTCACCTGGCTGTCCCTGCCCGAGGACCGGCGCAACCCCGCCCTGCTGACCACCATGCGCGAGTCCATGGTCTGTGCCGTCACCAACGAGGAACCGGCCGTACAGGACGAGGGTCCGGCCGGAGCCGCCCGCGCCCTGCGCGCTGCGCTGCCCGACCAGACGACCCTCAGCAGCGGGGAACAGCACTTGCTGGGGGAGTGGCTGAACCGCCTCGCCTCCGACGGGTGAGCCCGCCGGGGGCAGTGCGCTCCCGCGGTGCGTCAGTGGCCGCCTTCGGCGAGTTCCTGCAGCATGCGTCGCTGATGGCGGTGGCCGACCGTCTCGTATCCGACCACGGTGACGAAGGGGGCGAGCATGATGACGAGCAGACACACCGCGATCGCCACTCCGGCGGCGGACAGCAGGACGGCCGCGAGAAGCACGGCGAGGGTGACGGAGATCAGGAGCAGGTGGAAGCGGTCTGCGGCGGACAGCAGCAGCGTGTGCAGCAGATAGACCATCAGCAGGTAGAGGCCGACCGGGATGGCCAGGGACAGGACGACGGCGACGTCACCGAGCTCTGAGTGGTGTTCCAGTTGCAGGCCGGCCATGTGGAGTCCGGCGCCCGCCCCGGCGATCCCCATGAAGAGCGGGATGTGTCCGTAACCGAAGAGGTATCCGCGGTTGCGGCGGTGCACGAGGACGTCACCGAAGGGGGTGGAGAAGTACACCCACCACATGCCGAAGGTCAGTCCGACGCCGGCGACGACGACGGCGATGGCGTTACCGCTCCAGTGCAGTCCGTCCACGCCCCCGAGGAGGTCGCCCGAGGAGGCGACGGTGCCGACGACACTCTCGCCGAGAACGATGATCGCGAACAGGCCGTAGCGCTCGGCCACATGGTGGGGGTGCCAGGGGGTTCCGCCCGCGCTGCCTTGCGTGAGCAGAGGAACTGCCAGTTCCAGTGCCCCGAGCACGGCGAAGGCGGCGAACGCGACGGCGAGCTGCGGCTGTGTGAATCCGACCACGACCCAACCGAGCTGAGCGGTCACGATCCAACGGATGTTCGCCGTGCAGACGGCCCGGTACGAGGGGGATTCCCGGGCGGCGCGCCACCACTGCAGCACGATCGCGACGCGCATCACGACGTATCCGAGCACCATCACGCGCAGCTCGAGGTGTCCCCCCTCTTCGACGGAGTGGAACATGGCCGGCAGACCGAGCGAGAAGACGACGACGCCGATCATCTGCACCATCGTCAGTGCCCGGTCGAGCCAGTCGTCGGTACCGAAGGCGGAGGCGAACCAGCTGAAGCTGATCCACGCGACGCTGATCGCGAACATCGCCAGTACGAACGCGGTGACCGCCTGCCCCGGATGACCCTCGGCCGCCATCTCGGCGAAGTGGGAGGCCGCCGTGCCGACCGCGACCACAAAAGTCAGGTCGAACAGCAGCTCCAGTGGGGAGGAGGACCGGGCGAGCTCTTTCGGGTCACGACCCGTCATGGGCACCAGACGGTGCGCCAGCTTGCCTTTGCCGGAACCGGCGGGGTGCGCGGAGTTCATGGACGGCATTATGTTTGCCGGCCGGTGGCTATTCGATGATCCGCGGCCCGGGTCGGACCACCGGACGAGATGCACCTCGCGGATCGGGGTGAGGCAAGCGGCTCGCGTGACGGTGAAGCCGACACGCCGCCTCCTTCCTGTGCCGTGCGCTCGTCGACGCATCTGCCGTACCCGCGCGTGTCGGGCCCCGCGAGCCCCGGATGATCCGAACCAGGGGCGTTAGCATGCGTCCCATGCCGGACGCCCTGCCCCGCCCCGAGCCGTTCACCCCGCAGACCGCCCCCGCGGCGCTCGAGGACCTCCGGGCGCGGCTGCGCGCGACGCGCTGGCCGGACGCGCCCGAGGACGCCGGGTGGTCGTTCGGAACCGACCTCACCTACCTCCGCGAGCTCGTCGCCTACTGGGCGGACGAGTTCGACTGGCCGGCGCAGGAGGCGGCGCTGGCCCGGCTGCCCCATTTCCGCGTCCCCCTCGGCGGCCTCGGGATCCACTTCGTGCACGTCCGGGCCGCCGCGCCCGCCCAGTCCGCCCTGCCCCTGGTCCTCAGTCACGGCTGGCCGGACTCGTTCTGGCGCTACGCCAAGGTCATCCCCCTCCTCACCGATCCCGGTGCGCACGGCGCCGACCCCGCCGACGCGTTCGACGTGGTGGTGCCCGACATGCCGGGCTACGGGTACTCCGACCGCCCCACCGGCACGCCCCTGGACTCCATCGCCGTCGCCGGTCTGTGGGCCGAGCTCATGGACGTCCTCGGCTACGAGCGGTTCGGCGCGGCGGGCGGGGACATGGGGAGCCACGTGAGCCGCTACCTCGCGCTCGACCACCCCGACCGGGTCGTGGCCGTCCACCGTACCGACGGGGGCCTGCCCGTCTTCACCGGCGACCCAGCGGACCTCGCGCCCGAGGAGAGTGCCTGGATCGAAAGCGCCGCGGCCTGGGGCGCCACCGAGGGCGCCTACGCGTCCATGCACCGAACAAAGCCCCAGACCGCGGCTTTCGGCCTCAACGACTCACCGGCCGGGCTCGCCGCGTGGATCGTCGAGAAGCTCCGGGGATGGAGCGACTGCGACGGTGACATCGAGCGGAGCTTCACGAAGGACGAGATCCTCACGAACATCACCCTCTACTGGCTGACGGGGACGATCGGCTCGTCGATGCGCATGTACCGTGCGAACGCCGCGATCCCACCCAGCCAGCACGCCCGCCGGGTCGAAGTACCCTCCGGCTTCTCGCTCTTCAAGGGCGACGTCGTCCGCCCGCCGCGAGCATGGCTCGAGCGCACGACGAACGCCGTGCGCGTGACCGAGCCCCCGCGCGGCGGGCACTTCGCACCGTTCGAAGAGCCCGAGCTCTACGCGCAGGAACTCCGCGCGCTCTTCCGCCCCTACCGGGCGGCGGCGACGGCCTGAGAGGGGCACCGCGCGTGGTGCCCGCCCCCCCTCGTCCCGCACGACCCGTGTGGAACTCGGCGATCCACGCAGCCGAGAGCGGAGCTCAGAGCCCGGTGACCTTGGCGCTCGCCGACAGCTCGTAGACCAGGGTGACCGTCCGGTGGCCGTTGGGCGGGAGGGTGACGTCCCAGCGGGCGATGCCCTCGGCGTCGACCACATCGGGCGCAGGGGAGCAGGCTTCCTCGCGCATGCGGACCTCCACTGCGGAGACTTCGGAGATCGGGAGCCGCTCCCGCAGGGCAACCACCTGGTCGCCCTGTTCCCCGGGGGCCGAGAACCGGGACAGGTGCAGTTGGATCGTGCGGGTGATGACGGTCCGCTGGGTGATCCCGGTGGAGTCGCGTGACTCCTCGGCATGCCGGACCACCCGATGGTCGTCGCAGCTGCCGAAGGCGAGCTCGACGGGGGCACCCGGGGCGGTGAAGTCCAGCGTCCCCCGGCCGCTGAATCCACTGTCGCGGACCAGGTCCACGGGTCCGGCGAGCAGCGCATGGCCGGCCAGGTTGTCGAATCGCACCACCCGGGTGACCAAGGGGGACAGCTCGGGCGAACACGCGTACTCACTGTGCGCGGCCGTGGTGAAAGTGGACAGCGGCACGCGGTGCGCGTGGCCGTCGCTGGGCAGGGAGACCGGCGCCGGGGACCGCAACACCCGTGCCTCGCCGCCGTCGTCGACTCCCGGCAGGCCGAGCACCGGGGACGGGCCGAGAGTCCCGATCTCCTCCTCGCGCAGCTCGATGTCGACCGTCCGGCGCTCCGCGACGGAGCGGTCCGTGAGCGTCAGCCGGTCCTCTTTCAGGCGCGGCGGATCGGTGGCCAGAGCAGAGCGCGCCGTGGACAGCGTCAGCCGTACGTCCGACCAGTCCTCGCCGGTGCGCTGCCAGACCATCGCATCGGTCTCCAGCGTCAGGGAATCCCCGTCGAGCACGGCCCGGTAGGCGGGACGCCACAGTGCACACGGGGTGAGGTGGCTCAGGCGCAGCCCGACGGGCCCGGCAACCGCCGTTTCCACGGTCAGCTCGATATGGCCGACGAGCTCGGCGGGCTCGTCCTCCGATACGTAGAGGGCCCGCTCCGCCTCCGCGATTTCGTCGGCGAGGGCGGCCATCCGGGCCTCGGCGGTGCGGAGTTGCTCGGCGCACGAGCCGCGTTCGTCGTCCACCCGGTCCAGCTCGCGTGCCCAGCGGGGTCCGTCGGTCTCTCCGGAGCCCGCACCCTCGCCGATGTCCCGCAGCAGATCGGCGGCGATTCGGCCGAGGAGGTCCCGGCGGGCCTGCAGCCGGTCGCGCCGTTGTGCCAGGGCGAACTGTTCCTCTTCGAGCGCGTGCACCCGCCGACGCAGGGCGGAGTCGCCATCGGTGTCCGGCTGCGGCCCGCGCGGTGTCCAGCTGCGCGATATCCGCACGTCGAGTACGGCGGCCGGGTGATCGGTGGTCAGCTCGGCATGGAGGGTCCGGTCGACGGCCATCGCGCTGACCGGCCCGAGACGCAACCGCTGGACTCCCGCCTCCAGGTCGAGGACGACGGCACGTTCGACGTGGGCGCGGTCCTCCAGGCAGGTGACGGCGGTGACGGGCAGGGCGATCGGCTTGGGGGCTGTGGTCATGGGGTGTGTCAGCTCCTGCGGTTGCCGCCGATGAGGGCCTTGCCGGCCGGGATTCGGATCTCGTAACCGCCGTCGAGCACGGCGGTGCCGCCGACGGGCAGGTCCACCCGCCAGACGCGGGTGCCCGGGGCATGGCGATCGGACCCCGGGCCGTCCTCGGGTGTCGTCCAGTCGGCGCGTTCCACGATCCGGACATCCGGTTCGGAGGTGACGGGCACCCGCTCCCGGACCTCGAGGGTGATGGGCGTCGAGAGGCGGTTGGCCAGCTCCACATGGACGCGGTGGTCGAGCACGGTGGTGTTGTTGCGCAGGCCCGAGGTGGACTCGTGGAGGTTCGTACGGCGGGTGACCTGAACACCCTCGGCCGGTCCGAGCCCGACCCGACAGACGCCACCGGGGGCGACCGTGGGCAATGCGGCAGTCAGAAGGAAGTCGTCGTCGACGGTTACCTCCACCGGGCCGGCGAGCAGAGCCTGGTCGGTGGCGTTGGACAGTACCAACGTCGCGTACACGGTCGGTTCCACGGACGGCAGGCACAGGTACTCGGTGTGCAGGCCGACCGGGATCTCGCCGACGGTGATGGTGTGCCAGATGCCGTCCGACGGAATGTCGGCGCGGGCCGCGGGGTCGAAGCGGTGGTCGAAGGAACCCGCCGACTCGCGGGGCCGCACGGAGTGCCCGGGCAGCCGCAGCGCGGCCACCGACTCGGCCCGGCGGCGGTACTCGGCAGCCACCGGGTCGAACCGGGAGCCGGGGAACAACCGGCCCCTGCGACCGGCTGACTCGTCGGGGCCGCACAGGACGAGGCCGGCGTAGTCGAGCTCGGCGCCGCTCGGCTGCGGCGGACCGGCGGCCGGTGCAGGCGGTGGCGGCGGTGCGGCTCCACCAGGGGCCGCGGGTGTCATGGGGGCGGGGGCGGGGGCGGCGAAGGCCCGGCCACCGGAACTCCGCCTGGCACTCGGGGCCTGGACCGGCTGCGCGGCTGCGGGCATGGCACCGGTGAAGGCCTCCGGGAAGGCGCCGCCCGGCACGGGGAACGCACCGGTGGGCGCGCCGTAGGCCTGCGGTGCGGGCGACGGCGGTGGCGGTGGCGGCGGAACGGGCCAGGACGGGGCGGCGACGGGCACTGCGGTGGTGGTCGTGGCCGGTCGAGGGCCCGCCGCGTCGTACCCGTCGAACAGGTCCGTGAGGCCGGCCGGGGGCTCGCGCCAGCCAGAAGGCGAGGATGCGGGCTGACGGCGTCCGATCCGCATGGAGCGGAGCTTCGGCAACTCGGTACCGCGCCGCAGATCGGCCGTGGCCAGGGCGACGGACACGTCGGTCCAGTCCTCGCCGGTGCGCTGGGCGACCGAAGCGCGCAGCACCAGACGGCCGCTGCGGTCACCCTGACGGTGGGTGAGACGGTAGGCCGGCACCCAGACGGCGCCCGGCACCCCGTACTCCAGTTCCAGTTCGACCTCCGCGTATGTGTCCGCGTTCGCGTCACCGGTGCCGGAGGCGTCGATGATCACGAAGGCCGAGACCGTGGTCTCCACGTGTGCCGACGGCGCGTCGGTGGAGGCGCGGGCCAGCCTGTCCGCGGCGACGTCGAGCTCGTGCTGGATACGGCGCAGCGCCTCCTCCGACTCGACGAGGCGGGTGTGCAGTCCAGCCAGCCGCTCGTCCATGAAGTCGGCGAGCTCCAGCCACGCGTCGACCGGGGTGCGGCGGTGCGGGTCCTCGCGCTTGCGGGCCGGCGGGACCGGGTGCAGAGCCCTGACCTCCTCGATCAGGCTCAGCAGATGCTCCCGGCGACGCTGCGCCGCCGCGTACTCGTCGCGCAACTGCTCGACCGTGTGCTGCAACTCGTCGGGCGCGGACGTGCCGAGCGGCTCGGCCTCGACCTCTACCCGAGCCTCACTGACGCGCACCCCTGGGGCGCCCAGAACACGGGCCCGCAGCGACCCCGGGTCCAGCGAGCGGGGGAGTCCCGTCACCCGCACCCTGCCGTCAGACGGCACGCTGCCCCGGGCCAGGCGGCGGCAGACCGCACCCTGCTCGTACACCACCACAGAATCGAGGGTCGACCCCCACCTCTGCGCTGCTTCGGCCGTCATGTCTTCCGCTCCCCCCGGTCAGTGCTGGGCGAAGCCTACGCCCGGATGCCCCGCGCCTCCGCGTCGAGTCCCGGCCCGTCAGTTCGCGGCCAAGGACGGATTCGCTGGCGCGGAACGTCACCCCGATGCGGTTCGGTCTGCGGGGGCCGCGACGAAGCCGCCAGACCCTGGAAGCACGCCTCGCCGAAGCGCTCACGGTGCCTATCGGTGTGACCCGAAGCTTGGCACGGCAAGGTTCTACCTCTTGTCGGGAGTCGTGCCCAGATCGGGCCGGCCGCCCGCTCAAGTTCCACCGGGGGACCCGCTGCCGAGGGCCCAAGCCTCGATGTCGCGGTAGTGGATCGGTCCGCTGCTGCGGCCGACGTTGCTGCCGACCAGGTGCAGGCGTTCGGCAGGCCACCGGTGGCCGGTGAACCCGGCGAGCCCGGCGGCGATTTCCACCGCAGAGGACCTGTCACCGCGGCGTGCACGGGCCAAGGTGAGGTGCGGGCGCAGGGGCCGGTCCTCGAAGGCGACACCACAGCTCTTGACCGCCGTACGCACATCGGCCGCGAGCATGTGCAGCTCATCGAGGTCTCCCTCGATCCCGCTCCACAGCACCCGGTCGTCGAAGCTTCCGCTGCCGCGCAGTGCCAGGCGAGGTGGTCGGTGGTGCGCTGCGAGTTCGGCGAGAGGCGAGCGCAGCAGCGGAACGGCCTCGGCCGGGAGCTCCCCGAGGAACGCCAGGGTGATGTGCCAGTCCTCGATGCGATTCCATCGCATCTGAGGGTGCGTGTCATAGGCGGGGCGCAGCTCCCGGGCGAGTTCTTCCTTCGCAGGGTCGGGCGGGGCGAGGGCGATGAACACGCGAACGGTCGCGGGCTGGGTCTGTTCGTTCACACCGGACTTCGTACCGTATCCGGACGGCCGATGCGACGGCCGGGGTGGGACGGGGTGGGCCTGTTTGCCGTCACCGCTCATCAGCGAGGACGGCCCACATCGGATGCGAGCGAGGCCATTTGCTCTCCGGCCCCGAGCCAGGTGGTCACCGGGGCGCACCATCCGCCGACGGCGTAGGGCCAAGGGCACACTGTCCAGGTCGGCCCGACGGGACCGCCTGACCGGAAGGCGGTCGACACCGTCAGATCGCCGTCATGCGTCTGCCAACTCTGGTCGCCCTCCCGTCCTCGGAAGTCCGTACTGCCTCGGCGGTCCCGTGGACGCGCCCGCGTGATGGGCGCGGGGGACCAGATTTCCCACTCGGGCGCGGCCGCGCCCCACCGCTACCCTGTGGCATTTCAGCGCATGGCCGTCCGTGGCTGCGACCGACTGGAATGGGAAGTGCCATGAGTGAGATGTGGACCGGCGAGAAGGTGCGTCTGCGAGGTGTCGAGGCGAAGGACTGGGAGTGTTTCCGTGACCTGGCCCAGAACACCGTCGACGTCCGCAATGCCGACATGGTCGAGCCCCCACGCTCGGACGAGAGCTTTCGATCGTGGACTGCCGAGCGCGCGGGACGTCCGCCAGGGGGTGAAGCATTCCGGCTGGTCGTCGAGGTGCTGGACGACGGTGCGTTCGCAGGGGCGGTGACCGTCGGAGAGACCGATGCCCGTGCGGGACGGTTCAAGACGGGGATCGAGATCAGCCGGAATCACCGTGGGAAGGGGTACGCGGCCGAGGCCACCGAACTGGTCCTCACCTACATGTTCGCCGAGCAGCGCCACAACAAGTGTGAGGTAGAGGTCTACGCATTCAACGACGCTTCCCTCGGCCTCTACCGCAGGTTGGGATTCGTGGAGGAGGGGCGGCTTCGGCAGCATGAATTCTTCGCCGGCAGCTACCACGACGTCGTGCTGTTCGGTATCACCGCCGCCGAACACTGGGCCGCACACCCGTACCCGGCTCTGCGCTGACCGCGTGCTCCGAGTCCCTCTCGATCGATGGGGAGGCCCTGCGACGACAGATGCTGGCGTGAAGATCTGAACAGTGGTTCACTTGTTGCATGGCCTACCGCAAGACACCCGCTGTGCAGGACCGCCTCGCCGCCGCCAGGGAGCATCTGGTGGAGCAGGCGACCGCCGTCGTGGCCGATGTGGGCTGGGCCAACGCATCCGTCACCGTGGTCGCCGCAGCGGCGGGGATGTCGGTCGGCTCGGTCTACCAGCACTTTCCTTCCAAAGGCGCGCTGGCCGTAGAGGTCTTCCGCCGCGCGTCGGGACGTGAGGTCGAGGTGCTCGGCAAGGTCCTCACGGAAGGCGGCCGGGACCCGGTCGAGCGGCTCGCGCTGGGCGTCGGCGTCTTCGCCCGCCGCGCCATGGAGTCCCGCGGTCTGGCCCACGCCCTGCTTGCCGCCCCCGCCGAACCGGCGCTCGGCGAGGAGCGGCTGGGGTTCCGGCGCCGCTACCGCGAGGTCTTCGCCGAGGTGATCCGCGAGGGCATCCACACAGGTCTGCTGCCCGACCAGGACCCGGAGGTCACCGCAGCCGCGCTGACCGGGGCGATCGGCGAAGTGCTCGTCGACCCACTGTCCGCTCCCGCCGAAGGCGCCGACGCGGACCACCTGGTCACCGAACTGGTGGCGATGGCCCTGCGCTGCGCGGGCGCTGCCGCACCGCTCGGCGCCAGGGCCGACCACGACGCCGACGACGTGGACGCCGACCACCTGTGACCGCGCCCTGGTACGACCCCGAGTCCGGAGGACCGAGATGACCACGACAGCAGACGCCGCACTGAGCAGCGACCCCACCGCACGCACCCATGAGGTGACCAACCAACCGCCGCCGCTGGTCGGCCACGATGTAGCCGACGACGCCGTACTGCTGGAGGGAGTCCGCCGCGAGGGCGCCGAGTGGTACGTGGAGGACCTGCACCGCCTGGGCCGGCTGGCCGGCTCGGAGCAGGTCC
Organism: Streptomyces sp. NPDC056452; assembly: GCF_042796085.1. Classification (NCBI taxonomy): domain Bacteria; kingdom Bacillati; phylum Actinomycetota; class Actinomycetes; order Kitasatosporales; family Streptomycetaceae; genus Streptomyces; species Streptomyces sp. NPDC056452. Next base: position 47,298 of record NZ_JBHTRI010000012.1, read on the forward strand.
AGCGCTGGGCCGAGGAGGCCAACCGTAACGAGCCGGTGCTGCGCACCCATGACCGCTACGGCAACCGGATCGACGAGGTGGACTTCCACCCCTCGTACCACGCGCTCATGGACGTGGCGATCAGGGAGGGCCTCGGCGGCGCGCCGTGGGCCGACGCCCGGCCCGGCGCCCATGTGGCCCGCGCGGCGGGCTTCATGGTGTGGAGTTCGGCGGAGCAGGGGCACGGATGCCCGGTCTCGATGACCTACGCGGTCGTCCCCGCCCTGCGCTCGGCGCCGGAGCTGGCCGCTCTCTACGAGCCGCTGCTGACGAGCCGGACGTACGACCCGGGTCTGCGCGCCCCCGCCGGCAAGAGCGGTCTGCTCGCGGGCATGGGCATGACGGAGAAGCAGGGCGGCACCGATGTACGGGCCAACACCACCGTCGCCACCGAACAGCCCGACGGCACCTGGCGACTGCGCGGCCACAAATGGTTCACCAGCGCTCCGATGAACGATGTTTTCCTGGTGCTGGCACAGGCTCCGGGAGGGCTGTCCTGCTTCCTGGTCCCGCGCGTGCTCCCGGACGGCAGTCGCAATACCTTCCGTATCCAGCGGCTGAAGGACAAGCTGGGCAACCGCAGCAACGCCAGCAGCGAGCCGGAGTTCGACGACACCGTTGCCTGGCCGGTCGGCCGTCAGGGGCAGGGTGTGCGGACCATCATCGACATGGTCACCATGACCCGGCTCGACTGCATCCTGGGCTCCGCGTCCGGGACCCGTGCCGCACTCGCGCAGGCCGCCCACCACATCAGGTACCGCTCCGTGTTCGGCACCAAGCTGATCGACCAGCCCCTGATGCGCAACGTCATCGCCGACCTCGGCATCGAGTCGGAGGCGGCGACCACCCTGGCGCTGCGGATCGCGGGAGCGACCGACCGTGCACAGCGCGGTGACGCGGGGGAGCGGGTGTTCCTGCGGCTGGCCACTGCGGTCGGCAAGTACTGGGTGTGCAAGCGCCAGCCGGCGGCGGTCGCCGAAGCCTTGGAGTGTCTCGGCGGCAACGGCTACGACGAGGCGTCGGGGATGCCCCGGCTGTACCGGGAGGCCCCGCTCAACGGCCTGTGGGAGGGCTCGGGCAACGTCAACGCACTCGATGTGCTGCGCGCCATGACCCGTGAACCCGAGTCCCTCGACGCTTTCGGTGCGGAGATCGAGATCGCCGCGGGAGCGGATGCACGACTCGACGCGGCCTGGCGGCAGTTGCGCGGCGAACTGGTGCTCACCGAGGACGCGGCCGTGCGCGCCCGCAGGCTGGTCGAGCGCATGGCGCTGGTGTTGCAGGGCTCCCTGCTCGTCCGGCACGCCCCGGCCGCCGTCGCGGACGCGTTCTGCGCCTCGCGGCTGGCCGGTGACCAGGGCCTGGCCTTCGGTACGCTCCCTGCCGGCACGGACCTGTCCGGCGTCATCGCCCGGCTCCCGGGGGCTGCCGGCTGAGCTCCGTTCCGTAGCCCGGGAAACGGTCATCAGCGCAAACGGGAAGCGTCGGCCCCGGCCCCGACAGCACGTCACGCGGTGGTCCTCAGCCGAAGACATGCTGCGTCGAGACCACTGCCATGCCCCGGCCGGTCACCGGTGTCACAAAAGCGAGCCCATGGTTCGTCATGCAGGAGAGCGGCCTCCCATGACGGACTGCTCAGAAACGCTACGCACCACAGAAACGGAGAAATCGTGTTCGCCGCCTATGTCACGGTCACCATCCTCGGCGCGGTCTTCAACGGCGCCGCGGCCGTCACCTACCTGATCGGCCACGAGTACCCCAAGACCCAGGCGGACATGAAGGGGATACCCCGGAAGTGGGTACCGGTGCTTGGCATGCTGCTGGCGGCGGGCACCGTGGGGCTGCTGGCCGGGATGGCCGTCCCACTCCTGGGAACTCTCGCCGCCTCGGGCCTCGTCCTGTACTTCGTCGGCGCCATCTATGCCCACCTGCGGGTGGGCTCCCGCAACATCGTGGGCGGGATCGTGTTCCTCCTCACCGCGGTGGCCGCCCTGGCACTGGGCCTGGCCCACCACGGCGCCTGGTGACCCGGGCCCGGAGTTCGGCACGTGGCCGAACTCCGAGCCCGCGCGGGGCTACTCGCTGCCGTGCGGCTTCTGTATCCCGTAGTCGTTACGCCGGGTCGATGCGGGAGATGCTGCCGGCAATACCGAGTACGTACAGCTCGCCCTTGCAGCCCTGCACCAACGAGACGGTCTCGCCGCCGTTGACTCCGAGGTCGCTCACGCCGGTGACCTTGCCGTTCTCCAGCTGCAGGGCGCGGACGGTGCCGTCGCAGTAGTCGCTGAACACGTACTGGCCCTTGAGGTCCGGGATCGCCTTGCCTCGATAGACGAATCCGCCGATCACCGAGCAGCCCAGTCCGGTGCGGTCGTACTCGTGGATCGGCGGTACGTGGTTCGCGGGCTCCGTGCCTCCCCGGAAGGGGTGGGTGCCCTCCATCTGGGACCAGCCGTAGTTCTCACCGCCCTTGCTGCTCGCCGGGGCCCAGTCGATCTCCTCCCAGTCGCTCTGGCCGACGTCACCGATCAGCAGGTCACCCGTACCCGCGTCGAAGGAGAACCGCCACGGGTTGCGCAGCCCGTACGCCCAGATCTCGTCCCTGGCGTTCGGGTCGTTGACGAACGGGTTGTCCGGCGGGATCGCATACGGCTTGCCGCCGCTCGGGTCGATCCGCAGCATCTTGCCGAGCAGCGTGTCGAGGTTCTGCCCGTTGCCGTGCGGATCGCCGCCCGCGCCGCCGTCGCCGAACGCGATGTAGAGGTAGCCGTCGGGGCCGAACTTGATGTCGCCGCCGTTGTGGTTCGAGTAGGGCTGCGTCTGGGTGAGGACGGTGCGTCGGGTGTTCGGCTGGATCTTGCCGCCCCGTACGGCGAACTCGTCCACGGTGCTGGTTCCTTCAAGGTTCGTGAACGAGATGTAGAAGTGCGCGAACCTCTTGTCGAACGCGATGCCCAGCAGGCCGCGTTCGCCGTCGGTGGTGGTCTCTCCGGATATGTCGAGGACGGGCTCACCGAGCCCCTTGGGGCTCAAGACCCTTACGGTGCCTGCGCGTTCGGCTATCCAGACCGTGCCACCGGGTCCGGCGGCACCGGCGGACGGATTCTGGGCCGTGGCGACCTTCTTCAGCGTCACCTTCGCTGCCTGACCTGGGGCGGCGGGCTCGTCGGCGGACGCCGTGGTCAGGGCGAGGGAAGCGACGAGGCAGATGGCGCCGATGATCGCCGAGCTTCTGGTGCGAAATTTCACCGTGACTCCTAGAGGCGGCGAATGGGGAGGTTCACCCGGCTGCTCGGGGCAGAGAGAGGTGGGCGTCGCCCGCGCCAGCACGCAACCTGGGTGGGGGAAGAGTGTGCTACTGGCCACGGATGAGAATACTGGGACGGCGCTGGTTGGTATAGACCAAGGCCTCGCCCATCTGCTTCCGCGTCGCGCCGACGGGTCCGGGGTGCCCCTGTCTCCCGGTCAACATCGCGGTCGTGGGCTCCTGTTGGGCATCGCCCTGGCGGCGGACGCGAAGCGGCCCGGCATCGGCGGCGGACGGCTGGGCCGCCGGTGCTGGAGCCGCTGTATGACCGGGGGAGCGACGGCCGTCGAAGCGTGAGCGGACCGTCGTCGCTACCTGCCCCGGCTCAGGTGCACGGCCGGGAGATGAAGACTCGTTCCAGCAGGGTGTGCAGGGAGTCCCGCTCCTCGTCGGTGAGCCTGTCCAGGCCCTCCTGCGTGGTGCGCATCTTCGCGCGAATCGTGTCGGCGACGCGCTCGCCCTCCGCGGTGAGGAGGACATTCTTGATGCGCCGGTCGCAGGGGCTGGGCTCGCGGCGCACCAGGCCGCGCTTCTCCAGCCGGTCGACGATCCCGGTCATGTTGGAGGCGTCGCAGGTGAGGGTGTGAGCCAGGGCGCGCATCGCGGCGGGCCCCCGGCGCAGCACGGTCAGTGCCTTGCCCTGGCTCGCGGTGAGGTTCTCGCTCGCTGCCGCGATGGTGAAGTCGCCGTAGTAGGCGCCGAGGGACACCGAGAGCAGCTCCATGAGCCGAGCTGTATCGACGCGGGCAGGTCCTGTCATGGCAGTCACTTTACCCCAGGAAACTTGACAATCTCAAATATTTAGATCTACCGTCTTCTCATTGCTTGAGGTTATCAACCATCAACGTTATCAAGTACCTGCGAGGAGCACCTCCGTGTCCGTCACCGCGTCCTCGGCCCACCGTGCGGCCGAGATCCTGTCCCGGCCCGTCACGCTGAACGGCCTGACCGTCCCGAACCGCATCGTGATGGCGCCGATGACGCGCATGTTCTCCCCGGGCGGCGTTCCGGGTGAGGACGTGCGCTCGTACTACGCCCGCCGCGCCGCCGCGGGTGTGGGGCTGATCGTGACCGAGGGAACTTACGTCGGCCATGACTCGGCCGGGCAGAGCGACCGTGTGCCGCGATTCCACGGTGAGGAGCAGCTGGCGGGATGGGCGAAGGTCGCCGACGCCGTTCACGCCGCGGGCGGCACGATCGTCCCGCAGCTGTGGCACATCGGCATGGTGCGCAAGCAGGGCGAGGCCCCCTACGCCGACGCCCCCGCCGTCGGCCCCTCCGGCATCCGCGTCGACGGCACCGAGGGCACCGGCAAGGCGATGACCCGGCAGGACCTGGACGACGTCATCGGCGCTTTCGTCGAGGCTGCCGCAGCTGCCGAGCGCATCGGCTTCGACGGCGTCGAGCTGCACGGTGCCCACGGCTACCTCCTCGACCAGTTCCTGTGGGCGGGGACGAACCGCCGTACCGACGCCTACGGCGGCGGCCCCGTGGCCCGTACGAAGTTCGCGGCCGAGATCGTGGCCGCGGTCCGCGAAGCCGTCTCGCCCGCCTTCCCGGTGATCTTCCGCTACTCGCAGTGGAAGCAGGAGGCCTACGACGCGAGGCTCGCCGAGACCCCGGAGGAGCTGGAGGCGATCCTGGCCCCGCTTGCCGCGGCCGGCGTCGACGCCTTCCACGCCTCCACCCGCCGCTACTGGCTCCCTGAGTTCGAGGACTCGGACCTGAACCTGGCGGGCTGGACCAAGAAGCTCACCGGCAGGCCCACCATCACCGTCGGCTCGGTCGGCCTCGACGGCGACTTCATCCGCGCGTTCGCGGGCGAGGGGGCAGCGGTCGGCAGCATCGACAACCTCCTCGACCGCCTGGAGCGCGACGAGTTCGACCTGGTCGCCGTCGGCCGCGCCCTGCTCCAGGACCCTGAGTGGGCGGCGAAGGTCCTGGCCGGCCAGGTCGACGGTATGAAGCCGTACGACGCGGCGGCGCTGAAGACGCTGAGCTAGGGCCTCCCGTTTGGGTCAGGCCGGGCTCGCGTGCCCTGGTGCCGCACCTCGCCGCGTTGTCGTCGGTCGGCATGGCTCCGCCATGCTTCCCTCCTCCGCCTTGCGATCCACGGCACCAGAACCCGGTCACTGATCCGGCCTGATCCAAACGAAAGACCCTAGTGTCCCGCGACGCGGATCCGTCGGCAGCAGAGGCGGCCTGAGGTGATCCTTCGCGCAGCCCCGGAGCGCGAAGGATCACTGGCGCATTGTGCTGTTGACCGCCGTGATCGGCGGCCCGGAAAACGGTTCGACGCCCTGGGGGAGTCCTGACACAGTGGCGCACCATGCCGAATGTCGAGCGTGTGACCGCCGCGGACGTGCAGCGCATGCAGGGTCTGGCGCGGCGTGTCACTGCCACCCGCCCGGACCTCGTCAACAGCGACGCGACGTTCGGCGAGCTGGCATGGAACTGGGGCAAGGGGCACGCCGCCGACGGCGTGAACCGGCCGCGTCGGCTGTGGTTCTCCGGTGGGGATCTGGTCGCGTGGAGCTGGGCCCGGCTTCCGCACCGGGTGAGGCGGAGCGACGGGTCGGTGAAGGACGCCACCGCCGACGAGGCCGGCCCGAAAGCCGCCACCGCCGACGAGGCCAGCCCGAAAGCCGCCGTACAGGCCCATCTCGACGCCTGGGCTCCCTCGACGTACACGGCCGAGGGCTACCAGGGCGTCCGGCAGACGGAGGCGTACCGCGGCGACCTGCACCTCCTGGTGGAGGCGCCGGACGGAACGATGGCATCCTCGACGATCATGTGGCTCGACGAAGCGAACAAGACAGTTGAGTTCGAACCGGTCGGGACCCATCCGGAGTACAGGCGTCTGGGGCTGGGAAGGGCCATGCTTCTGCACGGGTGCACCTGGGCACGTGCGGCGGGGGCCAGGCGCGTGAAGGCCGCCTGTCTGGGTGCCCCGGGGCATCCCCAGGCACGGGGGCTGTACTACGGCGTCGGTTTCCGGGAGTTCACGCGGGACGTGCCGCTCGTCAAGACCAGGACCGAGGGCTGAGTGCCGGTGTCCGGCGAGCGGCTCGACGCGGAGTGGGTGCGTGGCTGGTGCCAGCGGACTGATTCAGCGGTCAGGACTCTGACGTCGTCGTTTCTTCGGACACACGGGTTTCCGCCAGGTGAGAACGTCGTCGCTCCGGCAACGGAGCAGAGCCACAGGGCGACGGATGCGCTGGTGGACATGACACCGATCCCCTCCGACCTGACCACCCTCTACTGGGTGATCCGTGAGGTCTCCCTGCCGGACGTCGGCAACGGATACTTCATCCACTCGGCCTCGATGGTCGCAACACACTTCCAGCAGTACGGATCCGTCCGGATCGACGACGAGCCATCCTCTCTCGTGTTCGCCAGCGATGGCGGCGGCCGGTCGTTTGCGGTGACTGGGAGTGGGCGGGTGTGGAGGTCGACCACGGCTTCCTGGTTCCACGACTTCGAGGCCGACTCGGCAAGCATCCAAGAGTTCCTGGAACACATCGGCAGAAGGGCCGCCGGACAGGACTGACCTCCCTGCGTGCCGACCACGGCACATGTTCAGCGTGGCGCGGGCGACCTGACAGCAGGTGCGGGAGAGAGTTCACATCATGGGCCGGTGGATCCCGGGCGCGGCACCAGGAACCCGGCCATGTCCGAGCGGCATCGAGGGGAAATCGATGAAGAGGGCAGGACGTCCGGATCGTAGGGCGCTGCTGGGCGGCGACCTTGCGGGCGCCACCGTGGCGCGCGCGGGGTGCTCCTCCACGAGGGCGGCCCCGGCGGCGGCCGGAGCTTCACCAAGTCCTCGTCCGACCACACCCACCGCGGCCTTCGCGAGGCTGATGGAAGGCAACGAGCGCTGGGTGAGCGGGGACCTCCGACACCCCGACAGGGATCCGGACCGGCGTCAGCTCCTGGCCCAGGAGCAGGAACCCTTCGGGGCGATCCTCTCGTGCATCGACTCCCGAGTGCCGCCTGAGCTCCTCTTCGACACGGGCTGGGTGACCTCTACGTGATGCGCACGGGTGGAGAGGCGGTCGGCCCTGTGGTCACCGGTTCCGTCGAGTACGGACCCATGACCAGTGGCACCACGCTCATCGTGGTCCTCGGCCACCAGCGCTGCGGCGCCATCAAGGCAGCGTACGAATCCATCCGTGACAGCAAGCCGCTGCCCGGCAACCTGCAAGCGATCGTCGAGGCTCTACGACCGGCATACGAACAGGCAGCCGGGGAGGGTGGCTCCGACCCGGTCGAGACCATGGCCCGCGCCCAGGTCACGTTGACCGCTGCCGACCTGCGCTCCAACAACGACCTCGCCCCACTCGTGGGAAAGGGCGCCCTTGCCGTCGTCGGCGCCTACTACTCGCTCGACACCGGCACGGTGGAAGTACTGGGCGGCGCGCCTTCTTGAATCAGCCCACACCCTGGGTTCCTGGATTCCTGGATTCCTGGGAAAGAGGCTCACCATGTAGCGTCCGGCTCCATGGATGACGTGAAGATCGTTGTTGAGCGTCGGTTCGCTTCAGACCCGATCGACTACGCGCGCCTCGTCTCGCTGGTCGAGTCCACCCGTGAGCGCGTTGTGCTGACAGAGGCAGACGTGCCGGTGAGCGTGCTGTTCCCGGCGGAGGCCGTGGCCGAGCTGGAGCACTGGGCCCGCGCCGACTATCCCGTACCCGCATCGATACCGCAGGACGAGGAAGGGGCGGACGCGAACGGGACGACCTGGGACGTCGGCAGGCTGCGGGTCGAACCGTTGGCCAGGCCGCAGGAGTACGGCCCGTACACCCGGTACGTGCGCGCCGATGGCAGGCGTGTCAGCTTTGCCCGGGGCGGCACTGTGATCGCTGTACAACTGCCCGCCGACGAGGCGGCATGGCTTGCGGACAGGACCTTGCATGCGCGCCAGGGATACATGGATCCCAAGCAGGCGGCGGCGTTCGAGGAATTCCTGGCCCGACAGCCCCCGGTCGGCGAGCAGGAACGTTGAGGAGAGCCCGACCTCGGACCGCGAACCGAGGCCCCACCGCAGTTCTGGGCGAGACCGCGAGCTGTAGTGGACCCGGTTTGACCTTGACACGGTGACAAGGTCTTCACTCCTTGCCAAGGAGGTGATCTCGATGACGATCACGATTCAGGACGCGGACGCGGTACGAGCACTCCAGGGGCTGGAGGACGACCGTTCGTCCGTACGGCTGCGGGCTGCTCTGGCGGTCGGTACGACGCCCGACCCGCGCTTCGTCGCCACGCTCATCGAGCGCTGCGCGGTCGAGCCGGAGTTCTTCGTCCGCGACATGCTGACCTGGGCGCTCACCCGCCACCCGGCGTCCATGACGCTCCCCGGGCTGCTCAGCGAAGTCCGCTCGAAGCGTGGGCAGGCACGGAGCCAGGCGCTGCACACGCTGTCCAAGATCGGGGACCCGCAGGCGTGGCCGGCCATCACACGGACACTTCTGTCCGACGCCGACGACGAGGTGGCGCGAAGCGCCTGGCGCGCCGCGGTCGTGCTCGTACCGGACGGCGAGGAGTCCGCGTTGGCCACGGTGTTGGCGACGCAGTTCGGGCGCGGGGGGCGGGAGACGCAGCTCAGTCTCAGCCGGGCACTGGTCGCGCTGGGCGAAGCGACTGTGCCGGCTCTGCAGGCGGCGACGACGGCCCCCGATCCGCGCGCGCGTGCGCACGCCCTCGCGACAGAACGGCTTCTGCGCGATCCGGACGCCGGATTCGAGTCCGCCATCGAGGAGGCGAAGCGCGTCGTGGCCCTCGGCGGGTCCGGCGAGGAGGGACGATAGGGCGTGTTGATCGGTGAGGTGGCGCGACGGTCCGGGGTCAGCGCCCGCATGCTTCGGCATTACGAGTCGCTGGGTCTGGTGCGTCCTTCAGGTCGTACCGGCTCCGGCTATCGGGAGTATTCCGGGGAGGACATCCGGCGGATCTTCCACATCGAAAGCCTGCGGTCGCTGGGTCTGTCGCTTCGTGAGATCGGACGCGCGCTCGACGATCCCGGTTTCACACCCTCGACGCTCGTCGGCGACCTCATCCGTCAGACACGTGAACGCATCGCCGCGGAGACGGAACTGCTCACACGACTGCGACGGATCGATGCCGCAGACCCCGCCGGCTGGGAGGACGTCCTCCAAGTCGTTGTGCTCCTCCAGGCACTGGGGTCGAAGAGTGCTGACGCGCGTCAGCGCGCGGCCCTCTCCTCGGTCGGCGAGGTTCCGGTGCCGGTGGAGGCACTGGTCGAGGCGGCACTGAGCGAGACGGACCCGATCGTTGCCGGGGCCCTGCGCTGGGCGCTGGCGCGATCGGGCGACGGCGGTTCGGCACTGCTCGCGGAGGGTCTCCACTCACCTGTGGCCGCCGTACGGGAACGTGCCGTTCAGTCCCTTGCCGAGATGCCCGACGGCGAGGCCGCCGCGGGGCTGCGGGATGCCCTTGCGAACCACGACGAAGTGGTCCGCGGACATGCGGCTCTGGCGCTCGGCACACGTGGCATGGCCGATGCGGTTCCGACGCTCATCGACATGATCGTGCAGGGCAGGAACGACACCGACGCAGCCGATGCGCTGAGCGTGCTGGCGAAGGACACCGCGACGGCGGATCAGATCGCGACCGGGCTCGTCGAACGCCTCGGCCACGACACTGCCGAAGCGTCCGCACGCGGACGGCTGACCCAGGCCCTGGCAGGCATCCCGGGGACGAGGGCGTCACGGGCACTGGAGGAGCTGTCGCAAGACGTGGACCGTGCTGTTGCGCTGACCGCGACGTACCTTCTTCGCCTCCGTGACGAACGGTGAGGGACCGATCCGCCGACCTCACCCCCGACCCGGCCGAGCACCGCCAACCTCCCGGGCACCGCGCAACCTCCCGGCCGTGCCGGACCCGAGCCGCAGGAGAACCTGGGGCTTCTCCCGGGGCAGAGTCGCTCAGGTCCCGTTGATTACCGCCTCGAAGGCTTCAGCCGTGGGGACGATGACGGAGGCCCTCCCCTGGAGGTCCGCAGGAAGATGACGGCGATCGTCTTCGTGAAGGATCAGCGGTTCCCCGTCCTGGGGCACGACCGAGGCCCCGAGGGCGGCCGCCAGCCGGGCGAGCACGCCGCTCATCGCGCCACGTGCGAAGTGCGTCGCCGTCACACATGACATCCCCTCTTCGCCATGAAATGCGTGGTAGAGGTCCGCCTCGCCCCCGTCCTCCGCGCGAAGTTGGGAGAAGCCTTCCTCCTGGGTACCCTCCACCACGTACGGCGCTGTCGCCTGCCGGAACTGTTCAATGTCCAGGGCGACGACCTCACCCTCCACGAACCGGAGCAGGTAAATGCTGTAACTCATGGGCGCACTCTGCCATCACCATGATCCGCCGGACAGGCCCCCCTTGAGAATTTCCTCACCCCTCTGATAGCAGCTGTCGCGACGAGTCTGCGGTCGTCGGAGTACTGGGAATCGCACCGGCGTTCGCGCAGGGCGGTTCACCAGCAGCATCAGCGCGTGGCTGCCGGGGGAAGGAGTCGAAACACTGGGCGGACGGTAACTCGGACAGTGTCTCGACCAACGTGAGGTTTTCCGGCTGCTCCGTGGACAACGGCCGGTTTACCTACGCGGGACTTCAGTTGAAGAAGGCCCGTGCCAGCCTGCCCGACACCGTCGTGAACAGGGACAACAACTACTGCGACACGTCGAGCTTCGGCGACAAGGCCGCGGGCACGTACTACTTCAACTACTCGAGTCTGAACGGGCAGGACACCGTGGCCGCCTATCTCAGCGTCTCCACGGTCACCGTGCGGTACTGACCGGTTCACGGGGTGTGGGGTGGGGGGGTGGACCCCCACCCCCCCCCCCCCCCGCGGGGGGGGGTGGGGACCCGCCCCCGGGGGGTTGGGGGGCCAGGCCAACACCGGCGGGTGGTTTGGCTCGA
>NZ_JBHTRI010000012.1:58591-179601 GCF_042796085.1 Streptomyces sp. NPDC056452
GGGCCCCCAACCCCCGGCACCCCCCGCCCCCGGGGCGTTTCGCCCCGGGTGGGGGGTGGTGGGGTTTGGGGTCCCCCCCCACCCCCCCCACACCCCCGTCTGGGCCTGTAGTCATCACTCACCTGGGGTTTGCGTGCCACTGCACTACACGGACTGTTCCTTTGCCTACCGGGCCGGTACTCCTGTGCTCGACAGCCTGACGATGGACCTCCCACGAGGTTGCACAGTTCTGCTCGGCCCGAACGGGGCAGGGAAGTCGACACTGCTCTCTCTGGGAGCCTCTTCCCTCACTCCCGTTTCGGGGCGCATCACGCTGGGGCGCCTGGACAGCGTGCGGCGGAGAGATCGCCGGGCCTTCCGGCAGAAGGTGGGCTGGTTGCCACAGGAGGTGAAGGCCATCCCGGCCCTGACGGTCCGGGAACAGGCCGCGTACGTGGGCTGGTTGAAAGGCCTGTCCAAGCGCGACGCCTGGGACCGTTCGGCCGCAGCGCTGGAAAGGGTCCGCCTCACGGAACTGGGCGAGCGCAAGAGCCATGAGCTTTCCGGAGGCCAACTCCGCCGCCTGGGTATCGCGCAGACGCTGGTGCACCAGGCCGAGATCGTTCTCCTGGATGAGCCGACCGCGGGCCTCGATCCTGTCCAGCGCGGTGTCTTTCGGGATCTGCTGGCCGAACTGAGCAGCTCGGTGCACTTCATCGTCTCCACGCACCAGACCGACGATCTCGCCGACATCTACGAAACCGTCATCGTCTTCGACCGTGGCAGGCCAGTGTTCCGAGGGCCGACGAGCGACTTCTTCGCCACCGCCCCCGCCGGTACCCCGTACGAGCGGCGTGCGGAAAGTGCCTACCGCGGCCTGGTCCGAGGGGAGGTCTGAACCGTGCGCATCTCGACACTTCTGCGCTCGGGCCCCGCTGCGTGGTCCGCCCTGGTCCTGGTTCCCGTCCTGGTGTGGTTCAGCGCCCAGAACACCGAGTCCACCATCGCCTACTGGCCTTCCATCAGCTCCCAGACCACCATCGTCGTCGGCTTCATCAACGCCGCGTGCGGGGCTGGAGCAGCCTGGGAAGCAGCCCGGATCAAACAGGGTGGAATCACCGGACTCGCCCCGGCCCGCGGGCCGCTCAGCGTGGCGGTCCTGCACCTCGGCCCCGTCGCCGTACTCGGTCTGATCGCGATGATCGCCCCCTTCGCCGTCATCGTGACATCGGTGGCGTCCACTCCCGGCCTCCCGAACCCGGCGATCCTCGCTGCCTCCTACAGCGTGGTCCTGGCCCATATCGCCCTGGGCTGGTTCGTCGGCGCTCGCCTGCCGAGACTCCTCGGCGCCGCCACCATGCTGATCTTCGGATACCTGTGGGGGTTCTGGCCGGCTGCCATGGGCGATCTGCCCTGGCTGCGCCACCTCAACGGACAAGGCGTCACCGAGTGTTGCGGCCTCGACCAGGAACCCTCCATCCGCAGCCTGGCAGCCACCGTCACCTTCTCCCTCGCGATCGTGACGGCCGTCGTCCTCGGCTCAGCACTCCGCCATCGCCTCTGGCGCCCCCTGCTTGCACTGGCTGGCTTCACCGCGGCCACCGCCGTGGCGCTCGTCCTCGCCGTTCCCCTGGACTTCCAGGGCACCCAGGCCCGCGACACCGCACTGCGCACCTGCTCAGGACAGAGCCCGCAGATCTGCCTGTGGCCCGAGCAGAACACCCGACGAGCAGACATCAGCCACTGGGCCGACGAGATCACCGCTCAACTGGCAACCGTCGGCGTCACGCCGGCCCGCCAGGTCGAGTTCGGGGACCCCCAACCCGACAAGACCAACGTCGCATCGAACATCGCCACCAGCCCACTCCCCAACGAAGCTCCCCCGTGCGCCCTGCGCCAAGGCGCCGCCTACCCCGGTGACGAAGCCGTGATCGCCATATACGCCTGGCTCTCCCTCACCGGCGGCGTCCCCAAGAGCGACCTCGCCCAGCGCTGGCCCCACGAAGCGATCACTCTCGCCGAGCAGATTCGCGCCCTGCCCACACAAGCCCAGCACGCCTGGTACGAACGCAACATGCGCTCCGTCCACGACTGCGCCGTACTGCCCGACCTTGCCCCCGCCTCCTACACCAAGGCAGCCACATCGTGAACTGGTGGCACCGCGCACACGCCACACCCCTCACCGCAGCAGTCGTGATCGCCACCATGCTGCTGACACCGCTCCTCGGCGGCTCCACCCTGCCCATCCCCTCCCTCCTCGCGGGCATGAGTGCCGGAATCCCCGTGCCCCTTGTACTCCCCGCCATTCCCGCGGCGCTCACTCTGCACGCGCTCAACCGGGTCCCTCGCGTCTACGACACCACCGCGGTCCGCCCCGTAGCCCGATACCAGGCAGGCATGCTGACAGCAGCTGCCTTCCTGGCCACCACCATGGGCCTCGGCGCTGCCTATGCGGCTGACTCCTCCCTATCCCTTGCCGCGGCAAGGAACTTCCTCGGATACCTGGGTACCGGGCTCATCGTCCAATACCTCGCCGGTCACATGTACGGCCCACTGACCGTGGCCCTCGTGCCCGTCGTCTGTGCACTCATCGGCCTGGGTCCCGGTGGGCGCCCCTTCTTCTGGACCTGGCCTCTGCATGAAGCGACCTCCCCGATCGCCGCCACCGCCGCCCTGCTTCTGCTGGCCGCAGGAATTGCGACCACGACACTGCTCACGCCGCGACGCGATGCGTCTCGATCTGCAGCTGCATGACCAGCTCTGCCGCGACGCGGGCGTTCCAGTCCTCAGGGACGACTGGCGGTGGGCCTTCACGAGTTCTCGGGTTCCACGCGGTGATCCCTGGAGGATCGGCATGAAGCAGCACCGCTCCTGCCCTTCCCCTGCCGATTGCACCGGTGGCTTCCGGGCGGCTGCGGAAACAGGCACATCCGGCAGCCCTGACGGGTGGGCCCCCAGCCGCGCCCCGCTCCGCCAACACGCCACGAGTAGTGGCTCACTCTTTCCGTGAGGGCGACAGGCCTAGGGCTGTGAAGACATCGCGTGTGGGCGCAGGACCATGAGCGAGGCCTCCAGGGTCGCCACCATGGCAAAGGGGAACCGGTCGAGTTCAAGACAGAGCTCGACGTCGTCGGGGTGGACTCCTTGACGCACACCCTCCGCCAGCTCGACCGCGGCGCGCGACGTAGCAGCGCGGTGAAGGAACTCAGCAGCATCCGTCCCGGCCTCAGCGGCTCTCCGGGCGATGTACTGAGCGCACGCCAGGTCTTCATCGGCTTGTCCGTCTTCGCCGGTGACCACGAACGTGACACTGTCGTTCTTGCGCGTCCGCAAGAGCTGAGCCGTTGCCTCCGCCACCACGAAGCTGGCGCACAGCACCAGCGACGCCTCCTTGACCGCAAGGGCACCGACCGTCCCTGCCGTGGTCTTCTGCACAACGGTCCGCCCGCCAAGGTCGATGGACCGCAGCATGCCGGGCGAGTTGACGGCGTCGAACCCGGGCGCGGACGGACCGTCCTTGATCGCCACCCAGTCCGGGTGGCGGGCCTTGAGGGCCACGGCCTCGTCCAGCGACTCAGCAAGAACGATCTTTTCCGCGCCCTGGGCGAAGGCCCAGGCAGCCACGGTGAAAGCACGCATGACGTCGACCACGACCGCCACGGGCGGGGTATCGACCAGATCAGGGATTCCGAGGAAACGAGTGTCCATGGCGATCATGATCGTGCACGCCCGGCCTGAGGTGCTCGGAGTATGGTGCGCATCACCTTGACAGACCCGGAATGCAGCCCTCCGGATGCCTGTGGATTGTAGAAGTGGACACGACGACGCCGAGCGCGATGAGCACTTCGACGCGCGTAAGGCCGAACTCGCCAACTAGGCAACCTCTTGCGGAGGCACCCCGGGTACGCAGGTGCATGAGAGTGCACCGTCGGCGGCCTGAACAGATCGGTTGGCGCGCCGCGCGATGGTGACCCCCGGACGGCCAACCGCACCGGTCGACCTGGAAGGTGTCTCATGCGCGGCTCATCAGTCGAGGCAGAACTCGTTGCCCTCGACGTCCTGCATCACGAGGCACGACTCGTTGTCTTCGTCGGCAGCCAGCAGTCGCACGCGTACCGCGCCGAGCGGGATCAGGCGCGCGCATTCGGCCTCCAGTGCGGCCAGGCGCTCTTCACCGGCGAGCCCGGTCCCGACCCGCACGTCAAGATGCACCCGGTTCTTGACGACCTTCCCTTCGGGGACACGCTGGAAGTACAGTCGCGGGCCCACACCCGAGGGGTCGCTGCAGGCGAACCAGGAATCCCGCTCCTCAGGCGGCTGCGAGCTGTTGAAGTCGTCCCACGTGGCAAAGCCCTCCGGGGGCGGCGGTGCGACGTACCCCAACACCTCGCACCAGAAGCGAGCGACGCGCTCGGGGCTTGCGCAGTCGAAGGTGATTTGGACCTGCTTGATCGACGCCATCGGTCCACCATAGAGGCAGGTCCCTTCGTAATCGCGACGGGCCCGCCCCGGGAGGGCTTGTGGAGCTTGCGGCCCGACACCTCGCGGCCGGAGGGACCTTGGGTCCCTCTGGCGACGATCCCGACCGAAGCCGCCGTTGCCGCGTGACGCACTGCGACCTGCCCGGAAATCCGGGCGACAGCCACCGACTCGGCTGACACGCTGGCGCACATGACCACGCCGCTGACCGCGAGACAACGACTTGCCGCGCTGCCCAGGTACGTGGCTGTGAACGGTGAGGACTTCACCGGCCAGAACCTTGCTTCCGCTCGCACGTCTCGACTGCGGTTCACCCGCTGCTCGTTCACCGGGGCAGACCTGCGCCACGCCACGCTGGACGGGTGCTGGTTCAAGTTCTGTGACTTCAGCGGCGCAGACCTGCGCGGTGCCTCGTTGCGCGAGGTCGGCCTGGCGGGATGCGACCTGCGCGGTGCTGACCTGCGCGACACCGATCTGACCGACGCCAGGTTCGGAAGCGTGAACACCGGTATGCCTCCGTTCGGGCTGACCGACATCACCGGCGCCCGGTTCGAGGGAGCGTCCCTGCGCAATGTCGGAGCGGAAGACGTCATCGGATGGCCACCCGGGAATCGAGGGAACAGGTAGGGCCCTCGGGCCCTGCCTGACGGCACACCGATCACCCCGATCATGCTGAGGCTGAAAGCCCTCGCCCACCGAATTGCACAGCGGACACAGAGGTCTTGACGTTGCGGAAGGGCGGCACCCGGGTCCAGGGGAAGCAGTCCCGGAAGCCTCCCGTCCGCAGTAACTCCAGGCTTAGTGTGACCCGCATGACCATGGGGGACGAACTACTGCTACTCGCGATGGGGACCGGTCGACGACATCCGCGGATCCGGTCCGAGAGCCGGCTGCGGATCGCCCTGAGTGCCGCGGAGCTGGCCGACCTCTGCTTGGCCGGCCGGATCGTCTTCGGCGCCCGCCGGATCGAGATCCTCGACCCCGCCCCGGTCGAGGACCGCCGCCTCAACAACGTCCTGCTCGGCCTCGGCCGGACCGTCCCACCGCCCTCCCTCCACGACTGGCTGCGCCTGACGCCGCGGTCCCTCACCACCGAATACCTCTCCCGGCTGGAGGACCAGAGGGCCCTGAGGTCCCGCCGCCGACGCGACGCGGCCGGACGTACCCGGCACGACATCCTTTCCGTCGATGTGCCCCGCCGCCGAGGCGTCCTGGACCGTCTCGACGCGGTGACCCGCTCGCGCCCCGGGACGCCGCCCGCCGACCCGCACGACCTCGCGCTGGCTGTCCTGGTCCGGGTGGCGGACATCGCCCCTGCCGTGTACCCGGGTGTACGGGGAGCCGCAGCACGTCGTCGCCTGGCCGCCCGTACCGCGACCGGCGCTGCCCTCCTCGCCTCCACACAGGGCGCTGCCCCGTTCGGCGAGGGAGACGCAGGGGCTCCTGCCGCACAGACCTTCCTGCCCACGGGCCAGCTCGCCAGCGAGCTCGTCAACCTCTACTCCGAGGTGACCACCGGCGACCAAGGGCTCGGCCACTACCTGGACTCGGGTGGCTGGTCGGACGGTGGCTCGGGCAGCCACCACGACTGAGGCACAGGCTCTGACCGAACTTTGGCGAGGGTGTGGGTGGGGTCCGGACCGTGTGACGACAGCCAGGCACTGCAAACGCTCGTGCGGGGGATCCCGCCCATCTGTTCCAGCCTCCGCCACGTCGCAGGCGACCCGGGAGGCTGCATGCGGACCAAAGTAACCGACAGCACCCGTCAGGGGAGTCCGGAGGAGATGCGCCACGTGAAGAGAACTACGGGGCCTGAAGCCGCCGTTGCCCGCCTGTGGCAGGAGCACCTGGGCGAGCGATTCCCTGCCGAGCTACGTGGAGCGGAACTGGCAGGCGCCGATTTGGTCCTGCTCGACGCAAGCATTGCCGGGTGCGTGTCCGTGTGGTTGAACCAGGGCGGGGCTCTCGACACTGAGCGCCTCGGGATCCTCTGCGACTGCATCGCAGACCTGGAGCAGATCCTGCCGATGCTCAACGAACCAGAGGGTCTCCGCTACTACCAGCGCCTGCATCAGCTGGCTCTACTCGTCTCGACTGCCGAAGACTCAAAAACCACCAAGTGAAGCGACCTCCAAGGGGTTTCCTGGAGCTGGTCGTTGGTGGAAGGACGGCGGTCGGCACGTGGATTCATCTTGAGAACAGGGGGGCAGCGTCCGCTTGATAGGGTGCGCCGATGTCGGCGATCAAGAAGTTCCAAGTCACCTTCGACTGCGCAGAACCTGAGCGTCTCGCTCGCTTCTGGTGCGAGGTGTTGGGGTACGTCGTACCGCCGCCCCCGGAGGGTTTTGCCACGTGGGACGACTTCAACAGCTCGCAGCCGCCTGAGGAGCGGGATTCCTGGTTCGCCTGCAGCGACCCCTCGGGGGTGGGCCCGCGACTGTACTTCCAGCGTGTCCCCGAAGGGAAGGTCGTCAAGAACCGGGTGCATCTTGACGTGCGGGTCGGGACCGGGCTCGTCGGTGAAGAGCGCCTGGCCGCACTGGAGGCCGAATGCGCGCGCCTGATCCCGCTCGGCGCGGTACACGTGTGCACGCTGTATGACGGCAACGATGCGTGCATACCGATGCTGGACATCGAGGGCAACGAGTTCTGCATCGACTGAGCACTCTTTCGAGCCGGAGAGGTGGGAAGCTGCCCCCTTGGACCTCTCGGGTTTCGTAGGGGATGTCCTTCATCAAGGATCTTCGAATGCCTTCATTGGCTACGCCGAACGGCAGAGCGAGCTGCCGAGGCGTCGAGAGCACATGCCGGTAGGTCACTCACCGTGGCTCGACCGCATAGGTTCGCCGGGCTGCCCACACAGACCAGGCCCTGCACCGTTACCTGAGCCGGCGCACCGCCATCGCCCGCCACCCCGACGTGTTCCCCCCCCAAACGCAAGGAACGTGCCCGCATCCGAAGTGAGGGGGGCATCCGCTGGGGCGGACGCCCCCTCGCAGGGGCAGCCTGAACGTGAGTGGGCTCCTACATCACCTTCGCCAGAAGAGGTGGTGCGTCACGCCGCTCGGGCTGGGAACGACCTCCATGTGGAAGCGGTTGAGCAGCTCATCGGGGGACTCCCAGAGCCGTAGTCCTGACCCGAGCTTTACCGGCGAGACCGCCACATGCATGGTGTCGACGAGGTCAGCATCAAGGAACTGCCGGATGGTGGTGACCCCGCCGCCGAGTCGGACGTCTTTGCCCTGCGCCGCTTCCCGCGCCTGTTCGAGGACCGCCGCCGGGTCGCCGTTGACGAAGTGGAACGTGGTGTCGGAGAGCGTGAACGACGGACGCCCGTGGTGGGTCATGACGAACACCGGAGTGCGGAACGGGGGCTCCTCCCCCCACCAGCCGCGCCACTCATCGTCCTGCCAGGGTCCGCGCTGGGGACTGAACTTGTTGCGGCCCATGATCTCGGCGCCGATGTTGTGTGTGAAGTCCCGGGTGAAGTAGTCGTCGAGCCCTCGGCTCCCGCCGGGATCCATACGCATGGGCCAGCTGGCCGTGGCCCCTGCCCAGGCAAACAGCCTCTCGGGACGGTCGAGGCCGAACGGCTGCTCGAGACTCTGGTGCTCACCGGCACCGATTCCGTCATGCGAGACGTTGAAGTTCATGACTCTCAGTAGTTGGTCCACGTGTTTCCTCGTCAGGTCCTGTCGCGTCATCGTGTGGCGAGGCGCCGCACATCATGACGTCGAACGGGACGTGGCCGGATCGACAGTGATCCGCAACTTTTTCCAAGACGCGTCAGGAAGCAGCCCCATCGGCGGTGTGGCCGTGGCGCACGCGGGCGGCTTCGAGGCAAGCAGCGGTGACAGCCACGATCGCTCACATGCGTGGCAACGGACGTCGTCGCACAGCCAACCGTTCCCACCGCCAACCGTTCCCACCGCCAACCCGGCGAACCTTTCCGGTCAGAGCACTCATGGGGTGAGAGGTTCGGATGTCGAAGAGCGGATTGTCGGTAGCGTGACGACCATGCCGTTCGCCGATGAGCGCAATCGGGTAGTCGTTGTCGCGTACAGGCCGGAGTGGCCTGAGGAGTTTGCGGATCTTGCCGAGTTGTTGTGGGGCGCGGCAGGCGAGCTTGCTGTTGCGATCGATCACATCGGATCGACGTCGGTTCCCGGGCTGGCGGCCAAGGACTGCATCGATGTGCAGGTGCGGGTGAGGTCGATCGATGAGTCACGGCAGATTCCGCTGCTTGAGGGGATCGGCTTCCGGTGTCGGCCCGAGCAGTGGAACCGTGTCGAGGTTTCTGGTGGCAAGCGGTGCTCCAAACTCGTCTTCGCCCCGCCGGCAGGGGCCCGTTCGTGCAATGTGCATCTCCGGGAGGCCGCCGGCTCCAACACGCGTTATGCGTTGCTGTTCCGGGATTTTCTGCGAGCGGACGAGCCGGCTCGTCGGGCCTGGGGCGCGTTCAAGCAGCGACTGGCTTTGAGCGCACCGGACTTGATGGACTACGGCCAGATCAAGGCTCCTGCCACGGAGGTCCTGATGGCCGCAGCTGAGAGGTGGGCCAACCATGAGGGCTGGTCAGTCGGATAGGCGGCGCATCGCGGGCGCTCGCCGATCGCCAGGCGGGCGGGCAGTGGAGATGGCAAGGCGTGGTTCAGGCCCGCTGCATGGGGGTCCCGCCCGAGGCGGCGGTCGGCACTGAGGGGAAGGCCGCCGCTTCGCCGTGGCCGGCACAGCTGCGGACCAGCCGCATTGTCAGTGGCTCGGACTACGGTGCGGTGTCATGGGCCGGACGGAGGTCGTCAGGGACTCGCGGCAATGGGGGGTGGGTCGCACAGGCCCCGGCAGCCAGCTCGGGACTGGAGGTATTTTGCCGTGTCCCCACCCCCCAACTCCGAGCGCGCGCCCGGAGGGAAATTCGCTCGCCGGATCCTGCGTACCTCCCGGACAATGCACAGGCCCCGAAGATGTACGGGCAGGTCAAGGGAAGATCCAGTTCGACGGACAAGGGGTGGAGTCCATGGGGCTTTCCTACAGCTACGAGATCTATGTACCTGTCCAGAACGTCGCCAAGGCGCTGCTCGAGGTCACAGAGCTGGCGCCGTCAACGGATCGAGTGGCGCCGCTCGCGGTGACCATGCCCGGTGGTGAGCGGGTCGTCGTCCCGTTCACGTCCAACTTCAAGAGTGAGCCGGTGGACTGCTCGGCAGGCGGCAACCTTGAACTCGACACCTCCATCATGTTCGGCGTCGACGACGCGGTGCGCCAGTTCTGCGAGGACCCTGACCCCGAAACCGACGAGTTGGGGAGAGTTGAGATTGGATACGTCTACCTCACGGTGCGGTTCGCGCCCGCGCCGCACCCCGACTTCGCGTCGCTGACGTTCAACGCTGCCACCTCGGGGATGAGCCGGCTGTTCGAGCGGTCCGCAGGTGTCAGAGCTGTGTTCACCGGCCTCACCGCCGCCATCGGCGGAGTGTGCTGTCTACTCGACACCGAGAGCGACACCTCCCGAATTTACTGGCTGAACGGCCAGCCGGTCCAAGACACGGTTCCGGGCCCGTCTTTTGCCGACTTCCCTGATCTCGTGGCTGTTTGGCCCGGCCGGTCTCAACAGCTGTGACTCCGAGCGACCGGTGGCCGGGGGAGTCCGCGTGCGGCCGATAGTTGGCATCGGGGCCACTGGAGTCCGGTCGCGCCGGTCACCACGCGTTGATGACCGGCGCGTCGGGTTCGTGCTGCCGCCAGACCTCGTTGAGGCGCCCGAGCCGGTCCGCGGCGGCGATGCCGCGCAGGGACGCGACCTTGCCGTCCCTCACGTCGAACGCCACGGCACCCACGACCCGGTCGTCGACCACGGCCAGGACGGCCTGGGAGCCGTTGACCAGCGCGATGTACATCGATGGCGAGCCGCCGGCCAGCCGCCGCTTCGCCGGCGTGGGCTTGAAGCCGGCCCGCACGAAGGAGGCGACCCGCTCGCGCGTCGTGTACCGCAACAGCCGCTTGCTCAGGCCGGCGCCGTCCGAGACCGCTGTGACGTCATCGGTGAGCAGAGCCACCAGCCGTTCGGTGCGCCCCGACGTGGCTGCGACGAGGAATTCCTCGACGACCCGGCGAGCGGACGCGGGGTCGGCCTCGCCGCCGCGGGGGCGCTCTGCAGCGACCCGGATGCGGGCCCGGTGCACATGTTGCTGGCTCGCGGACTTGGTGATGTCGAGGATCCCGGCGATCTCGGCGTGGCTGTACGAGAAGGCCTCACGCAGGACGTAGACGGCCCGCTCGACAGGCGAGAGGCGCTCCAAGAGGGTCAGTACGGCCAAGGACACCGATTCGCGCTGCTCGAAGGTGTCGGCCGGGCCGAGCATCGGGTCGCCGTCGAGGAGCGGCTCGGGCAGCCAGGCACCGGCCGTACGCTCGTGGCGCGCCTGCGCCGAGCGGAGCCGGTCGAGGCTGAGATTGGTGACGACCTTGGTGAGCCACGCTTCCGGCACCTCGACCCGATCATGATCTGCAGCCTGCCAGCGAAGGAACGTGTCCTGCACGGCGTCCTCGGCGTCGGCGGCCGAGCCGAGCAGACGGTACGCGAGCGAGGCCAGCCGGCCCCGGCTGGCCTCGAACGTGTCAATGGCTGCTCTGTCCATACGGAGAAGCCTATGCGGCGGCCCTCACGCCGGCCCGGTCAGGCGCGGTGGCCACGCGGCGCCTGCGCTTCGGCATGCCGAAGGTCGGGTGGGCGATTCCCCACCCGGCGCCCTTGAGTACGCCCGACTTGAGCCGCGCGGCGGTCCGGCCGCCCAGATACCAGGACTTCGACCGGACGTCGCCGTCCACCATCTGGAAGATGGCGTCCCGGCGGCCGAGGCTGATGTGGTTGCCGTAGTACTTCAGCCCGGTGGTCGGGACCTTGCCGCCTGTCAGGCGCGCGATGATCGCGGCGGTCGCCTGCATGTTGGTGAAACCGGCCGAGGCGCAGGACATCGGGAGCGGCCGGCCGTTCTCGCCGATCGCGTAGGCGCAGTCACCGGCGGCGTAGACGTCCGGGTGCGAGACCGAGCGCATGGTGCGGTCGACGACGATCTGACCGGTCTCGGCGACCTCCAGACCGCTGGCGGCCGCGATGGGGTGCACGGCGAACCCGGCCGACCATACGGTCACGTCGGCCGGGATGGACGTGCCGTCGGCAACGATCGCCCGTGCCGGTTCGACGGCTTCGATGCTGGTGTGCTCGTGGACGGTGACGCCGAGCCGGTCGAAGGCCTGGCGCAGGTGGCGGCGGGCCTTGGGGGTGAGCCAGGCGCCCAGCTCGCCGCGGGCGGCCAGCGCGACCGAGAGGTCGGGCCGGGACTCGGCGAACTCGGTGGCCGTCTCGATGCCGGTCAGCCCCTCACCGACGACCAGCACGGTGCCGCCCTGGCCGAGGCCGGCCAGGCGCTCGCGCAGACGCAGCGCCGAGGATCGGCCGGTCACATCGAAGCTGTACTCGGCCGCGCCGGGGACGCCATGGTGGGCCACGGAGCTGCCGAGCGCGTAGAGAAGCGTGTCGTACGCGAGCTCGCTGTCGCCGTCCTCGCCGGTCACGGAGACGGTCCTGTGCTCGGGGTCGACGCCGGTGACGCGCGCCAGGCGCAGCCGCACCCCGGTGCCCGCGAATACGTCGGCGAGCTTGCTGAACGCGAGGTCCTGGCCGATCGCGAGCTGGTGGAGCCGCATCCGCTCAACGAAGTCGGGCTCGGCGTTGACGACGGTGATCTCGGTGTCGGCGGGGGAGAGCCGGCGGGCCAGGTTCCCGGCGGCGAAGGCCCCGGCATATCCGGCGCCGAGGACGACGATGCGGTGCTTCATGACGTTGCTCCTGTCTCGTTCGCGTGCCCCTTGAACGAGATAGCGTCCCGATTGCTGACAGGAGTCGAATGTGACGTGGGTCACGTCATCGAGCACGCCTCAGAGCTGCATGTATCGCTCGCGGGGAGCGGCCTTCGCAGCGGCCTCATCGATGGCGTCAGGTGTCCGACGGCGACTTGAGTGCCACGTGCTCGGCCTGCTCCAGCCAGGTGGTGAACCAGCGGGCGAAGGTCACCGGTTTCCTGTCGTCGTCCAGGAGCGGCATGAGGTCGATGTCGTCCGCTCGGCGGTCGGACCAGATCGTCCCCCGGTGGCGGCCGCTGATGATCAGCCACTCCCGCTGGGCGCAGCCCAGGTGGGAGATCGGGACTGCCCCTACGGTTCGCTCGGGCGCGAACATGAGGGCGGCCCACTGTTCGTCCCACGCTTCGAAGGCGTCGTCGAAGTCCTCGATCTCATCGAACTCCTCTTCCTCGGGGCGCCGGGCGAGGAGTTCCTCAAGGGCCTTCGGGTCCGGACCCTGGTCGGGGAACGGCTCGGCGATCGTGGACAGGTCGGCCAGATCGGCGCCGTCGCCTTCCCAGAGCCACCGGCCCTGTACGCGCCGTACCGGGAAGAGGCCGTAAGCGGGGCCGGCGCCGCCCGCGGCGACCTGGAGGAGGAAGGTCCGGTACTCCTCGGGCAGCCTTGCGCCTATCTGCTCCTCGAGCTCGGCGAGACCGTTCCCGGTGAGCGGCTCCTCCAGGACCCACCCGTGTCCGAGCGACCCGAACACTGCACTGCTCGCCGGCTGAGCGCCCAACGCGCCGACGCGGTCGCGGATCCCCGCCCACTGATCAACCATGCCTAGACCGTACGTGCCGCCACTGACAACCATCCGACTCTTGCTTCATCTATCGATACTCGATAGATTACCATCGTCATTCGATGGAAGGATGGGTCATGGGAAAGCTTGCAGTGCGTGCGCTGCGCGCCGTGCTTGCGGTGGTGCTCGCCGGCACGGTGTTCGTACAGGCATCGATGGTGTGGGTGTTGGTCAGTGGGAACGACCCGGAGGACGGGTCGCTCCCACTTACCCCGCTGCGCCTGATCGCCATCCTCGGCATGGTGTCGGCCCAGGTCGCCCTGGTCTGCGTATGGCGGCTGGTGACGATGGTGCGACGCGGGACGGTGTTCTCCCACACCGCCTTCCGGTACGTGGACGGCGTGATCGGCGCGATCGTGGCGGCTGCCCTTCTGTGGTTCGCGGTCACGGCCATCAATGCGCCGGGCCAGCGGGAGGACCCGGGCGTCACCCTCATCATGGGCGGGGTGGGCGTGGCCATCCTGGGCGTCGCGCTCATCGTGCTCGTGCTGAGGATGCTGCTCGCCCAGGCGGTGGCGCGCGACGTCGAAGCGGCGCAGATGCAGGCCGAGTTGAACGAGGTGATCTGATGCCGATCGCCGTCGACATCGACGTGATGCTGGCCAGGCGCAAGATGTCCGTGGGCGAGCTCGCGGACCGCGTGGGGATCACTCCCGCCAACCTGGCGGTGCTGAAGAACGGCCGCGCCAAGGCGGTGCGCTTCGCGACGCTCGCGGCGCTCTGCGAGGTGCTCCGGTGTCAGCCGGGCGACCTGCTGCGCTGGGAAGCCGAGGAGGCCGAGGAGGTCGCAGTCGGATGACGTGCCTCAGGGTGGGCGTGAACCGCATCGTCGTCGGCCTCGAGTGCAACGAGCGTGACGCCGGCCGACCGCTCACCCTGTAGGCGGCATCCTCACAAGATCGCGCAGAACCGTTTCGTCTGTTGAGCTAGGCAGGGATGAGGACGGTTACCCATTCCGCTTCACGTGGCCGGTACCCGTAACGGTCCCTGAGCCCCGAAACGATCGCCGGGACGTGGCCGGCTCCGTAGACGACGGCCACCCGGATCGGCTCGTCGCTGCGCTCCGTGCAGATCTCGCCGAGCGCGTCGAGCAACCGCTGGTCGCGCCGATCCGTGATCGCGTGCGTCACAGGGTCGTCGGCCATTAGCTCCGCACGTAGCGTCGACGGCAGATCCTCGACCACCAGGTCTTCGTCGAGGAAGGCGCGCGGACCGCGCAGCGCGAACACCAGGCCCATCACGGGAGCCGCGACCATGAGCAGCATGTACATCCCCCGCGGCAGTGTCTTCAGGTCCGCGATCGCCTCCGTCGCGGTCACATCCGGGTTGATGACCTGCGCGCCCTCGGGAAGCAGCAGTTCCGCGCGCTGCTCCTGCAGTCCGTTGCGCCGCCGGCGTGGGGCGAACCGGTAGGCAAGCGTAAGCGCGCTCACTCCGACCGAACGCCCCCGGATTCCCTCCATGACTATGAGGTCGCATTCCCTGAGCCTGAGCCGGACCTGGGAGTAGAACGTCGGCGAAGCCACATGCAGCATCGGGAAGATCACGAATTCAAGTGGTGTCCCTTTCCGCCGCATGGTGATCACAGCAGATCGGACGGCGTACCCGGTCACCTCGATGATCTGCATGATTCCCCCGCGAGCCCGGCCCGGTTGCTCTTCCACCCGTACCAGGACACGAGCCCGCCCAGGGGCGTGGTTCCCTGTCGGTACAAGTTGCCGCCGGACTGCGGAGGCACCCCCACGACACCGCCGATCGAACGCTGCGTCGATCGCCTCAACCGCCCCACCGGCTACCAGAAGACCGCCACGGTCCGCAGGGGTTGGGCACGCGTGGCGGGAACTGATCCCTGCGCAAAGAGCCTGCTCCCGGGGCCTGTTGTGCGCAGAGGTCTTGCCCGTACCCTCCCACCAGTCGCCGGCGTGGGCAGGTCCGTGCCGCAGGGGAGGCTTTCGTTCTCCAGGTGTACGCCGTGGTGTCACGAACCCACCCCCACCCGGTACCCCGGGACCGCTGTCCTTGGGGCGCCCCTGATACCCCCCCATCACCCCAGAGGTCGTCACCCATGACAGAGCTTGACCGTCGCAGGTTCCTGCAGATCGCCGGAGGAACCGCCGCCTTCGCCATGCTGAACGAGAGCATCGCGCGGGCCGCCGCCATTCCGGCGCAGGGCAGCACAGGAACGATCCAGGACATCGAGCACGTCGTCGTCCTGATGCAGGAGAACCGTTCCTTCGACCACTACTTCGGGGCCATGAAGGGGGTACGAGGCTTCGGGGACCCCCGGCCGGTGCTCCAGGACAACGGCAAGTCCGTCTTCCACCAGTCCAACGGGACGAAGGACATCCTCCCCTTCAACCCGCAGGTGGCGGACCTCGGGATGCAGTTCCTGGAGGGGCTGGACCATGACTGGGCCGGCGGCCACCAGGCCTACAACAACGGCAAGTACGACAAGTGGGTACCGGCGAAGACGGCCACGACCATGTCGCACATGACACGGAACGACATCCCGTTCCACTACGCCCTCGCCGACGCCTTCACCGTGTGCGACGCCTACCACTGCTCCTTCATCGGAGCCACCGACCCCAACCGCTACTACCTCTGGTCGGGCCACACCGGCAACGACGGCACCGGCGGCGGCCCGGTCCTCGGCAATCAGGAGGCCGGCTACGGCTGGAAGACCTACCCCGAGCGGCTGGAGTCGGCCGGGGTCTCCTGGAAGGTCTACCAGGACATCGGCGACGGCCTGAACGCCGCCGGGTCCTGGGGTTGGATCAACGACGCCTTCCGCGGCAACTACGGCGACAACTCGCTTCTGTACTTCAACAACTACCGCAATGCGCAGCCGGGCAGCGCCCTGTACGAGAAGGCCCGCACCGGCACGAACGCCAAGGCGGGCGACGGCTACTTCGACCGGCTGCGCGCGGACGTGGTCGACGGGACCCTCCCGAAGGTCTCCTGGATCGCCGCCCCCGAGGCTTTCAGCGAGCACTCGAACTGGCCGACCAACTTCGGTGCCTGGTACATCTCGCAGGTCCTGGACGCGCTGACGGCCAACCCCGAAGTCTGGGCGAAGACCGCCCTGTTCATCACCTACGACGAGAACGACGGCTTCTTCGACCACGTGGTCCCGCCGTACCCGCCGACCTCCTCCGCCTGGGGCCTGTCCACGGCAGACGTGTCGAAGGACCTGTACAAGGGCAGCGGGAGTTACGCGGCGGGCCCCTACGGGCTCGGTCCGCGCGTGCCGATGATCGTCGTCTCGCCGTGGAGCAAGGGCGGCTACGTCTGCTCCGAGACCTTCGACCACACTTCGGTGATCCGCTTCATGGAGAAGCGCTTCGGGGTGCAGGAGCCCAACATCTCGCCGTGGCGCCGCGCCGTGTGCGGGGACCTGACGTCGGCCTTCGACTTCGCCCGTGCGGACGCGGCCCCCGCCGCGCTGCCCTCCACGGCCGGGTACGTGCCGCCGGACAAGGACCGCCACCCTTCCTACCACCCGACCCCGCCGGCCACGGGCACCCTCCCCAAGCAGGAGGCGGGCTCCAAGCCGACCCGTGCCCTCGGCTACAGCCCGTACGTGGATGGCCGGGCCACCGTCTCCACCGGCAAGTTCACCCTGACCTTCGCCGGCGGCCCCACCCTGGGCGCCCACTTCCACAGCACTTCGGGCAACCGTACGGACGGCCCCTGGCCCTACACCGTGGAGGCGGGCAAGACCCTCTCGGACACCTGGAGCACAAGCAGTTCCACCGGCAACCAGATCAATCTCACGGTCTGGGGCCCGAACGGCTTCGTGCGCACCTGGAAGGGCCCGGCGAAGAAGGCCGGCCCGGAGGTCACCGCACGTCACGTGGCGGCCAGTGGCAACCTGACGCTCAGCATGACCAACTCCGCTTCGGCCGCGGTCAACCTGACGGTGACCAACGCGTACGGTGGCGCGGCTCAGACCTTCAAGGTCAACCCCGGTGCGACCGTCTCCCACACGGTCGACCTGCGTGCCACCGCGCGCTGGTACGACGTCAAGGTCGTCTCCGACGCCGACGCCACCTTCCTGCGCCGCTTCGCCGGTCACGTGGAGACCGGCGCTCCGGGCGTCTCCGACCCGGCGATCAGGACGGTCTGAGCGGGCCTTCGGCTTGCCCAGCCGCCGCCGTTCCAGGGGCGGAGGGGAGCGGCCGTGGTGTGTGACGTTGTTCCGTAGCGCCTAGCCAGAGGCGTTCCGGTCCAGCAGCTGCGGATACACAAGTGAATTCCGCAGCTGCTGGAAGCCGTGAGGCGGCCGATGGTGCACAGCAGGCGCCTGCCGGGGCACGGGCGAAATCGCCCGCGCCCCGCAGGAGAGGGGGAGCCGGCCTTCGAAGGGGGCAGGTCGCGTGGCCGAATGGTCCGGAGCCGGGCGCCGCATCAGCGTTCGCCGAAGGACCCGTGCCGTCCCGCACCGGCCGCGAACCGCGCCGCGCCGTCCATGCTGTCGCCCAGCACGCGTGTCCCGTGGCGGAGTTCGACCTGCAGGGCGGCTTGCTCGTCGAGGCCCTCCTGGTCGAGGACGGAGCTCCGGTCGGCCCGGAGGCAGGCCTGCGGGAAGCCGGCGATCGAGGCGGCCAGGGCCTCGGCCTCCGCACGTGCCCGGCCCACCGGGACGACACGGTTCGCGAGTCCCATCCCGTACGCCTCGGGGGCCGCGACCGGCCGGCCGGTCAGGATCATGTCCATCGCCCGACTGGTGCCGATGAGGCGGGGGAGACGTACGGTGCCGCCGTCGATGAGCGGTACGCCCCAGCGACGGCAGAAGACGCCGAAGACCGCGTCCTCCTCGACGACCCGCAGATCGCACCAGAGTGCCAGCTCCAGACCGCCGGCGACGGCATGGCCTGCCACCGCCGCGATCACCGGCTTGGACAGTCGCATCCGCGTCGGACCCATCGGCCCGTCGCCGTCCTCGGTGACGTGGTTGCCGCGTTCCGTGGCGAGCGCCTTGAGGTCCGCGCCCGCGCAGAACGTGCCGCCCTCGCCCCACAGGACCGCCACCCGGGCAGTCTCGTCCGCTTCGAACGCCCGGAACGCGTCGGCGAGTTCGGTCGCCGTCGGACCATCAACCGCGTTGCGGACCTCAGGTCGGGAGAGGACGACGGTGGTGACGTGTTCCTGGCGTTCGATCCGGACCGGCATCGTGAGGACCCCTTCGTAAGGCGAAGCCAGCAGGTTACTCCCGGGTCACCTTGAGAGGGCAGATCCCTTGCTCCCCTCCCGAGCTCGGTGCCCGTCCTGGCGCCCACCACCCCGGCCGGCCGTCCCGCCGAACGCCTCACCCCGTCACCCGCCTGGATCTACCATTCGGTCAGGACAGCGACGTCTGCCCACACCTCGGGGAGCCACTGATGACCACACCGGCCACCGACCACACACCGGACTATCCGCCGCGGACCCCACCCCCGCCGAAGCGGCCGGCCTCCCCGCCGCGCCCGGACACTGCGGGTCCCCCTGACGACCTGGCGGAGGGGCGAATGCCGGCGCGGTCCGGGCGGCGCGGGGTGGGGATGGTGAACCGACGGGGTGCGAACTGGGTGCTGGAGTCGGCACCGTGGGCTGCGGGGAAAGCCCGGGTCGCGGTCGTCGGCCAGCTGCGGAAGTGGGGCTACCACCCGGCCGCGGGCACGGTGACGGCCGTGGAGGCGGTCGTGACACTCCTCGTCGACGCGGCTACCACCGACCCCGGAACCCGTATCACCGTCCATCTGTCCGACCAGGACGGGCAGGCGTGCATTCTCACTCTCTCCCACAGCGCCACCCTGACCTCAGGTCACGAGGACGGTGGGGACGACGTTCTGCACCGGATCACCGCCCACCCCGCGGTCACCGGATGCGGGACGGACACCGGGCCCGACGGACGCCGCACCTGGGCCGTCGTCGGGCTCCGGCCTGGGTAGCTCGCGGTGTTCCCGGGTCCACTGGTGGACTCGTGGCTTCAAGGTGCCGATCTCGGCGGGGTGGCCAGGCCCGGCACACCGAAGTGGCGTGACCGCGTCGGCGTGCCGGAAAACCCCTGGAACACCCGAAACCTTGGGTCGATACTCGCTCCTCATGAGGCGTGATGACCCCGGTCAAGACATTTCTGCCAACCCGGCCCTGCGGCGAGTACTGGGACGGCTCGGCGGCCCGGAACTGCTGGACCTGTTGAGCGACAGTGTGTCCGGCGGTGATCTGACCACGTTGCTGCTCGAAGTGTTCCGGCGCCGAGCGGAACGGCTGTCGCCTGCGGAAGTGATGCGGCGCTACCGCAGCGATCGGTTCGTCGCACCGGCACCGACCAGCTTCGCCGCACTTCGTCGTGCCGAAGACGCCTTGATATCCGCACTGCCCGACGCATTCGAAATGCTCGTGCTGGCGCCTGTCCTGCCTCTGGCAGCTCATTCGTCCGTGGCGACCGTCGATCCGCGCAAGGTGATCGCAACGGTTCGCGGCAGCGAGGTTGCCGCTGACCCGACGAACGCCTTGGCCCTCGAGGCATCCCTGCGACGTTCCCTGGCCCTGGCCGCCGATCCTCGTTCACATGGGCCGGTCCGGCTGGCGGCCAGTCAGAGAGTTTCCCGGGCGCAGCACTTCAGCGATCCCGGAATGCTCGCCCACTTCCAGATCTTCGGCCTGGTGACCGCCGGCCGGGACACGGGCAACCGGTCCTTCGAACACCAGCAGTTGGCCGAACACCTGCGGTTCGCGGTCGCGGCGTCGGCTGCCGCCGGGGCGCAGCACACACAGGTCCGGCTCACCTGTCTGGAGGACGCGAGCCGGCCGGTCATCGAACGGATACGTCGTGAGCTCGCCGCTCTTCCAGGAATCAGCGTGATCGAGGACCCCGAAAGGGCGACCGGACGCGGCTACTACACGGGCATGTGCTTCAAGATCTACGCCGGCGTCGAAGACCAGTACGTGGAGGTCGCCGACGGCGGATTCGTCGACTGGAGCCAACTCCTCACCGGAAACCGCAAGGAACGCCTCCTGATCAGCGGCTTCGGCGTCGATCGCCTCGCCGATATCCGCCGAACAGAAGGGGCCTCAGGGGGTGCCGACCCGATCGCGTGAACCCGGGACCCGTGTCCCGTCGGGATCTCGGGGCGCAAAGTATCTTGAAGCGCATCTGTTCCAGCCGGACCAGCCGGACCAGCCGGTCCCGGAGGGGCGTGCGCGGTGACCGCCGCCACCCCCGGACGGAACTCAGCGCCGCGCGTGGCGGATCTTCAACCGCCCGAAACCCATGGTCCCGGAGATCCGGATCCTCGGCCCGGTGAGGCGGGAGCGCCGCCGGGCCTTGTAGTGCGTGTCCTTCCACCCGGTGTGCAGACCCTCCACATCGACGATCGCGTCGCGAGGCACCGTGATCCTGGCCTTGCCGGTGCCGAGCTGCAACTCGATGTCCACGACCGAATGCTCGATGACCGCCCGGGACAGGTCCAGGGACACTCTTCCGAATGCCGACTCGACCTTGAGGATCCGAGGTACGCGCCATGCGCCGCTTCGCCGGATCCGTCCGCCGGCGGCGGCGATCGTGGACGTGGTGGCCGCCTCTTCCTCCGGGAGCGAGGCCAGGGGCGACACGAGCTCGCTGCGTGTCTTGGCGGTGAGCACCTGGTGGAGGCGTTCGTCCAGATCCTCGTGCGAGAGGTGCCCTTCGGTGTAGGCCTCCTGCAGGCGCCGCACGGCCGTGTCGCGGTCGTCTTCGCTGATCAGTGACGGCAGGTCTTCCGGCAGGGAGGTCACCGTCTCAGTCTAGTGCCGTGAGGGCCCGCTCTTCGGCTTTCTCACCCCGTAGCGGCATTGAGGAGGTCCAGAACGCTCTGCTGGCAGCCGTAGTCGGTGGTGGTGCTTCCCCCGGTCCAGTGCGGGCCGTACTGGTCGAGCGCGTTGCGGTTGCGGTCGTAGGCGCTGTTCGCCCAGCGGGTGAGGGCGGCGGCATACGGGCGGTCGGACAGTTGGCGGTTGAGGGTGCCGAGGCCGCGTACGTAGGCACCCTTGAAGCTCGGGCCGTCTCCCGTGCAGCTGTCGCTCTCGCCGGGTTCGCGCAGGACGCCGTCCGTCTGGAGCCGGACCGAGGAGGCGTCGGCCAGACCGCGTGCGGTCGTCAGGAGGCCGGAGTCGCCGGTGGCTTTGTGGAACTCCGTCAACGCGCCCAGGATGACGCCCTGGTTGTACGTCCAGGTGGGCTGACCGTTGTTGGCGCAGGAGTCGTTGAGACCGTCGTTGATCATGCGGTCACCGTTGATCATGCCGCTCTGCTGGAACCAGCTCCATTCGTTCCTCGCCCGCTCCAGGTAGAGGGTGTCGCCCGGAATGCGGTTGTGCAGGGCGGAAGTGAGCTGGAGGAAGAGCTCGTTGGTGATGGCGTTCTTGTAGTTGCCGTTCGTGCTCCACCTGACCCCACCACCACAGGTGCTGTTCCAGTTGGCGTACATGTGGTCCGCGTCGGCCCGCGCGGTGTCGAGGTATCGGCGGTCGCCGGTCAGGTCGTATGCGGCGATCCAGGCCAGACCCCACCACCCGGTGTCATCGAGGTACTCGTTCCTGAACTGCCCTCCCTGCGCGTTCAGGTTCTTCTCGTAGGTATCGGCGATTGCGTACGTGTAGCTGCCCATGCCGCTGATCCGGATGTTGTCGATGATGGCGGTCAGCGCATTGGCGCCGGTCCACCAGCCGTTGCCGCCGAAGAGTTTGGTGCCCCGGTCGAACGACATCATCAGGGCAGTGGCTGCCGCGGTACTTCTGCTGCCCGCGTTCCAGGTGGTGCGTGCCCAGGGCGTGCACGCGATGGCGCCTCCGGCCGGCTGCCCGCAGGCGCGAAGGGCGCCGACGCCCTGGGTGTTCCAGTCGTCGACGTTGTACATCTGGGTGCGCCAGCCTCGTCCTCCGGCGGGCACTGCGGTATCGCCGAGACGGCTGCCCGACGCCCAGG
Organism: Streptomyces sp. NPDC056452; assembly: GCF_042796085.1. NCBI lineage: Bacteria > Bacillati > Actinomycetota > Actinomycetes > Kitasatosporales > Streptomycetaceae > Streptomyces > Streptomyces sp. NPDC056452. The sequence goes on from NZ_JBHTRI010000012.1 coordinate 80,701, forward strand.
TCCGGCCGCCGTCCATGGATCGGTCCAACCAGACACGGTCGTTCGGTCCGCCGTTGTCTATGGACGCCCATCCCATCGCGTCGGCGTCGTCGAAGTGCAGCGCGATCGACCGCGAGGAGACCGTGGCAGTCACGGGGATACGGTCCTGAGGACTCAGCCCCGGATCACGTGCGTCGCAGTACTTGTTGCATACGGCTGCTGTCGGTGCCGCGGCGGCGGTGGACGACAGCCCGCCGACCAACAGCGTCGACAACGTTGCCAGAGTGGCGAGGAGAGCGATGGATGCCGTTCTCGGTGGCTTCATGGAGAGGCTCCTGAAACGTCTGGTCGCAGTGGGGGGTGCGCCGTTCAGCATGAGAGCGCTCTCCGAAGCTAGCCAAGCGTCATGGTTGCGTCAATGGATCGGGCGCCGCGGGAGAAGGCGTTGAACGGCCTGTCCGTGAGGGCGAGTTCACATCCGCGCGGAGCTGATCGAGCAGGTGGGCGACGGCGTGTAGCGAGGCAGGAAGCCTCGTGCTGCCGCGATGGTTCGTCGATGTTGTGTGCACAGTTTCGCGCCAACGCCCGGGAGCTGTAGGGCATCAAGGTCCGTACTCTCAGTGGGTGCGGCGCCCTGTGACCGGGCGCCGCAAAAGCCATCTTCCGTGGTGGATTGGTATCTCCTGGGCCGTTCCCCTCGCTGTGGTCGGTAGCATCAGTGTTGATAGGCGTTTGAGACACAGCGAAAGCCGAGGACTGCATGTCCGAAAACACTCCTACGTCCACCATCAGCGCGGACTACACGCAGCGGATCACAGAGGACCTTGCGGCAAACCGGAAAGAGCAGGACCGGGCGCGTGCCGAGTTGACCCGTCTGCAGGACGAGCTCATCCAGCTGGAGGAGGGCGAGCAGGTCCTGGTCAAGATGCAGGATGTGCTGAGCGGTTCGGGAAAGCCGGAGGCGCAGGCGCCCAAGGGCAAGGACCGCAAGGAAGCGTCCGTTCCCGCAGCCCGCCGCCCCAAGAGCAAGCCGGCGTCGCAGAAAAAGGGACGCGAGTCGAAGTCGCAGGCAGTCCAGGAGGTTCCCGCCAACGAGGTCGCAGCGCCCAAGGGCTCCGGCGAGCCGACGTGGCGTGAGTTGGTCACCGGATATCTCGCCGGTCAGAGGGAACCGAGGTCTGCCGCCGAGGTGGCTGCCGCCCTGACCGAGTCGCACCCCCAGCGCAAGCCCCAGGTCGCGGTGGTGCGCAACACGCTCGAGCAGGGGGTCGCCAATGGGCTGCTGGAGCGCTTCAAGCAGGGTCGCTCCGTCTATTACAGCCCCGTCTCCGCGTCCGCTTCCGTCTCGAGTCATGACGGGGCCGCGGAGTCGACACCGTAGGTCCCGCCTCAAGGGCCGGTGGAACAGTTGTCCCGGCCTGAGCATCCGCACCGCGCTGTCGACCGTGTTGAGGCTGACGTTGCGGTGGTTGGCGCCCTGGAACGTGGAGGAACGGCGGCGGGGCGCTTCGGCGTCACGCTCCCGCCGCCGTCACCGGCCCGGAATCGCGGCCGGTTCCGTCGGCGCCGCCTCCCGCGGTGCCGACGGAGTCGAGGGGTTGCTCAGGGCAGAACCCACTTCTGGTTGGCGCCGGTGTGGCACGACCAGAGATGGACCTTGGTGCCGTCCGCCGAGGAAGCGCCGGACGCGTCCAGGCACTTGCCCGACTGAGGGTTCCTCAGCGTGCCGGTGGCCTGAGGCACCCACTTCTGGGCGCCGGTGCCGTTGCAGGTGTAGAGCTGGATCTTCGTGCCGTCGGCCGATCCGCCACCACTGATGTCCATGCACTTGCCCAGCGCCCGCAGTGTGTCGTCCGCACCGACCGTCCACTTCTGGGCTGCCGAACGGTTGCAGGTCCACAACTGGATCTGCGTTCCGTCGGCACTCGCGCCGCTCGCGACGTCGAGACACTTGGCACCGATGCCGGTGACGGCACCCTCGCGGGGGCCGGTCGGGGCTCCGAGTTCCTTGATGCGGACGTTGCGGAAGGAGATGTCGTCGCCGGTGCCGTGGTTCTGCAGGCCGATGTGGCCCTGCTGGAGGCTGCGGGCGGGATCGGTCTGGGTGAAGTCATTGATCCTGCGGCCGTTGAGGAAGACCTGGAGGCGTTCGCCCTCGACCCGGATCTCGTAGGTGTTCCACTCTCCCGGCGGGTTGAGCGCCGCGTCGCGGGCGGGCAGGTCAGCCGATTTGAAGCCGTAGACGGATCCCGTGGTGCGGTCCGAGGAATCCGTCGCGTCGATCTGGATCTCGTAGCCGTTGTCGACGGCCGACCACGGGTCGTCGGAGGCCGGGAAGCCCACGAAGACGCCGGAGTTGTCGTCACCGGCCTGCCGCCAGTCGAGCTTCAGTGAGTACGCCTTGTACTCCTTGGCCTCGTACCAGAGCAGACCGAGGCCGCCTTGGGAGGTGAGAGTGGCGTCGGACTCGCTGAAGGACCCAGGTCCGGCCTGCTTCCATCCCGGGCTGCCGGAGGGGCCGTAGAGGGACGTGTAGCCCGTCTCCGGTCGGCAGTCGGCCTCCGTCAGGCGCGCGGCCCAGCGGATGCCGCCGAGGAGATGGCGGCGGAAGGCGGGATCGGTGTAGGAGTCCTCGGTGTGGCCGCCGCCTGTGTAGAAGGCACGCCCGCCCTCGTAGTCCTTGCACCAGGCGATCGGGTGGTCACCTCCCATCGCGCCGCCGCTGTACGTGGACTCGTCGAGCGATGCCAGGACGTGTGCGGTCGTTCGCGGGTTGGTGCGGTAGTCGTACCACTCGTCGGTCCGCTGCCAGGTCCGGCCGAGGTGGGAGGTGGCGTCGTGAGCGCGGTCCTCCACGGTCACCGTGGCCGGCTGGATCTGCGGGTGGGACCGGAACAGAGCGCCGGCAAGACCGCCGTACCAGGTCCAGTCGTACTCGGTGTCGGCCGCCGCGTGGATGCCGACGTAGCCGCCACCGGCGTTGATGTACCCCTCGAACGCGGTCTGCTGGGAGGCGTTGAGGACGTCGCCGGTGGTGGAGAGGAAGACCACAGCCTCGTAGCCGGCCAGGCCGGCGGAGTTGAAAGCAGCCGCGTCCTCGGTCGCGGTGACGGTGAAGTTGTTGGCTGCGCCCAGCTCACGTAAGGCAGTGATGCCTTCGTCGATGGAGGAGTGGCGGAAGCCGGCGGTCCTGGAGAAGACCAGCACGTCGTACGCCGGGTCGGCCGCCGCGGGGGAGAGGACGTGGGCCGGCGCTCCGGGCTCGGGTTCGGCTGCGGTGGAGACCGCCGTGGGCAGGGCGGCAGCGCCCAGGAGAGCGCTCGCGGCCCAGATGGCGAGGCGCGTGTGTCGTCGGCTCATGGCAGGATCCACTTCTGGTTGGCACCGGAACCGCAGGTCCACAGGTGGAGCTTGGTACGGTCGGCGGAGGCCCCTCCGGCCGCGTCCATGCACTTGCCCGACACCGGGTTCTTCAGGGTGCCGTCCGACTGCGGCGCCCACTTCTGGGCCCCGGTGTTGTTGCAGCCGTACAGCTGGATCTTCGTCCCGTCGGCAGTGCCGCCCCCGCTGATGTCCAGGCATTTGCCGAGCGCGCGCAGAGTCCCGTCCGTGCCGACCGTCCACTGCTGGGCGGCCGTTCCGTTGCAGCCGTACAACTGGATCTGCGTGCCGTCCGCACTGGCTCCGGCCGCCACATCGACGCACTTGCCGTCGATGCCCGTGATCTGGCCTGTCCGTGCCTGCGTGCCGTCGGTCGTGAAGGTGAAGTCGTCGACATCGAAGAGGGATCCGCTGCCCCCCTTGAAGACGAGGTGGAGGGTGGTGGTGCCGGCAGGACGGTTGGTGAGGTTCGCGGACACGTCCTGGAAGGATTCCCAGCCCCCGGTGGCGGGGACGGCCGCCGACCCGAGCAAGGTGCCTGTGGGGGAGCCCGCGCGTATCTCCAAGGTGCCTCCCGCGGCACCGGAGGCGATGCGGGCGGTCAGCTTGGTGGCGTTGGTGAGGAGGTACGGCTTGAACGAGATCCAGTCGCCGTTCTCGATGTAGCCGACCGCCTTGCCTCCGTGTGCCGCCGTCTTGTCGACGATCGTGACACCGGCGGAGTCCCCGAAGTGCTCGGCCTGGCGTTGGCTGCCCTGGCTGAGGTTCTGGTCGTGGGTGGTCAGGGCGGGCTGTCCGTTCGCTCCTCCGTCGGTGTACTCGGCGTCCCAGACGCCGAAGATGTTCGCGTTGGGGTCGTGCTCACCGTCGGCGATGGTTCTGAGGGTGCCGGAACAGCCCGTGGCGGATGTCTGCAGGTGGCCGTGGCTGTCGTGTCCGATGATGAAGTTGACCTTGACCCTGGAGCAGTCGATCGCGCTGTCCTCGGGGTCGGTGACGGTGACCTTGAAGGGGACTGCGGCGCCCATGTCGACGATGGTGCCGTCGGTGGGCAGTTCGAGGGTGACGCTGGGCGCCGTGTTGCCGACGGTGATGATCACTGAGGCGTTCGCGGTTTTGCCGGTGCCGTCGGAGACCGTGAGTTCCGCGGTGTAGCGGCCGTTGGTGGTGTAGGTGTGCGAGGGGTCGGCCGCGGTGGAGGTGCCCCCGTCACCGAATTTCCAGGCGTAGGTGAGGGGGTCGCCGTCGGGGTCGGTGGTGCCGGCGGACGAGAACTTCACGGTGAGGGGGGCCTTGCCGGAGGTGCGGTCGGCGGCCGCCTTGGCGAGCGGGGCCCGTTCCCCGGTGACGTACTCGATGCGGTAGACGGCGCTGTTGGCGTCGCCGTTGAAGTAACCGGTGCCGTAGTCGAGGACGTACAGCGCGCCGTCCGGGCCGAAGGCCGAATCCATGACCTGGGTGCCCTGCCAGGGGAAGGCGTTGATCGACTGCACGGTGCCGTCCGCGCCCTGCTCTATGCGCTTGATCCACTTGCGGCCGAACTCACCGGCGAAGAAGTCGCCGTCGAAGTGCTCGGGGAACTTGACCGTCGAGGTCGAGGCCGCGTCGTAGCGGTAGACGGGCCCGCCCATGGGTGACTCGGAACCACTGCCGAACTCGGGAACCGAGCCGCCGTCATAGGGGATCCAGGCGGGCTGGGCCGGAGGGAGGTCGGTCAGGCCTGTGTTGTTCGGCGAGGTGTTCCTGGGGGCCGAACAGGAGAAGGCGGCCCCGGACGTCGAGGTGGCGAAGTCGTAGTCGACGTAGGCGCTGTTCCTGCCGACGCAGTAGGGCCAGCCGTAGTTGCCCGCCTTGGTGATCCGGTTGAACTCGACCTGCCCGGCAGGTCCGCGGCCTGCGTTCGCGGTGCCGGCGTCCGGGCCGTAGTCACCGAGGTAGACGGTCCCGGTGGGCTTGTCCACCGACATCCGGAAGGGGTTGCGGAAGCCCATGGCGTAGATCTCGGGCCTCGTCCTCGCGGTTCCCGGAGCGAACAGGTTGCCCGACGGGATGGAGTAGCCGCCCGCCGCGTTCACCTTGATGCGCAGCACCTTGCCGCGCAGGTCGTTGGTGTTGCCCGCCGAACGCTGGGCGTCGTAGGCGGGGTTGCGGTTCGGCCGTTCGTCGAGGGGGGCGTACCCGTCGGAGGCGAAGGGGTTGCTGTCGTCGCCCGTGGAGAGGTACAGGTTGCCCTGGGCGTCGAAGTCGATGTCGCCGCCGACATGACAACACAGACCACGGCTGGCGGGGACGTCGAGGACCTTCGTCTCGGACGCGGTGTCCAGGGTGCCGTCGGTCCTGAGAACGAAACGTGAGAGCCGGTTGACGCCGTCGAACGGCGTGAAGTCGGCCGCTGAACCGTTCGCGGGGGCGTCCCCGGTGGGAGTCGAGAGCTTCGGGGCGTAGTAGAGGTAGACGAAGCGGTTGCCGGTGAAGCCCGGGTCGACGCCGATGCCCTGGAGGCCCTCTTCGTCGTGCGAGTAGACGTCGAGCCGGCCGGCGACCTTGGTGGTGCCGGCCGCATCGGTGAGCCGCAGGGTGCCGTCCCGTGAAGTGTGCAGGACGGACCTGTCGGGCAGGACGGCGAGCGTCATCGGCTCACCCGTCTCGGCCACCCCTTTGGCAAGGGTGACCTGCTGGAACTCGTCGGCCGCCGCAGGTGCTGCTTCGGCCGGTCTCTGCTGGGCGGTGAGGGTGCCCGCGGCGGCGAGCAAGGTGCAGGCCAACGCCGCGAGAGCTCGGGTGTGTCTCCTGTGCACGCGAATCCTCCGTGTGGTGACGGGGTCAAGGTGGAGCACAGGCGCGCGCCGTCGCGCCGGGAGGCCGGCTGCCCCCAGGGGGAGGGGAGGGCACTCGGTCCTTGTTGTCCGGTTCAGATCAGGAAGGTAATGGCTTTTTCTCCGGCCAGATACCCCTTTGACATACCGAGTCGCAACTTTCTCTTGTGGAGAGACAAAGGGGCGGAGTGGGCGCCCGGGGCGGCGGACACACCTGGGCCGTCGTACGGACGGGTCATGCCGGAGGGGTGTGCCCCCAGTGCTCGTTGGGGGCGGTGACTGCCCGGTCCTGGCGACCCGTGCACGCCAGATCCTTCGTCAGGTCTGCGGCGACGGTCTCGATGCCGATGGGGGCCGGACTCGGTACGCCCACTCCCTGGCCGGACACGGCGCATCGCAACTCACCGCCGTCGAGGCCGATCTGTGCGGAGACCGACGAGCCGACGGTCGGGCCGGCGGCGGTCGTGCAGCTGGTGATCGGGGCCGCAGCCGCCGCGTGGGCGGGACTTGCGGGCAGTACGGCGGCGGCCGGAGCGACCACTGACGCGTACGTGAACAGGAGCGCGGTTCTGAAATTCCCTGCGAGCATGCGTCGCATTCCTTCGGCGGGAGGATAGTGCGCCACAGTGTGGAATTGTGTTTGATTGAGCGTCAACGCTTTGCACGAGAATGAACAGGGAAGCGGCGAGTGCGCGATGGCGAACGCCGTTCGACGGGCCGTGAACGGGCCTGAAACGCCGGACCGGGCCCGCCGTCCCTGACTGTCACGGGGGCCTCTCCGATGCGTGTGAGGGGAAGGCCCCGCGACAGTCAGGATGAAGAAAGCCCTTTCATGGATCGACCAATCCGTGATTCGCTCGCCCTCACGTGCGATCGTCGCCTCCGCTGACCTGGAAGATCTGTCAACTCGGTTACGGGCAAGCCGCCTTGTTGTCCAGTGGTGCTCCGGCTCCAGTCACGGAGCGCCGCTTCTGAGGTCAGCGTTCGGCCGCACTCGGCTCCCACCCTTCTTTGCGGTCGGAGGCGTTGACTTGGCGGCGAGGTGGGGCGTAGAACTACGCCTGCGATCGATTGCGTTGCAACTTGGTGGCTTCTGTTGGAAATGGCTGGAACTGTGCGGGCAGGATGTGTTCCGGCTGAATTCACGACCGCCGTCATCCCTCGGCTCAATTACTCACGCCATGGAGGCATCATGTCGGTTGTCGGCCCGAACAATGACGATGTTCGTTCCACCTTTACGCGCAGGAACCTACTCAGAGGTGTGGGCGCGGCCGGACTGACCGTAGCCGCCGGAGGGGTGCTATCGGCCTGCGGTGACTCGGAGCCCGAGACCGGCAAGTCGTCGGGCCCGGTGGCCGGGAGCACGGTGACCTTCGGGTCGAACTACTCCGATCCTGCGACCAGGTCCGCGTTCGCGGCGCTCACCGGTTCCGCGGCGGCGTCGACCAAGACGAAGATCAAGATCAACACTGTTGACCACAACACTTTCCAGCAGAACATCACCAGCTACCTCCAGGGCACGCCGGACGACCTGTTCACCTGGTTCGCCGGATACCGCATGCAGTACTTCGCCGCCCAGGGACTGGCCGAGCCGATCGACGACGTGTGGGAGAAGATCGGCGGCAACTTCAACGACGTCGCCAAGAAACTCTCCACCGGCCTGGACGGCCACCACTACTTCGTGCCGATCTACAACTACCCCTGGGTCGTCTTCTACAGCAAGAGCCTCTTCGCGAAGAACGGCTACACCGTCCCCACCACCTGGGACGCCTACATGGCCCTGTGCAAGAAGATGAAGACCGACGGCCTGATCCCGATCGCGTTCGGCGACAAGGACGGCTGGCCGGCACTCGGCACCTTCGACATCCTCAATATGCGGATCAACGGCTACGACTACCACGTCAAGCTGATGAAGCACGAGATCCCGTGGACCGATCAGGGCGTGCACAACGTCTTCCAGCACTGGGCCGAGATGATGCCGTACGTGCAGAGCGGCGCCAACGGCCGGATCTGGCAGGACGCGGCCAAAACCCTGGAATCGAAGAAGGCCGGAATGATGTTCCAGGGAACCAACCAGGTCGCCGCACAGTTCGTCAGCGACAAAGCAGACCTCGACGACCTCGACTTCTTCCCCTTCCCCGCGATCAACCCGAAGTGGGGCCAGGACTACATGGACGCCCCGACCGACGGCTTCATGCTGAGCAAGAAGGCCAAGAACCCCGCAGCGGCCAAGGCCGTCCTGGAATACATCGGCACCGGTGAGGCCGAAGCCGAGTACCTCAAGACCGACCAGTGGGACGTCGGCCTGGCCAAGGGTCTGGTCGTCCCCACATACAACGCCATCCAGAAGAAGTCCGTGGCAGAGATCGGCAAGTGCAAGGCCGTCGCCCAGTTCATGGACCGCGACGCCGACCCCGCCATGGCCACAGCCATGATCTCCCTCATCCAGAAGTTCATCGACGACCCCGCCACCAACGGCATCGCGTCACTGCAGAAGAGCGCGGAGTCCCAGGCGAAGGCGATCTACACCGGATGACTACTGTCACTCGCACCCCCCGACCCCACATACCGCCCGACGCCCCGGCTGCCTGGAGGAAGCGCCGCGCACGGAGCACGAATTCCCGCGACCGTGCCGTCGCCGCCCTTCTGCTCGGCATCCCCTTGTTGCTCAGCCTGGGCTTCGTGTGGGTGCCGGCGCTCGGCACCGTACTGCTGTCGTTCACCCGGTGGAACGGCATCGGCGACCTGAGTACCAAGGCATGTGATCCCGCCCTGCCCTCGATCCTCAACAACGGCTGCGTCAACGGAATCCAGAACTACCACCAAGCCGCCACGAACTACCCGGAATTCTGGCCGGCGGTCCAGCACAATTTCATCTGGCTCGCTGTCTTCGTCGTGATCGCCACCCCGCTCGGCATGCTGTTCGCGGTCGTCATCGACCGGGGCATCAGCGGCAGCCGCATGTACCAGAGCATTCTGTTCCTGCCCGTCATGCTCTCCCTGGCGCTCGTCGGCATCATCTGGGAATTCATGTACTCCCAGAACTACGGCGTGATCAACACCGTCATCGGGCGCGCCGGAGACAACAACGCCATCGACTGGCTCGGTGACCCGGACCTGAACCTGTGGGCCGTCCTGGTCGAAGCCACCTGGCGGCAGGCGGGGTACGTGATGGTCCTCTACCTCGCAGGCCTGAAGGCCGTCGACCCGACCCTTCGGGAAGCCGCCCTCATCGACGGCGCCAACGCATGGCAGACGTTCTGGCGGGTCATTTTCCCCGCGATGCGACCCATCAACATCGTCATCATGGTCATCACCGGCATCGAGTCACTCCGTGCCTTCGACCTGGTCTACATCACCAACAAGGGCATCAACGGACTTGAGCTGCTGTCGGTCCTGGTCACCTCCAACATCGTCGGCGAGACCCAGCGCGTGGGCTTCGGATCCGCTCTCGGGGTCGTCCTGTTGCTGATCTCCCTGGTGCCGATCTGTCTCTTCCTCCATCAGACCTTCCGCAGGGAGCAAACACAGTGAGTTCCGAGACGCTGTCGAGGACCGCAGCACCGGTCGGTGACGTCCGGACAGTGCGCCCGCGGGGCCAGGTTCTCGCACAGGTCTTCCTGATCACCGCCTCCGTGCTGTGGCTGCTGCCCCTCCTGTTCGCGCTCTACATAGCGGTTCGCCCGTACTCCGACACCCGTAAGCACGGGTATGTGTCGCTGCCGCACGAGCTGACGCTGAGCAACTTCACCGACGCCTGGTCCCAGGCGAACATGGGGCAGTTCTTCTGGAACTCGGTCCTGATCACGGTGCCGGCGGTCGTCATCGTGCTCATGCTCGCCGCTGGTGCGGCCTTCGTCCTGACCAGGGTGAACATCAAGGTCAACGTGGCCCTGCTCATCCTGTTCACCGCCGGGAACCTGCTGCCCCAACAGGTGATCATCACCCCGCTGTTCCGGATGTACCTGAAGATCCCGCTGCCGTCGTTCCTCGCGGACAGCGGCCTGATGTACAACTCCCTCTTCGGCCTCGTCGTCATCAACGTGGCCTTCCAGTTGGGGTTCTGCGTCTTCGTGCTGAGCAACTACATGAAGTCCGTCCCCGCCGAGATGTACGAAGCCGCACTGGTGGACGGGGCGAGCCTGTGGACCCGCTTCTGGTCCCTCACGGTTCCCCTGTGCCGGCCTGCCCTGGCCGCGCTGGCCACCTTGCTGACGACCTGGATCTACAACGACTTCTTCTGGGCCATCACGCTGATGTCGTCCGGCGACAAACGCCCCGTCACCTCCGCGCTGGCCAATCTCCAGGGGCAGTTCGTGAGCAACCAGAACCTCATCGCGGCCGGCGCCATGATCGCGGCGATTCCGACCCTGGTGGTCTACATCCTGCTGCAGAAGCAGTTCATCGCGGGACTCTCCCTCGGCTCGAGCAAGGGGTGAGCAGGGAGCGCGAGGGGGGTGAGCTGGGGCTGCGCGGCCCCGATATCGACCGGCGCGGATCGACTTCTTTCGCGGGAGCCTTTCCCCCAGGCCTGTTTCCTGCCTTCCGGGGCACACGTGTTCCAACTACCGGAAGGAGTCACATCATGCTGGCGATAGCTGCTGCGGTGCTGTTCTTCATCGCTTTTCTGATCAACGCCGCCGACATAGCGACCAACGAGGTCTTCGCCTCGGTGAACGTCATGCTGCTGGGCCTGGGCCTGTTGGCCCTGCATGTCGCAGGCATCGGCAACGGGTGGAGAACGCGCCGACGGTGACACCGCCCGACCGGCTGCAGTCCACCTCGGACACCCGCAGAGAAGGAGAGAGCGCGCGATGACCCCGTTCGTGACGACCACAGCTGCCGACGCCTCAGCTGCTCCCGCATGGCTGCACGTGTTGGTGATGGCGGCGGCTGTCCTGATCCTCATCTACAGCCTTGCCCGACGCAGCGGCTGACCTGGCACCCCGAGGATCGGCGCTGCGTGTGGGCAGTGCCGGTGTGGTGCTGTGCAGCGGTTGAATCGAAGCGCTCGCCATGCGTTCGCTCCGAGGACGGGCGGCGAGGACCGGAGAGGTCCTCGCCGCCGCGTGCGTCCGCAGCCACTACCGCGAAGGGTCGAAGTCCCGCAGGTTGTCCAGGTCGTAGGTGGTGGCGCCCAGGGTGAGTTCGCCGCCCGACGTGGTGGCAGTGGGCGGGGTGCCCCTGCCGACGGCGAGGACGATCCTGAAGTCGGCCTCCGCACCCGTCCGGGTGACCTTGAACGCGCCCTTGTCCGTGGACAGTTCGGCGCCCTCCGGGCTCAGCACCCAGCCCTTCAGCCAGCTGTCGCCCTTCCTGAACAGGAAAGTCCGTGCGCCGGACTCCTCCTCGCCGAAGGTGATCGCGGTGCCTGCCTCGGGCGCGAGCTGCCAGGCGTACGTGTGCGAGGCACTGTTCGCGAAGGAGTCGTGGACAGCGACGACGGTGTCCGCACCGCCGGCCGGACGCATGTCCACCGCCAGGTCGCGACGTGCCTTCGTCACCTCGTAGTTGAGGTGGCTGTCGAGGGAGACGAAGCCGCCGCCCTGCCCCGGGTAGCTGCGGGACTCGAGCGTCTCGCCCCGGCCCGCGACGGAGTCCGTGCTGCGCTTCTCCGGGAAGCCGTCGATGAGCGGCTTGGAGAACAGCTCCCGCTTGGCGTAGTTCTTGGCCGGCTGCTGCGCCCACGTCACGTCATGGCTGACCAGTGAGAGGGCGAAGGTGTCGAAGCCGCCCCAGCCGATGTGGTTGTCGTTGCGGTTCTGCGCGCCGACCAGGACGTCGTCCTTGTCCTGGTAGCGGTTGCGGAACAGGTACGAGCCGCCGTGGTCGTCGAGCAGGGCCCGACGCACCGCGACGGGGGCCTCGTCGGGGTCCTGCGGAGTGACGCCGTACGGGTATTCGAGCAGTTCGTAGGCTCCGCCTCCACCGCCCGACCTCTCGTACTGCCACAGCCACGCCGCCTGCTGCTCGGCGGGCACCTGGGTGAAGATCAGGCCCGGCAGGGGGAGCGCACCCGTGGAGGTGCCGACCCCCCACTGCAGGCGGGCCTTGTCCGGCTGCAGCGAGCTGCTGTGCAGCAGGAGGTTGGCGAACCCCGGACGCTGCCACTTCGCCTTGAGCGCACCGATGCCCGAGTCGATCGAGCCGGTCACGCCGGGGCCGCCGACGCCGAGCCCGTAGCTGAAGTAGTCCAGGCCCTCCTGGTCCCAGCCGGTCTCCGAGTAGGCGGTGTCCAGGTGCCGGCCCATCGCGTCGATGAGCTGCGGGATCCGGTACTCCTGCAGGTCGAACGGGCCGTCGCCCCGTACCGCCAGACGCAGCGCCAGTTCTCCGCCGCGGACCACCGCCGTCCAGTTGCTCTGCTTGACCGGCAGGTCGAAGTTCGGGTGGTACGAGACCTCCAGGTAGGCGGCGACGCGCTGCAGTACCTTCTGCGCCTCGGTGCGCTGCGCGGGGGTCCAGCCCGGGTACGCCCAGTCGTAGGCGGCCGCCAGCGGAGCCGCGGCGTTGGCGGTCTCCAGCGCTGCCGCCCCGGCGTACGCGGTGCCGTTGACGAAGGGCATGGTCCGACCGGACTCGATCAGTGCGTCGTAGGCGGTCTGCGCGTACGCCGGGTCCTGGCCGACCTGGTAGAGGAGGGCTGCGTCCTGCGCCCAGGACGCCTGTGCCTCGCCCGGGCGGTAGTTGTAGGCGGGCAGGCCCTTGGCGACGCGGTTCACCAGGCCGTCGTACGTGGATCTGGGAGCGCCGTCCTGCCGGATGGCACTGCGCACGTCGGCGAGCTTGTCGTCGGTCACTCCCATCCGGGGGTGCTGCAGACCGGCCAGGGCCGCTGTGGCCAGGACCTTGCCGTCCTTGCCGGTGACGGCGAAGCCGGTGGCGCCTCTGCAGGCACTGTCCGACAGTGTGACGCCGCCCGTGGTGGCGTGGAAGGTGCCGACCTTGCGGGCCTTGTGGAGCTTCCCGTCGGCGACCTCCGAGCCGCCTGCGTACACCGTCAGTGGTGCCTTGCTGCCCGCCTTCAGTCGCCAGGCCAGGCGGGCGCCTGACTTGCCCTCCGTGGCCGTCAGTACATCGATCCGCTGCTCGTCGAGGAACACCGACGGCATGGTGACGGTCTCCGGGGCGGTGGTGCCCAGCGTCGAGCCGTCGGCGGCCAGCGCGACGACCTTGTACGTGTAGCGGCTGCCCGGCCGGCCGGAGCCGTCCTCGGCGGTCCACGCATCGGGGACCGCCCGGATCAGGGTCCGGCTGCCCGGGGTGAAGTCCGCGCGGGTGGAGCGGTGCACCTGGTAGGAGGCGGGGGTTCCCCCGACCGCGGCGAAGTGCCAGGAGAGCTGGACGGCACCGGTCGGCTGGACGCTGGCACCGACGGCGTTGCCGTCGATGTGCTCGACCCTGACGTTGTCGATCAGCATCCGTCCGGTGGACTGCTCGAGGGCGAGCAACAGGTTGACCGCCTTGGTCCCGGGCCGGGCCAGGACGACCGCATGCGCCTTGCGCCAGCCCGTGGTGCCGGAGATCCGGCCGACGAGGGCGTCATGGCCGAAACCGCGGGCCCACAGGTCACCGCCGTAGCCGGAAAGGCCGACGGCGCGTTCGTCGAAGCTGATCCGGTACGCCTGGAGCCCGGTGTTGTCGGTGACCGGGATGTCCTGGCCGATCGCGGCCTTGCCGGCGGCGTTGCCCAGGTCGAGCGCGAGGGCGCGGCTGCCGTCGGGGCCCGCACCGTCGATGACGGTGGCACGGCCGCTGTCGCGGTTCTCGCTCTGCGGCCAGCCGACGATGCCGCCGTCGGCCGCGACCTGCTCGAAGTCACCGTTGACGACCAGGGATTCGGCCGCATGGGCGTGCGGCGCCGGAAGGGACACGGCGAGTGCTCCCGCCATGGCCGCGCCGGCGACGGCGGCCCGGCTGACGCGGGAGGGTATGGCTCTGGGCATGATCTCTCCATCGAGGTCGTGGGCGGGGTACGAGGCATTTGCGGTGGGCAGGAGCGGCGGTGGCGGACGCCGGTGCCGTGCCGGATCTCGGGTCAGCCCTCGCCGCTGCCCGTGTACAGGTCGAGCTCCCCGTCGAGTTCGACGGCCAGCACGGTGGCGTACGGGTCGGAGACGGTCGGCACCTCGATGCGGACCACGCCGGGGACGCGGCGGCTCGGGAAGCCGCCGACGACCCGGTGTCCGAGTTCCTGGCCCGTGCCGAGGACGGAGATCCTCTTCACGGTGTTGTGCAGTCCACGGAGTTCGACGAAGACGCGAGGCGTGTCGAAGCAGACGAGGAAGAGCGTGCGACGGTCCTTGGAGAGCATGGACGGGCCGTAGTGGTGCCCGTACGGCAGGCCCGCCTCCGTCGGATACACGGCCTCCTGGTTGCGGCTGATCCACCGGCCGAGCCCTTCGAGGCGCTGCGCGTGCTCGGGACGGATCGTGCCGTCCTCCCTGGGGCCCGTGTTGAGCAGCAGGTTGCCGCCGTGACCGATGGTCTCGGCGAAGACCCGCACCAGCTCGCGCACGCTCTTGTGCCGGGTGTCCTGCGGCTGGTAGCCCCACAGGTCGCTGATCGTGTAGCAGAGTTCCCAGGGTCCCTCGGGCCGCCTGATCGGCACCCCGAGCTCAGCCGTCGCGAAGTCGCCGTGGCCGAGCATGCGTCCGTTGAGGACGGTCCCGGGACTCAGAGCGGATATCTCCTCACGGAGTTCCTTCATCCGCCACTGGCGTTCGTCCCGCTCCCACGCGCCGTCGAACCACAGCAGATCCGGGCGGTAGCCCTCGATCAGCTCGCGTATCTGGCCGCGGTGCACCACCTCGAGGTAGCGCTCCCAGCGCTCGGGGTCCTCGTGGCCCGGTGCGGGCATCGCATAGCGGTTGTCGACCCAAGGCCTGTGCAGCCTCGACGGCCGGACGCTCGGGTAGTCGGGGTGGCTCCAGTCGCTGTGCGAGAAGTAGAGACCGACGCGCAGGTCGTGCCGGCGCAGCGCTTCCGCGAACGGGCCGACGAGGTCGCGGGCCACCGGACTGCGCCGGGGCACCGAGAGGTCCGTCTGCGCGGTGTCCCAGAGTGCGACGCCGTCATGGTGCTTGGTGGTCAGTACGGCGTACCTGGCACCGGCCTTGCGGAAGAGCTTCGCCCAGTCGTCGGGGCGATAGCGGGAGGCGGTGAAGCCGTTCAGCTGAGCCAGGTACGTCTCGTACGGGACGTCCCCGCCGAAGAACGACCACGACTCGCCGACTCCGTCGACCGCGTAGATCCCCCAGTGGACGAAGATTCCGAGCTTGGCCTCGGAGAACCAGGGCTGCATGGTCACGCCGTGTGCTCCAGTTCCGTGCGGCTGACCGGGTGGGCGAAGGGCATTCCGGCGGCGAACCGGGCGACCTCCTCCACGGCGGAGTCCGCCATGCGCTGCAGTTCGTTGCCGAACGAGCCTGCGTAGTGCGGGGTGAGCAGGACGTTGGGCAGGTCGTAGAGAGGGGAGTCGGCGGGCAGCACCTCGGGCTCGGTGACGTCGATGACCGCGTGCAGCCGGCCGGCCACCAACTCCTCGGTGAGCGAGGACTGGTCGACGAGTGAGCCGCGCGAGGTGTTGATGACGGTGGCTCCGTCCCGCATCAGTCCGAATCTGCGGCGGTCGAGCAGATGGCGGGTGGCGGGGAGTTCCGGGGCGTGCAGGCTGATGACATCGGATGTCTCGCACAGTTCGTCGAGTCCGACGGTGCGCACACCGAGGTGTGCGGCCTCGGCGTCCGAGAGGTACGGATCGTGGACGACGACGTCGAGCGCGTACGGACCGAGCAGCTCGACGACACGGCGGCCGATGCGCGAGGCCCCGATGATGCCGACGGTGCGGCGGTAGTTGCCGACCTCGGGGAAGGCCGCACGCCAGTCGTGCTCGGTGCGGACGCGGCGGTACGCCTCGCGCACCTCCAGGATCCGCTTGTTGGAGAACAGGACGGCGGCCACGGTGTACTCCGCCACCGGCAGGGCGTTGGCCGCGGCTGCCGACGACACGGTGATCCCGCGTTCCCAGCAGTCGGCTGTGACGTGGCCCTTCACGGTCCCGGCGGCGTGCACGACCGCGCGCAGCCGGGGCGCCGCGGCCAGAACCTCGTCGTCGAGGACGGGGCAGCCCCAGAAGGTCAGCAGGACCTCGGCCGCCCCGAGCGCGGCCACTGCCGTGGCGTCGGAGAAGTCGTACGCCACGAAATCGGGGTCGCAGTCGGCGACCTGTGCGAGCCGGCGCCGCGTCCGCTCGCTCAGGAGCGAGGGAGCGAGCGAGGGCTCCATCGCCAGCAGTACGCGGGGGCGGCGGCGGGATTCCGCGGCCGGCGGTGGGGACTCTTCCGAGTCCGTGGTCAGCGCGGTCATGCTGCGACAGTAGGGATGGGCATTTCGATCGTCAAGATCGAACGATCGAAAATTCGAAAATGTGCTGATCGATCGCCGGAGTAGGCTGCTCAGGCAACGAAGCAGCTACGAGCCCAGGAGCAGGTGTGCGATACACGGTCGGCGAACGCCACGAGCGGATTCTTGAACTCGTGCGTGAACACGGGACCCTGCGCGTCACCGATCTCGCCGATCACTTGGGCATGTCCACCGTGACCGTGCGCCGCGACGTCGAGGCGCTGTCGTCGGCCGGGCGGCTGGACCGTGTGCGCGGCGCGGTCTCGTGGCCGGGTGCCCCCGCGCCGGCCGGGCGGGGGCCGCTGCAGAGCCCGATCGCCGCTCCCGCACCCGTCACCGCAGGCGAGGGACCCGCCATCGGGCTGGTCGTCCCCCAGTCCCAGCACTACTTCGGCGAGATCGTGCGAGGTGTCAGGGAGGCCGTGCAGGAGGCCGGAGGCCGTCTCGTGCTCGGCTTCTCGGGGTATGTCCCCGGCCAGGACGAGGTGCAGGCGCGCCGACTGCTCGAATCCGGAGTGGCCGGGCTGCTGCTTACTCCCGGCTGGATGTCGGACGGCACCGAGCAGGACGCGCCCGACCTCGACTTCGGCGTACCGACCGTGCTGCTCGAACGCCGGCCGGTGCCGGGAACACGGGCCGCCGAGTTCGACCACGTCTGCTCGGACCACTACGCCGGCGCAGGCCTCGCGGTCCGGCACCTGGCTTCACTCGGGCACCGGAACATCGCACTCGTCGCGGGCGCGAGCGCAACGGGTGTGCAGGTGCGGGACGGATATGAGACCGCACTGCGGACCATCGGAATGGCCGGGCCGCCGATCGATCCCATCGACCTCTACCTGGGTGCCCTGGACATGAGCCGTGTCGAGGCAGCCGCCGCGCAGCTGGCCGAGGCGGTCAGCGAGGGGAGGGTGACCGCGGCGCTGGTGCTCAGCGACACCGACGCGATCCTCCTGGTGCAGCAGCTGCGGGCCATGGAACCTCAGCTCAAGGTCCCCGGCGACGTGGCGGTCGTCGCCTACGACGACGAGGTGGCGGCCCTCTCGGATCTCCCGCTGACAGCCGTGGCGCCCCCGAAGTACGAAGTCGGCCGGGCGGCCGTGCATCTGCTCCTCCAGCGGATCCGGGAGGCAGCCGGCGGCCCCGGCCCGACCACCGCCCGAAGGCACCTCGCACTGCTGCCCGAGCTGCGCGTGCGGCGATCCTGTGGCGCAGGGTTCACGGGCTAGTTCATTCGATCGTTATGATCGAAGGATCGAAACATCGATCCCACCCCCTTGACTGCGATCGGAACGCTCGCCACTATTCGGAGCGTCGCCCGGAGCGCCGAGACATCGGATCTCTGAGGTCGAGTTCATGGCCCGACCACCTGGCCACCCCGTGACCGATCCGCGCCTGCCGCGTCGATCGGCGCGCACCGGCCGGGCGCGGTCACGGTCGGGCGCGCAGCGAGAAGGGGATCTCCATGTCGGTGACGACGAAGGGGCCGGAGGCGCAACCGATAGCGGTCGTCTCGAAGCCACCCGGGAAGGCGGAGCGGCCGAAGAGTGCGCTGCGCCACCGGCTGCACCGGGACCGGGCGCTGCTGTTGCTCATGGCGCCGGGGGTGGTCTTCTTCCTGATCTTCCAGTACGGCGCGTTGTTCGGGAACGTCATCGCGTTCAAGGACTACATGCCGTTCCTGGGTGTGGTGGACAGTCCATGGGTGGGATTGGCGAACTTCCGGACCCTGTTCGGTGAGGCGGCGTTCTGGGACGCGGCCCTGAATACCGTGGTTCTGTCCCTCGTGCAGTTGGTGTTCTACTTCCCGGTCCCGCTGGCGCTCGCACTGCTCCTGCACAGCCTGATGCAGGGGCGGGTGCGCAGGTTCGTGCAGAGCGTGGTGTATCTGCCCCACTTCATCTCATGGGTGATCGTGGTCGCCCTGTTCCAGCAGGTGATCGGCGCGGACGGGGTCATCAACGGCACGCTCGGCGGCTCCGACGGCCACCTGGTCGATGTCATCGGCAACCCTGATCTGTTCAAGCCGCTCATGGTCATGGAGCTGATCTGGAAGGAATGCGGCTGGGGCACCATCATCTTCCTCGCCGCGCTCGCCCAGATCGACGAGGGGCTCTACGAGGCCTCGGCGCTCGACGGGGCCGGTCCCTGGCGGCGCTTCTGGCACATCACGCTGCCTTCGCTGCGGGCGGTGATCTTCCTGCTGCTGATCCTGCGACTCGGCGACATCCTGTCGGTCGGCTTCGAGCAGATCCTGCTCCAGCGCGACGCGTTCGGCCCCGACGTGGCCGAGGTCATCGACACCTATGTCTTCTACCACGGCATCCGTGACCAGAACTGGGGCGTGGCCGCGGCGGCCGCGCTGTTCAAGGGCGTCATCGGCGCCTGCCTCGTCTTCACCGCGAACAAGATCGCTCACCGGATGGGCGAGCAGGGGGTGTACCGCTGATGAGCGCCGATGTGATGCAACGCGCCGAGCGACCCGCCTGGATGGAGAAGCCCAGGCCGGTCACCCAGGGAGTCAAGGGCCTGACCCTGGTCTTCACGGTACTGGTGGTGATCGTCCCGTTCTGGGTGGTGCTGGCGACCAGTTTCGCCCCCGACAAGCAGGTGATCGCCAATGGCGGCTATGCGCTGTGGCCCGACCGGTGGACCACCAACGCCTACGACTTGATCTTCTCGGGTGGGCAGATCACCCGGGCGATGCTGGTCTCCGGGGGCGTCACGGTCGTCGGTACGACGTTCAGCCTGGTCTGCACGATCATGCTGGCCTACGCCCTGGCCCGGCCGGGAGTCGTGGGCGGCAAGCCGGTCATGCTGCTCGTCCTGTTCACCTTCCTCTTCCCGGCCGGCATGATCCCCAGCTTCCTCGTGGTCAACGGCATGGGTATGCGCAACACCTACTGGGCGCTGTTCCTGCCCGTACTGATCAACGCGTTCAACCTGGTCGTGATGCGCGGCTTCTTCCAGGGCATCCCGGCCGAGCTCTTCGAGTCGGCGAAGATCGACGGCGCGGGTGAGCTGCGCACCCTGGTCACGATCGTGCTTCCGCTGTCGAAGGCGGTGATCGCGGTGGTCGGCCTGTTCTACGCCGTGGGCTACTGGAACGACTTCTTCCGCGCGATCCTCTACACCGACCAGGCGACGATGTGGCCGCTGCAGACCTGGATGCGCACCTATGTGGTGCAGAGCCAGAACTCCCTGATCTCGGTCCAGGGCGGTGTCAGCGAGCAGATCCAGTTCGCCCCGCAGACCGTGAACATGGCGGTCGTGGTGCTGGCCACCGTGCCGATCCTGTGTGTCTACCCCTTCATCCAGCGCTACTTCACCAAGGGCGTCCTGACCGGCGCCGTCAAGAGCTGAGCGCACCTCCGCACCACCCTCCGCACTGATTCACCCGCCCCGGTTCAGGGGCCCCTCATGAAGGATCGGTTCCCCATGTCCTCCGGCATCTCCCGCAGATCCGTCCTGCGCACGATCGGCATCGGCACCGCGCTGGCCGCCACGGGCGTCCCGCTCTCCGCCTGCTCCACGTCCGACGGCGGCAACGCCCTCACCAACGACGGCAAGAAGCTCGCGCCGTGGCCGACGTACACACCCCAGCCGGACGCGCCGAAGCCCGACCTCGCCCCGAGTGACAAGGGCGTGCAGCCGGCCTTCTTCTCGTACCCGGAGGAGCTGAAGCAGTCGGTCGCGGAGAAGCCCGGCGACGGATCCAAGGTGAAGGTGTGGACGATCACCTGGGGTGCTCCGCCCACCGCGAAGGCGAAGCACAAGCTCTGGCAGGCCCTGAACAAGGAGCTCGGCGTCGACCTGGACCTCGTCGTGATCCCCGCGATGGAGAGCCAGCAGAAGTTCGCGACGCTGGTAGCCGGGGGAGAACTGCCGGACATCATGTGCGTGTCGGCCAATCTGCCCAACCCGACCGAGCTGATCGCCGCCAAGTGCCAGGACCTCACC
Organism: Streptomyces sp. NPDC056452; assembly: GCF_042796085.1. NCBI lineage: Bacteria > Bacillati > Actinomycetota > Actinomycetes > Kitasatosporales > Streptomycetaceae > Streptomyces > Streptomyces sp. NPDC056452. The sequence continues at coordinate 101,238 of NZ_JBHTRI010000012.1, forward strand.
GAGTTCCTCTCCGGCGACGCGGTGAAGGCGTACCCCAACCTGGCCGCCGTCCCCACCTACGCCTGGAAGGCCGCCGGTCGCATCGGCGGAAGGATCTACCGGATACCGGTCGAGCGGGCACGTATCGGCCACTCGCTCTCCGCGAACATGGAGCGATTGAAGCAGGCCGGAATCTGGGTGCCGGAGATCGGCGGGATCGCGGTCGACGACTTCACCAAGGGCCTCCAGCAGCTCTCCGGCCGCAAGCAGTGGGGCATGGGCGTGGCCGGTCTCGGCGCGTTCGGCTTCAACTCGATCATGCCCGCCTTCGGTTCGCCCAACGCCTGGTCGGTGAAGGACGGACAGTTCAACTCCTCCATCGAGACCGATGAGTTCAGGGCGGGTCTCGAGCAGCTCGCGAAGTGGAAGCAGGCCGGCGTCTACCGCGCGGACCCGCTGTCGCACGACGCCTCGCTCGGCATCGACTTCCAGACCGGCATCACGGCCACCGTGTCCAGGGCCAACGTCGACTTCACCGGCAACGCCGTCGCCATCAAGGACGGTTTCACGCTCGAGACCGTCCGTCCGTTCAAGCCGTCCAACGGAGCCCGGCCCGGACACTGGTTCTCTCCGGGCGCCGACTACACGACCGTCCTGAAGAAGGCCTCCAAGGACCGCGTCAAGCTCCTCCTGCGCGTGCTCGACTACATGGCCGCCCCGTTCGGCACCAAGGAGTACGAGCTCCTCACCTACGGCGTCGAGGGCACCCACTTCGAACGTTCCGCCGACGGCAGCCCGGCGCTGAACGAGATGGCGCTCAACGGCGACAACAAGGACACCCTCGGCATCGCCTTCATGGCCTGCTCGCAGCAGGTGCTCTTCCTGCCGGCCTCCGTCCCGGCGGCGGCCGACCTCGTCGAGCGGCGTCACGCCTTCCAGACCGAGATCGCCGAAGTCGGCATCGCGGACCCGTCGGTGGGTCTGCTCTCCAAGACCATGAACGCCAAGCTGAACGAGCTGCAGCTGCTCAGGGAGGACGCCATGAAGGCGATCATCATGGGCCGCAAGCCCCTCTCCAGCTGGGACGCGACGATCAAGGACTGGAAGGCCAAGGGCGGCGACCAGGCCGCGGACGAATACGCCAAGGCGCACGCAGCGGCCCAGGCCTGACCGAAACGTCCGGCAGAACCCTCCCTCCGGCCTCATGGGGGAGGGCCCCGGCCCGACACGCACCACGGACCCCTGCATGTCCGGGCGGCGGGACGCCGCCGCTATGACATGCACCAGCCATGATCCCCACGTCAAGGCACGTGCACGAGCCGCCACTCGTTGCCGACAACCCCGACAACGACGACGCAGGCATTCCACGACAAAGGAGTCGGAAGAATGGCCAAGCGCCAGCAGCACACCCCCCATGCCCGCCGCGCAGGCCTCACCGCCGCAGTAGCCGCACTTCTCTGCGCCGCGACCCTGGCCCCCGGACCGGCCCAGGCCGCCGCGGCAGCTGTGGTCGACCCCAACACCCCCGCCGGCGTCCGCCCCAACGGCGGGAGCTCTCACGGCACGCTCGTGTTCAGCGACGAGTTCCTGGGCACCTCGCTCGACACGTCCAAGTGGTCCACAGTCGACTCGATGCGCCGCGACGGCCAGTACTTCGACAGCTGGTGGAAGCCGTCGAACGTCAAGGTCAACCCCAACCCTGACTCCGTCAACGTCGGCAACCTGTGGATCTCACTGTCGAAGTTGAGCTCCACCGAGTACGCCACGGGCCAGATCGAGGGCCGGGGGAAGTTCGAGTTCACCTACGGAACCGTCGAATGGCGCGCCCAACTGCCGCCCAACAACGACCTGTTCGGCGCCCTGTGGCTGATGCCACCCGGTGGCATCAACGGGGTGGACGGCACGGCCCGCGACGGCGGCGAGTACGACGTGGTCGAGAGCTTCCACGCCGACGACACCTACGCCAACACGATCCACTACGACGGCTACGGCGCCGACCACAAGTCGTCCGGAGTGGCGGCGAACGCCCCCGGCCTGCATACCGGCTACCACACGTATGCGGTCGAATGGCGGCCGGACCGGATCGTCCACCGGTACGACGGCGCGGTCGTACGGGACATCACCGATCCGAAGCTGATCAGCCAGGTCCCCATGTTCCCGGTGATCTCCAGCGAGTCCGCCGAATGGGCCGCCGGCTCGATCTACGACGCCCCCCTCGACCACCGCTCGAACATGTACGTCGACTACATCCGCGTCTGGCAGTAGCCCCTGTCGCACAGGCCCGGGCCCCGGCCCGCATGAACCCACCGGCCCGCCGGACGGCGGCGGGCCGGTGCCCTTTCCGACCCCAGGAGACACGATGCAGAGCCGCACACTCTCCCTTTCCCCCCGCCCCCGAGGACTGCTGCGCAGACTGGCGGTCCTCGCGGCGGCACTGATGGCCGCTGTGCCGGTGATCAGCAGCCCCGCCGTGGCCGACGCACCGGCGGCCGACGCCGCGAGTTACCCGGTCTACGTCAACGAGCGCGGCGCGGGCCGGCCCGACCTGGTGCAGTACGGTTCCACCCGCTCCACGGTCGTGTACGACGTGTTCGCCTACACCTGCGACACCGGCGGGTGCTACTCCAACGGCGGTGCGCTGCCGAGCCAGGCCACGTACGAGGCCAAGGTCAAGGAGTACATGGGTGCCAACCAGTTCGGCGGCCTGGCGACGGCGCCCGTCGTACTCGACTTCGAGGCGATCGAACTCACCCAGGTCGCGACCGGTCAGACGGCCACCAACGCCTACAACCTGTGGCGACAGCTCCTCACCTGGACCCGTAACGCCGCACCTCAGGCGCCGATCTGCCACTACGGCTACGACTGGCTGACCCAGAACCAGGCCCTGATCAAGCAGCTGCACACGGACAATCTGCTCAACTGCTTCGCACCACGCGCCTATTTCAACGACGGCCAGTCGCTGGCCAGTTGGGACAGCAACCTGGACGCCTCCGTCGCCCGTGACCGTGCCATGGCGCCGAGCCACCCCATCTACCCGTACGTCAGCCCGACCGCCTTCCCCTCCGAGACCTTCGTGCCGGGCACCACCTGGGCGCACATGTTCGCCGCGGTGAAGGCCAAGACGGACGGCGTCGTCGTCTGGGAGCCGAGCATCCGGGACGCCAACGCCTGCGCCTGGATATCGCAGCACTCGTACGAGATGGGCGTCATCACCGGGACCAGCAGCAGCGGCCCGTTGAGGGCTTCGGCGACGATGCCGAGCGGCAACTGCATCGTGAATCGCGGCACCACCACCAGCATCCCGGTCACGATCACCAACACGTCGACCACCACCACGGCCGCCACCCAGATGCAGAGCTTCACCGGGACCACGGGCTTCTCCGGCAGCTGGCAGTACTGGAACGTGCCGTCCCTGGCGCCGGGCGCCACCTGGAACACCACCCTCCCGATGACGATCGCCGCGACGCAGACGGCAGGCACCGCACTGCTCCACATCCGCACAGGCCTCAGCGACACGCGCTGGGCGGTGATCGTCAAGTGAAATGAGGCATGACCCGCACGTTCCGGCACCACCAGCGGCGACGTACGAGCACTGATCCACGGGCCCTCCCCTTGCGAGGGCGGAGCCCGTGGATCGTCGCCCGGCCCGGGACGGCCGGGCGATGACAGGACGGACCGATGCGGCCGAGTCGTCGGCGCTCACCGTGTCGCCCCGTCGTCACTGGTAGATTTTCATGGTGAGTACGACCGAGCCGAACGGCTCCCACGTCCAGTTCTGCCTGGACCTGCCGCCCCGGGTGGCGAACCTGGGCGTCGGGGTGCACGGGACCACCGGCCTGCGGGACGTCTTCCGGCTTCCGGACCTGTGGCAGCTGCACCTGTACCGGTACGCCGCCGAACTGACCGTCGACGGTGTGGCTCATGCCATCCGGCCCGGCAGGGTGAGCCTGGTGCCGCCCGGGGCAGTCGTGGAGTTCCGCTACGGCGGGCGGTCCGAGCACCTCTACGTGCACTTCGAACTCCCGCAGTCCGGCAACCCGTTGACCGTTCCGGTGATGCAGGACGCCGGCGCCGAGACGCTCATCCTCACCGACCTGCTGCAACAGGCCGTCGCGGTGGCTCCGCGCAACCCCGCCCGGGCGGCGGCCGAGGTGTGGGCCGCGCTGTGGCGGGTCGCCGGTCTGGCGGCGCCCGCGGGCGGAGTGGAGGAGCGGGGGCACACCGCGGCGGCCGCGGCCGTTGCCCACATCGAGTCCCATCTGGCGGGACCCCTGACCGTGCCCGAGGTGGCCGCGGCTGCCGGGATCTCGCACAACCACCTCATCCGGCTGTTCCGGGCCGAAACCGGCGGCACGGTGGTGGCGTACATCCGCAGGCGCAGGATGGAACGGGCCCGGCATCTGCTCCGGGAGTCGACGCTGTCGATCCCCGCCGTGGCGGTCCTGGTCGGTATCGGCGATCTGCAGGCCTTCAACAAGGCATGCCGGCGCGAACTGGGCGCGTCCCCGCGCGCGATCCGCGCCGGCAGCGGCTGACCTCAGTCGCGGCCCGCGCCCCGGTAGAGGTCCAGTTCACCGTCGAGTTCCACGGCGAGAACGGTCGCGTACGCGTCGACATCGGCGCTCACCGGGGCGTCGATCCAGGTGACGCCGGGCACTTCGCCGAGACCGCCGATGACCTGGTGGGGCAGCTCCGTTCCCGTACCGACCACGCTCACGCGCTTGACCGGCGTCCGCAGACCGCGCAGTCCGACGGTTTCGCGCGGGGCGTCGAAGCAGACCAGATACAGGGTGCGGCGGTCGGCGGACAGGGTGCTCGGACCGTAGTGGTGACCGGCGGGCAGGCCGGCCACCGTTGCGTACACGGCACTGCGGTGCTTGTCGATCCAGCCACCGAGGCCCTCGAGACGCTCGACCTGGGCGGCCGGGATGGTGCCGTCCTCCTGCGGGCCCACGTCGAGCAGCAGATTGCCGCCCATGCCGATGGTCTCCGCGAAGTAGCGCACCAGCTGGCCGACCGACTTCTGGTTGTCGTCCTGGTGCTGGTAGCCCCAGGAGTCGTTGACCGTCAGGCACAGCTCCCACGGCCCGTCGGGGGCCCGGAGCGGAACACCCTGCTCGGGTGTGGCGTAGTCGCCGTAGCACAGCATGCGCGCGTTGAGGACGGTGTCGGGGTTGCCCGCGAGGATCTCCTCGGAGAGCTCCCGCATCCTCCACTGGTCCTCGCTGCGCTCCCACTCGCCGTCGAACCACAGCAGGTCGGGGCGGAAGCGCTCGACGAGCTCGCCGACCTGGGCGTTGCGGTACGAGAGGTAGCGTGCCCAGGCCTCGGGGTCCTCGACACCGTCCTTCGGCGTCACATAGCGGTTGGTGCGCACGTCGTCGTTGGGCGGGTCGGGGTGCACCACGCTCGCGTAGTCGGGGTGGTTCCAGTCCGAGTGGGAGTAGTACAGGCCCACCTTGAGGCCCTGCTCCCGCAGGGCCTCCGCGTAACCGGAGATCAGGTCACGGCCGGCCGGGGTGTGTTCCACGACGTTCAGATCGCCCTGCCCGGTGTCCCACAGAGCCACCCCGTCGTGGTGCCGGGCGGTGAGCACCGCGTACTTCGCTCCGGCCTTCGCGAACACCTCGGCCCATGCCTTCGGGTCGTAGTTCGAGGCGGTGAAGCCGTCGAGCTGCTTCATGTACCGCTCGTGGGGGATCTTGCCCGAGTAGAAGGACCAGGACTCGGGAACGCCGTCGACGGCGTAGATCCCGTAGTGGATGAAGATGCCCAACTTGGCATCGGAGAACCAGGGCTGCATCGGCATGTGCTCACGCTAGGCAGGGAGCCGGGTTCCGCGCGTGGGGTGTAGTCACCACTGGTGGTTGGTTTTCACCCTACGGGACCGTTGCCCAGGCAGTGGCCGTGGAGGGAAACGGAGAGACGTCCGATGGCTGTCGAGCACCGGCGCTTCCGCTCAAACGGCGGGCGGAGTGCGTGGGTTAGTGGGGTTCTGAGGGGCGGATCCGAGGCTGTGATCGGGTCATTCTCGGGATCCCGGCGGTCGGCCGGCCCGTTTTGGGGCTTGACTGGGAAGAAAGATCCGATGAATATTCTTCTCGTTCGCTGTGGACCCGCAACCTGCCCAGATCGCAAGGACAAACACGTGAAACTGCTGCGTCTCGGTGCTCCCGGTGAAGAGCGCCCGGCCGTCCGCACCGACGACGGCCGGGTGCTCGACCTGTCCTCCGTCACCCCGGACATCGACGGTGCCTTCTTCGCCTCGAACGGCATCGGCCGTGCCCGCGCGGCACTCGCGTCCGGCGGGCTGCCCGCACTGGACGCCGAGGGCGTACGCATCGGAGCGCCTGTCGCCCGTCCGGGCAAGGTCGTCTGCGTCGGCCTCAACTACCGCGATCACGCAGCCGAAACAGGTGCGCAGATTCCCGGACGGCCCGTCGTCTTCATGAAGGACCCCGGCACCGTCATCGGTCCGTACGACGAGGTGCTCATACCGCGCGGCTCGTCGAGGACCGACTGGGAGGTCGAGCTCGGCGTCGTCATCGGCACGCGGGCCCGCTACCTGGAGAGCCCGCAGCAGGCACTCGGTCACATCGCCGGGTACGCCGTCAGCCACGACGTCTCCGAGCGCGAGTTCCAGCTCGACTACTCCCCGCAGTGGGACCTCGGGAAGTCCTGCGAGACCTTCAACCCGCTCGGCCCCTGGCTCGTCACCGCCGACGAGATCGACGACCCGCAGAATCTGGCCCTGAGGCTGACCGTCAACGGGGTGAAGCGCCAGCGCGGCAGCACCCGCGACATGATCTTCCAGGTCGCCTACCTCGTCGCGTACCTGAGCAACTACATGGTGCTCGAGCCGGGAGACGTCATCAACACCGGAACCCCCGCGGGCGTCGCCCTCGGGCTGCCCGGCAACCCGTACCTGCGCCCCGGCGACACCGTCGAGCTCGACATCGACGGCCTCGGCAGCCAGCGCCAGACCTTCGCACAAGCCTGAGAGGCCCGAACGTGACCTCAACTGCCCCAAGAATCACCGCAGTCGACACGTACGACATCCGCTTCCCCACCTCCCGGGAACTGGACGGCTCGGACGCCATGAACCCGGACCCCGACTACTCCGCCGCCTATGTGGTGCTCCGCACCGATGCGGGCGACGGCCAGGAGGGCCACGCTTTCACCTTCACCATCGGGCGCGGCAACGATGTCCAGGTAGCCGCGATCGACGCGCTGCGCCCGCACATCGTCGGCCGGTCGGCCGACGCACTGTGCGCCGATCCGGGATCCCTGAACCGCGACCTGATCGGGGACAGCCAGCTGCGCTGGCTCGGCCCCGAGAAGGGTGTGATGCACATGGCCATAGGCGCCGTCGTCAACGCGGTCTGGGACCTGGCGGCCAAGCGTGCGAGCAAGCCGCTGTGGAGGTTCCTGGCGGACGCCGAGCCCGAATGGCTCGTCTCCCAGGTCGACTTCCGCTACATCGTCGACGCGCTGACCCCCGAGGACGCGCTGACGCTGCTGCGCCGCGGCCGCGAGGGAGCCGCCGGCCGCGAGAGCGATCTGCTCGAACGCGGATACCCCGGCTACACCACCTCGCCGGGCTGGCTCGGCTACTCCGACGAGAAGCTCACGCGGCTCGCGCAGCAGGCCGTCGCCGACGGCTTCACCCAGATCAAACTGAAGGTCGGCGCGGATCTGGCGGACGACGTCCGCCGCTGCCGCGCGGCCCGCGCCGCCGTCGGTCCCGACATCCGCATCGCCATCGACGCCAACCAGCGCTGGAACGTCGGCGAGGCGATCGAGTGGACCAGGGCGCTCACCGAGTTCGACCCGTACTGGATCGAGGAACCCACCAGCCCCGACGACGTGCTCGGCCATGCGTCGATACGCAAGGCCGTGGCACCCGTCAAGGTCGCCACCGGCGAGCACGTCCAGAACCGCATCATCTTCAAGCAGCTCCTCCAGGCCGGCGCCATCGACGTCCTGCAGATCGACGCCGCACGCGTCGGCGGTGTCAACGAGAACCTTGCGATCCTGCTGCTCGCCGCGAAGTTCGGCGTGCCGGTCTGCCCGCACGCGGGCGGCGTGGGCCTGTGCGAACTCGTCCAGCACCTGTCGATGTTCGACTACGTGGCCCTGTCCGGCTCGACCGAGAACCGGGTCATCGAGTTCGTCGACCATCTGCACGAGCACTTCCTCGCCCCCGTGCAGATACGCGAAGGGCACTACCGGGCTCCCGACGTCCCGGGCTTCTCGGCCGAGATGCACACCGACTCGATCGCTGAGTTCAGCTACCCGGACGGCCGCTTCTGGGCCGCCGACCGAGCGGCAGCCGGTGCCGGGCAGGCCGCACACAACGCCGTACCCAATACAGTGCAGAAGGAGGTCCTGGCATGAGTGAGCTGATCGGGCTCAAGGCCGTCGTCACCGGAGGAGCGTCGGGCATCGGTCTGGCAACCGCCAGGCTGCTCGCCGAGCGCGGGGCCCGCGTGGCCGTGCTCGACCTCGCCCCCGACGCCCTCGACAAGCCGTTGCGCGGCTACCTTGCGGACGTCGGCGACGACACCGCGGTACGCACCGCCGTCGCGGCCGCCGCCGAGGATCTCGGCGGGATCGACATCCTGGTCAACAACGCCGGCATCGGCGCCGCCGGCACCGTCGAGGACAACGACGACGCGCAGTGGCACCGCGTACTGGACGTCAACGTGCTCGGGATCGTCCGCACCACCCGCGCGGCCCTGCCGTATCTGCGGGCCTCGTCGGAGGCCGCGATCGTCAACACCTGCTCGATCGCCGCCACCGCCGGACTGCCGCAGCGCGCCCTGTACAGCGCGAGCAAGGGTGCGGTCCTCTCCCTGACCCTCGCCATGGCCGCCGATCACGTGCGCGAAGGGATACGGGTCAACTGCGTGAATCCGGGCACCGCCGACACCCCCTGGGTCGGCCGGCTCCTGGACGCCGCCGACGACCCGGTGGCCGAGCGGGCGGCGCTCGACGCCCGCCAGCCCATGGGCCGCCTGGTGACGGCCGATGAAGTGGCTGCCGCGATCGTGTACCTGGCGAGCCCGGCCGCCGGATCCGTCACCGGAACCTCGCTCGCCGTCGACGGGGGCATGCAGGGCCTGCGCCTTCGACCGGTCCAGAACTGAGAGGCGGCCCGCACATGCGAGGCAGCACGCTCGGCACGAGCGATATCGCCGTCACCGAACTGGCCTTCGGGGCAGCGGCGATCGGCAACCTCTTCACAGCGGTGGACGACGTCCGGGCGACGGCTGCCGTCGACGCCGCCTGGGACACCGGCATCCGCTACTTCGACACCGCCCCGCACTACGGCCTCGGCCTGTCCGAACACCGGCTCGGCGCGGCACTGAGCATCAGGCCACGCGACGAGTACGTCGTCTCGACCAAGGTGGGCCGCCGCCTGGAGCGGACGGCGGCGGCGGGCGACGACCTCGCCAACGGTTTCGCCGTGCCCGCCACCCATCGACGTGTCTGGGACTTCAGCGCCGACGGCGTACGACGCAGCATCGAGGCGAGCCTGGAGCGGCTCGGCCTCGACCGGATCGACGTCGTGTACCTCCATGATCCGGACGACCACGAGGAGCAGGCCTTCAAGGAGGCCTATCCGGCGCTGGAGCGGCTGCGCACCGAAGGAGTGGTCGGCGCGATCGGTGCGGGCATGAACCAGGCGGAGATGCTGACCCGATTCGTCCGCGACACCGACGTCGACGTGGTGCTGTGTGCCGGCCGCTACACCCTCCTGGACCAGGGCGGCCTCGACGAGCTCCTCCCGGAGGCCCACGCGCGTAACAAGAGTGTCGTCGTCGGCGGAGTCTTCAACTCGGGGCTGCTCGCAGACCCGAGACCGGGTGCCACCTTCGACTACGCGGCCGCATCTCCGGAGGTCCTGGACCGCGCGCTGCGCATGAAGGCCGTCGCGGACCGGCACGGCGTTCCCCTGCGCGCCGCCGCCCTGCGCTTCCCTTTCGGGCATCCGGCGGTGGCCGGCATCCTCGTCGGTACCCGCTCGGCGCACGAGGTCCACGACGCCGCCGACATGCTGGCCCGGACCGTCCCCGACGCGCTCTGGGCCGAACTGCGGGCCGACGGCCTGCTGCCGGAGCACGTCCCGGCACCCGTGGCGGAGTGCGAGAACCGGGCAGACGCGGACGCCGACGCCCGTACGACCGAGGAGCCGTCATGAGGATCGCGCTGCACACCAAGGTCCGCGCCGACCGGATCGAGGAGTACGACGCGGCGCACCGCGAAGTCCCCGAGGAACTGACGGCGGCGATCCGCTCCGGCGGTGCCACCTCCTGGACGATCTGGCGCAGCGGCACCGACCTCTTCCACCTCCTGGAGTGCGAGGACTACGCCGCTCTGCTGGCCTCGCTGGAGAAGCTGCCGGTCAACATCGCCTGGCAGGCGCGGATGGCCGGACTCCTCGACGTCGTGCACGACTACTCGGCCCAAGGAGCGGAGGCCGGGCTGCCCGTCGTATGGGACCTGTGAGCGCCAGGGAGATCACCGGTGTCAGCGCAGCGCGCTCTTCGCCTGCCACTCGGCCCACGGCACGTTCCAGTCGCCGAAGCCGTTACCCGGGGCGACGACGCCCTTGGTGTCCTTGCCGGTGATCTCGAACGGGTCGCCGGGCCGGACCTGGGCGTAGAGCCAGGCGGCGTTCGTGTCGCTCATGCCGATACAGCCGGAGCTCTTGTTCGCGTTGCCGAACCACCTGTCGTTCCACGGCGCCGCGTGCGCGTACATGCCGGACCAGGTCAGCCGCATGGAGCGGTCGACCATCTTGTCGTAGGCGTCGCCGAGGCCGACGGTCTCGGAGTTCATGTTGATCGTGCCCTCCTTGGCCATCAGGACGGCAGTCCCGCGCCAGGAGCGTCTGTCGCCGCCGGGGGTACCTCCGGAGACGGGGATGCTGCGCACCGCCTGCCCGTTCCGTTCCAGGGTGAGCTGCTTGCGGTCGAGGTCGACCTTGACTATCTGGCCCGCGCCGACGGTGAAGCCGGTCGAGTAGTCGCGGACGAACCAGCCGCCGTCACCGGAGTCCGTGCCGTTCAGCTCGGCGCTCAGCGTGACCTTCGTGCCGGGCTGCCAGTACTCCTTGGGCCGCCAGTCGATCCGGTCACGGCCGGACCAGTCCTCCAGCCAGGACCAGGAGCCCTCGGTGGGATTCGACGTGGTCAGCTTCAACTGCCGCTCGACGGCCGCCTTGTCGGTGACCGGGTTGTCGAACACAAGCGAGATCGGCTGGGCGATGCCGACGACCGACTTCGTGCCCGGCCGCCAGTCGACCTTGTTGACCTTGTCGGCCTCGGCCGTGGCGAACACGGATGTGACGGTGCTCTTCGTCCCGGCCTTCGTGGTCGTCGTGGCGGTGACCGTGTAGGAGGTGCCGGGGGCCGCCTTGCGCAGCGAGACCCACGTCGCCCCGTCGGCGGCGACCTTGCCGGCGAGCGCGCGCCCCTCGTCGTCCGTGACGCCGACCGAGATGAGCGTGCCACCCGCCGCGGTCACCCTGACCGTGCCGCCGGCCTGTACGCCGTTGCCCTTCGGCGTCACGGTCACCGTCGCGGGGCGGTCCTCCGCGGCGCTCGTGCCGCCGCCCTTGGCGTCCTCCGCAGCGGAGCCGGAGCCCGTTCCGGAGGAGCAGGCAGCGAGCGGGGCCAGCAGTACCGCGACCGCCGCGGTGCGCACAGATATACGGCTCAACGGAGTCTCCGTTCATGGTGGTTCGGATGTGGATACCGAGACAGTAGAACCAGGAAACCCCAGGTGAGCGGTGCTGCGGCCATGTGACGGCGACTGCAGGACAACGGTCATCGTCCGGTCACATTCGCCGCGCGGAGCGGTCACGGACGGCTGTGAGCATCCTGTGCATTCCCACAGAGAGGCTCACACCGTGTCAGCACTGCTCGTGACGGCTGCCCGCGGCCCGGAAACCCCGCTGGGGCTCATCACCGCCGAGAAGTACCGCTCGTTCCTGCGCTCCGGCGCGGGCTCCGACCTGGGCGCGGGGTTCCTGCAGTGCCCCTCGTGGGCCCAGGTCAAGGACGGCTGGCGTTCCCAGCTGGTCGGCTGGGGGCCGGACCCGGCGGCCGGCCGGCTGACCGGCGTCGCGCTCGTCCTGTTGCGTCAACTCCCCGGAACCCGGAAGTACTTCGCCTACCTGCCCGAAGGACCGGTCGCCGACTGGGCCGACCCGGGCATCGACGGCTGGCTCGACCCTCTGCTGAGACACCTGCGCGCGTCCGGAGTGTTCGCCGTACGGATCGGCCCCTCGCCGGCGTACCGCCGCTGGGACGGAGCACGGCTCAAATCGGGTACCGGGCCCGGCCGCAGGCTCTCCGACGTCCTCGCGAGCGAGGTGGATCCGCTGGGCACAGCCGTCGCGGAACGGCTCCGGGCCCGGGGCTGGAAGCGGTGCGGCGGCGAGGACGACGAGGACGCGCAGCCGCGCCACGTCTTCCGGATACCGCTCACCGGGCGCACGGCGGACGACCTGTGGGCTGGGCTCAACCAGGAGTGGAGGCGCAACGTCCGCCGGGCGCAGAAGTCGGGCGTCGAGGTGGTCGTCGGCAGCGCGGCGGACCTGCCCGAGTTCTACCGGCTGCTGCGCATCACCGAGGAACGCGACGGCTTCCGCCTCGGCCGCTCCCTGGAGTACTACGAGCGTCAGTACGCGGCCCTCAACGCGGAGGAACCGGGCCGCATGCAGCTCTACCTCGCCCGTCACGAGGGTGAGGTACTCGCTGCCCACACCATGATCCGCTTCGGCCGCCGGATCTGGTACCAGACCGGCGCCTCCGCCGACCACCGCCGTGAGGTCCGGCCCTCCAACCTCCTGCAGTGGCGCATGCTGCTGGACGCCCAGGCACTCGGCGCCGACGTCTACGACATGCGCGGGGTACCCTCCACCCTCGACCCCGACGACCGTCCGTACGGGCTGCTGCGCTGGAAGCTCGGCACCGGGGGCGAGGTCGTCGAAACCCTGGGGGAGTGGGAGAGACCGTTGGACGGCACGGCCAATCACGCGCTGTACCGCGCGTTCCAGACCTATCTGGCGCGACGATGAGTACCACAGCCACAGCCGAGCCGACGGCGAAGCAGCCGTCCGCGCTGCGCAGCGGCGCGATCATGGCGGCCGGGTCGGTCGTCTCACGCGCCACCGGATTCCTGCGGTCCGCGGTCGTCGCCGCGGCACTCGGCCTCGGGATCGTCGCCGACGGGTACGCGGTGGGCAACTCGGTCCCCACCATCGTCTACATCCTGCTGCTCGGGGGCGCCCTCAACGCCGTCTTCCTGCCGGAGCTGGTCAGGGCGGCGAAGGAGCACGCGGACGGGGGCGCGGCCTACACCGACCGGCTGCTCACCCTGTGCGTACTGGCCCTGCTCCTCCTCACAGGTGCGGCTGTGTGGGCGGCGCCGGCGATCGTCGGGTTCTACTCGGACTACCCGCCGGACCAGCACACGATGACGGTCGCGCTGGCCCGGTACTGCCTGCCGCAGATCTTCTTCCTCGGCCTGTTCACCCTGCTCGGGCAGGTACTCAACGCGCGCGGCCGTTTCGGCGCCATGATGTGGACGCCGGTCCTCAACAACGTCGTGGTCATCGCCGTGTTCGGCCTGTACCTGGCGACCGGTGCGGGCGGGGAGCTGACCCCGGGGGAGCGTTCCCTCCTCGGGTGGGGCACCACGGCCGGCATCGTCGTCCAGGCACTCGCCCTGCTGCCGTCGCTGCGGGCCACCGGGTTCCGGTTCCGGCCCCGGTTCGACTGGCGGGGCAGCGGCCTGACCCGGCCACTGCGGTCCGCGGGCTGGCTCGTGCTGCTGGTGCTCAGCAACCAGGCCGCGTACTGGGTCACCACCCGGCTCGCCACGTCCGCCGGTGCCCGCGCGGCCTCCGAGCACATCGAGGGCGCGGGGTTCAGCGCGTACAACAACGCGTACACGCTGTGGATGGTGCCGCACGGCATCGTCACGGTCTCCCTGGTGACGGCGCTGATGCCGCGGATGAGCCGGTCGGCGGCCGACGGCGACACGGCGGCGGTCCGGCGGGACGCCGGATACGCGCTGCGCACGAGCGGAGCCCTGATAGTGCCCGCCGCGTGCGCGTTGCTCGCCCTGGCACACCCCGCGACGGCGCTGGTCTTCCAGCACGGCAGAACAGGACCGGAGGACATCGCCGTGCTCGCCGGGATCCTGATGGCCTTCGCCCCCGGACTGGTCGCCTTCTCCGGCCAGTACGTGCTCTCCCGCTCGTTCTACGCCCTGTCCGACACGCGTACCCCGTTCCTGCTGAACCTGATGATCGCGGGCATCAACGCGGGGCTGTCGTGGGCGGCGTACCAACTCCTGCCGGCGCGCTGGGCGGTCACCGGCATGGCAGGCGGCTACTCGCTTGCGCTGTTCGCCGGCTGGGCCCTGACCGCACTGGTGCTGCACCGCCGCCTGACACCCGGCAAGGTACCCGGCACCGCCCTGCTCCGGCCACGGCTGTGGCGCTCCGCCACCGTCGTCGCCCAGGCCGGGATGCTCGCCGCCGCCGTGCCCGCCACCCTCCTCGGCCTCGGCGCCGCCCGGCTGACGGCCCCCGCCGGACCCGCCGTCGCCGCCGGAGCCGGCGCGCTCACCGTCGCAGCGGTGTTCGTCCTTCTCGCCCGCCCCCTACGCCTCGCCGAGGTCGACTCCCTCGTCACCGGCGCGGTCGCCCGGCTCCGCCGACGGCAATGAGACCCGGAACCGTGAAGCGCTCCGAGAGCGTGAACCCTCCTGACCCATTCACCACGACCCCCAGGGACGCCCCGCACATGCCCCGCGTGCTCCTGATCGAAGACGACCCCTCCGTACGCGAAGGAGTCGAGCTGGGACTGCGCCGCCGCGGCCACGAGGTCCGCACGGCCGCCACCGGGGAGGCCGGACTGGCCGCACTCCGCGAGTTCCGGCCCGACCTGCTCCTGCTGGACCTGATGCTGCCCGGAATGAACGGTGTGCAGGTCTGCCGCCTCGTGCGGGAGGACAGCCAGCTGCCCATCATCATGCTCACCGCCCGCGGCGACGACTTCGACGTCGTCATCGGCCTCGAGGCCGGCGCCGACGACTACATCGTCAAACCGGCCCGCACCGAAGTGATCGAGGCCCGCATCCGCGCAGTGCTGCGCAGGATGGAGGCCCCGGACATCGGCCGTCCCGCCGTCGAGTTCCACGGAGACCTCGCCGTCGACCGCGCCGGCCTCACCGTCGCCAAGTCCGGCGAACGCATCGCCCTGGCGCCCTCCGAGATGAAGCTGCTTCTCCATCTGACGGCCGCGCCGGAGCAGGTGTTCAGCCGGCAGCAACTCCTCGAACACGTCTGGGAGCACAGCTACCACGGCGACGCCCGCCTCGTCGACGCCTGCGTCCGCAGGCTGCGCAACAAGATCGAGGACACCCCCGGCAGCCCGCGCTACATACAGACCCTGCGGGGCTTCGGCTACCGCTTCGGACCCCTGTGAACACCGGCCGCACGCGTCGCATGCGCCGGATCGCCACGTTCGGGCTGCGCACACGCCTCGTCCTCGCGTTCCTGCTCGTGGCCGCCGTCAGCGCGGGGACGACCGCGGCACTCACCTACCGCGAGGCGCGCAGCGCCGTCCTCGTCAGCGCCCAGGACACCGCGGTCGTGTCCTTCCGCGAACAGGTGGAGACGCTCGCACCCTCACTTCCCGTCGATCCGGTGGTACTGCGCGAGCTGCTGTTCGTCCTCGCGAGCAAGGCGAAGCCGCACCCGTGGATCGTCTTCGCCGAGTACGGCTCGCTGCGTGTCTCGTCGAGCACCAGACCCACCTCCTCCGTCATCACGCCCGAGCTGCGCCGCACCACCCTGACGACCTCGCACGGCAGCTTCGAGAGGGTCGTGAAGGACGGTGTCCCCTACCTCACGATCGGAGTGCCGGTCCTGACGAGGACCGGCGGGGGCGGCACCGTGCCGACCGGGCTGGTCATGTTCGCCGTCATGCAGATGAGCGAGGAGCAGGACAATGTCGACGCCTTGGTCACCGCCGCGCGTGACGGCGCCCTGCCCGGCCTCGCCATCGCCCTGATCCCCGCGCTGATCGCCGCGCGCAGTGTGCTGCGCCCGGTCCGCGAGCTGCGCAGGGCGGCCCGCTCCATGGGCAGCGGCCGGCTCGACGCGCGGATCAAGGTATCGGGCAGCGACGAACTGGCCGATTTGGCCCGTACGTTCAACGAGTCGGCGGGGCAGCTCGAGAAGTCCGTCGACGAACTGCAACAGGCGGAGGCCCGCGCCCGCCGGTTCGCCTCCGACGTCTCGCACGAACTGCGTACCCCGCTCGCCGGGATGCTCGCCGTCACCGAGGTGCTCGACGAGGACGCGGACGGCCTCGACCCGGACACGGCCCAGGCCGTCCGGCTGATCAGCGCGGAGACCGGAAAGCTGGCGGTCCTCGTGGAGGACCTGATGGAGATCTCCCGCTTCGACGCACGCGCGGCCGAGCTGAACACCGACGAGGTCGACGCCGCGGAGACCATCGGCAGGACGCTCCTGCACCGGCGCTGGGACGACCGCGTACGCACCGAACTGCCGGACGGGATCCGAGCCCGTCTCGACCCGCGCCGGTTCGACGTCGTCGTCGCCAACCTCGTCGGCAACGCGCTGCGGCACGGGTCGGAGCCGGTAACGGTCCGCCTGAGCACACGGACGGCCGCCGACGGGGCGGGCACGCTCGTCCTCGAGGTCGCCGACAGCGGGTCCGGCATCAGGCCGGAGGTGCTGCCCCACATCTTCGACCGGTTCTACAAGGCCGACGCGGCCCGTACCCGTTCGGCCGGCAGCGGTCTCGGCCTGGCGATCACCCAGGAGAACGTCCGGCTGCACGGTGGCACAGTCCGCGCCGGGAACGGACCGGACGGCGGCGCCGTCTTCACGGTCGAGATCCCCCTCGGCGGGTCCACCGGTCACGAACGAGGCAACGGCATGGACGGAACCCGCAGCGACGGGGCAGGACAACGGGCAAGGGCGGCGGATCCGTCGACCGACGGCACGGAGAGGCCAGTGGGATGAGGGCGCGCCTGCGCACGGCGGCATTGCTCGCGGCCTGGCTCCCGCTCGCAGCCTGCGGCATCCAGGAGACGGACGTCATCGCCGCCGGCGACGCCGCGACCATCGATGTGCTCCCCGCACGTCAGGTCCGGATGCTTCTGTTCTTCTCCCACGGCTCTGTGCTGATGCCCGTTCCCCGGACAGTCGGCGAGAGCGAATTCACCGGGGACGAAATGGGCCAGGACAGCAATGGGGAGGCCGCCCGGCCCCCCACGGAGAAGACCATTGCCGCACTGCTGAGCGGCCCGAACGAGGCGGAGAAGCTCGCGGGGATGGTCAACGAGGCATCGCTGCCCGCTCCAGGCACCCCGGCGATGACGGAGGTGACCCAGGACGGGGTGGACGTCATCCTGAAGGCCCCGCTCGACGGGCTCACCCGGCCCGCCGAGCGGCAGCTCGTCTGCACGGTGGCGTTCGCGGAAAGCACCGATGGCACGGTGACGGTGACGCTGCGGGGCACGGACGGCACACGTACTCCCATGCGGTGCGACCCCCAGTCCGCACTCGCACCGACCACCTCAGGGACGACCTCGCGCTGAAGCCTCCGGGAGCGGGGGTGGCAGGGCGCACCGGGCACGCCGGGCACGCCGGGCACGCCGGGCGCACCAGCACGTCTACCGGCGGGCGTCGCCGAAGAAACCGGCTGACGGCGGCGTATTCTTGAGCCGATCATGGAGCGCGGCATCCGTAAGGCTCCCGCGCAACCGGTCGACCACCGCAGCCGACAAGACAGTGGAACACCCATGAGCTCCACACTGATTCGCTTGATCGAGCCCTCCGACGGCCCCGCACTCGCCGACCTGCACACCCGGGACAGGCAGGCGTATGCGCGCTGGCTGCCCGCGAGGCCCGCAGAGTTCTACACCCCCGACGGGCAGGCCGAGGCCATCGAATCCCTCCTGGCGGCCCACGGCGACGGACTCGCGTGGCCCGGCGTCGTGGTCTCCGAAGAGACCGTCATCGGGCAGGTCAGCATCAGCTCGATCCTGCGCGGCCCGTTCCAGAAGGGGTTCCTCGGCTACTGGGTCTCCACTCTTCACCAGGGCCTCGGCCACACGAGCCGTGCCGTCGGCCTCGCGCTGCGGATCGCCGAGGACGAGCTGAACCTGCACCGGCTGGAGGCACACACCCAACTGGAGAACCTCGCGTCCCAGGCCATCCTGCGCAAGCACGGATTCCGTTCCTGGGGCATCGCCCACGACCACTTCTACGCAGAGGGCGCATGGCGCGACGAAGTGTTCTGGGAAAGAAGACTCACCGGCACTCCCGCCCCCTGACCACGTCGTTTCGGCCCAGGGCGGCGGACCACGCCGAAGCGACCGGACCGACGGCGGGGTGTTCCACCGTGCTCCGGCCGCTTCGGCTGCGTGGGACCGGCCATGACCATCTGTCGGTCGGCAGGTCCGGGCCCATGGGTGCAGCTGCGATGCCCGAGCCCGCACCGGCGACGAAGGGCTCGCCCCCGGTGCGATGGGCGCTCGCTGGAGTACCGGCTGCTGCCTAGGGGACGCGAACGCACGTAGTGCCGCTCGTCGGCTTGTGCTTGATGGCCTGCCGAGTCGCCGGACCGTAGTCGCCGTCCGCGGTGGTGCCGGCCTTGGCCTGTGCTCGGCGCAACGCGGCGTCGGTCGCGCCCCCGAAGTCCTGGTCCACCACCAGGTGCTCGCCGTAACACAGGTTGAGGGTCTCCTGCAGTGTGCCCACGGCGACGTTGTTGTAGTTGCCCTGAGTCAGTGCGCAGCTGACGTTGAGGCTGCCGCTGGAGCTGCGATAGACGGGCACCCAGGCCCCGGAGTACTTGGCGCTCCAGTTGCACGTCGGGTTGGCCGCGGCAGCCGGGGTGGCCGCGGTGAGCGTGACCAGGCCGCTCCCGCCCAGGGCTATGAGGGTCGCGAGCAGTGCATTCACAGACTTGCGCACAGGGAACTCCTTGTTGGGATTTGAGGGGACTGCAGTCATGGGCCGCTGACACTGCGGCAGTTGGATTGCACTTGCGGTGCGCCATGAGCTTGTCAGCTGCGATCGGCGGCAGCGATTATGTGTAGCCATACGTGAAAGATGCACGTCAAACGGGGGGATCCGTATGCTCCGCATCCATTTCACCGACGTCGATCTTGCGCGTACGCGTGTCGCAGCCGCGGCGGAACCCTTCTGGGAGATTGCCTCGAGCCTGCATCGCTTCCAGACCCGCCGTGGCCGCTGGGCCTATGCCGAATGGCACCGCATCGCCCGGAGCCGCCTCCGCGAGCAGCGGATGGAAAAGGCGCTGCGCGACATTCTGCTGCCGCTCTTTCCCCGGGCGGCGTATTTCCCGGATTTCCTCACTCCGGTTGCGGGGTGCGGTGGGTGGGATGCCGGCGCGGACGCGATCATGTCGACGCCGGCCTCCCAAGTCCTCCATGAAGTGCAAGCACTGGGTCAGGGGAGCGGGGCTCCCGCGTGGACGCCACGCCTCACGGAGAGGGACACCCGTACAGAGCTGGTGCAGGTGCTGCAGGCCTACTACGACGCCGTCATCGCGCCCCATTCCGAGCGCATCCAGGCAAGCGTGGAAGCCGACCGGTGCCTGCGGGTCCGTGCCCTGCTCACCGGTGGTATCGACGGACTGCTCCAGAGCCTGCGCCCGGCCATGCGCTGGGAGCCGCCGGTGCTGCACGTGGATGCGTACGGTGGTGACCGGGATCTGCATCTGGCAGGCCGTGGGCTGCTGCTCGTGCCGTCGTACTTCTGTTGGGGCTCGCCCGTCCCCATCGCCGATCCCGCGTTGCCGCCGGTCGTCGTCTATACGGTCCTGGAGGGGGCTCCGAGCTGTGAACAGCCCCTGGCACCGACGACGGTCTCGGCGCTGGCCGGAGTCGTCGGACGCAGCCGGGCCGCGATCCTCCGTGTTGCCGCGGCGGGGGCGACCACCGGTGAACTCGCCCGAGCTGTGGGAATCTCCGCTTCGGCGGCGACTCAGCACACCTCCGCGCTGCGCGACGCCGGGCTGATCTGCAGTCGGCGGGCGGCCAACACGGTGCTGCACACCCTCACCCCGCTCGGCGCCGCGCTCGTCCAGGCCAATCCGCCCGGACGGGCCCGGGCGAGGTAGGGGAGGACCCCGGGCGCCTGTCCCGCAGGACCGGGCGCGGTGCACGGTCGGGTCCGTGCCGGCCGGCGGATGCCGACAGGCTGCGGCCTCTCGTACGCGCGAAGTGACCTCGGGGTCAGTACGACTGAAATCCCGTCAGAGCGGTCTGTTCCACCCGTACGGCGAGCCGGCTGATCATGTCTTCGGAAACGCTCCAGCGCCTTTCGATACCGAAATTGCAGACGTTGAAGCCGTAGCCTCAATAGGTGTGACGTGCATTCAATTGCATGCCTCGCCCACCTGGATGTGCCGACCGGCACGTCCTGGTCGGGCCGGCCCATGGGGCCCCATTGGCGATTGCGGAACGAGCTCTACGGAAACACTTCTCGGAGGTCTCCTCAATGCCCTTCGTGATCCCGTGGTCTGGCATGCTCGCCCAGTCCAATGCCGGTATTCATTCAGCGATCTTCCTGGCCAACATGTAGCCCCAGGCAACGACCTTCGAAGGCCATGGCGAAAGCGGTCGGTGGATTTGTCAGTCACGCCTGGTTCCCCCATGAGCCGCCTTCCATGGAGAAGCCCCGTTCGAGCCGGCGATATTCGAGTGAATCGCCTGGCTCAGGAGAGCTGCTTTCTCAACGGCGACATCGGATCTCGATCGACGTCCCCTCGAAGGCGTCGCCCCAGGCAGTGGCCGCTCCTGGAGGGCCACGGGCGCCCTACCTGGGGGCATCGAGTGCTTGCCTCTACCCCGCTCAGTCCTGCGCTGCCGTCCCAGAGGCCAGGAGCGTGCGCACACCGATCCGGACAGCGTCCCAGTCCGTACCCGGCTCGTGGTCCCGTGCACGCTGCAGCCACGTCGCCCGATCCCGGTGCTCGCGGCGCAACTGTTCCACGTCCAACTCGACACCGGGCACCGGACCCGACTCTTCCAGCTCGCTTATGCGTTGGTCCATCGCGGCCAACAGCGCCCGGTCGAGTTCAGCCGCCGCCGCGAGGAACTCGCTCGTCGGCGTGGTCGCCCGACCCGTCTGCGGGCCGGCGAAGTCGACAACGCCCTCCGGGTCAGCCCGATGCTCCCAGGCGACGGTCACGCAGTCGTCCCCATCGACAACGGTGCGCCAGCAGCGGACGTGCGGGGCGATTCGCAGATAGCCGGTGTACAGATAGCCCGCGCTGTGCCAGGTCAATGCGGCATCGGCCTCCAGCGTGTCGAGCCACGTCCAGTCCGGCGAGGTGTCAGCCGCGACGTTCACCAGATCCGGTGGCACCGGTTCCATCGCCTCAGACACGAGCGCGATCAAGTCCTCCCACAGGCGGGCAACGTAGTAATCCACATACGGGTGTTGTTGCCCGCCGTCACTGTCCTTCCGCAGTTCCTGGACAGTGCGCTCGGAGTAGCGCAGCACCTCATGGCCGTCGAGGTCGATGCAGTACCAGCCGTCGGTCAGCCCGAACCAGTGCACCACGGGATGCTCGCGGCCCCACGGCCCGACCATCTCCAAAGGAGTCAGTCCGAACCGGAAGCGAATCGCGGGGGCAGTTTGGATCACCGATCAAGTGTCCCAGTTCGATCACCCGACTGTGATTCCTGAGACGGAACCCGTCTGCCGGCAGGTCCCTCCAGAGGCATTCAGGGTGTTCCGGAACGCCTACGGCCAGGTCATCGTCGTCGATGGATCGAGCGCTTCAGGAGGCTTGGTCCGCCAGACGGGGTGCGATGGGCGCTGTGACCTCTGGCGTCAGGGGCAGGAGCCACGAGATGATCATCCCATGGCGGATATGGTCTTCTTCGATCTGGACGGCACCCTCGTCGACCACCGGAGCGCTGTGTGGGAAGCGATTGGCCAGATCGTCCAGGACGCACCGAACGCCACGGCCTCACCGGAGGACCTGGCGACGTTGTGGTGGACGCTTGAGGGGCGCCACATGGGGGAGTACCTGGCCGGTCAGTGCTCCTTCGCCGAGCACCACCGACGCAGGATCCGTTCCTTCCTGCCGGCGCTGGGCGAGCCGGTTCCGGAAAGTCCTGGCCGTCTGGACGCCTGGATCGCCGAGCGCTACCTCACCGTGTTCGAGGACTCCTGGCGGTGCTATCCCGATGTCCAGCCCTGCCTGGAGAACCTGAAACGGCCCCCCAGGGGCCGCGACTCGCCGTTCTCACCAACGGGGACCCCGGGCAGCAGCGCGCCAAGCTCGCCCGCTTCGGCCTCCTGGACTACTTCGAAGCCGTCCTGACTCCGACCGAGCTCGGTGTGGCCAAGCCCGTCGCCTACGCGGCCGCCTGCCGGTGGATGCGGACGGACCCCGCGCAGGCGGTCAACGTGGGCGACATGCTGGAAAGCGACGTGAACGCGGCCGCCCTCGCCGGGCTCACCGGCATCTGGCTGGACCGCGGCGTCGACTTCATCACCGGTGGACCGTCGCCGGTGGCGGACGAGGCGGTGCTCCGCATCGAACGGCTCACCGACCTCCCCGGCCACCTGTCACGCACGAGGGCCTGACAGGGATCCTCACCCGTACGTGAGCCGCCCGACAGACGGCCAGGTCCGGGGACGGGAGCTGCCCAGGACGAGCGCAGCCTTGTCAGGGGGCTACGGGCAGCTGGCGCTTGTGGTCGGTGAGGCGGTAGCGGCTGGTGATCGTTTCGAAGGCCCGCACGTCCACCGGCTTGCCCTCCAGGAAGTCGTCGATGTCGTCGTAGGTGACCCCGAGCGCGTCCTCGTCGGCCTTGCCCGGGTCGAGGGTCTCCAGGTCGGCCGTCGGGAGCTTCCACACCAGCTCGGCGGGCGCACCCAGCGTGTCCGCGACGGCGCGCACCCGGCGTTTGGTCAGGCCCGTCAGCGGGACCAGGTCGGCGGCGCCGTCGCCGAACTTGGTGAAGAAGCCGGAGACGGCTTCGGCGGCGTGGTCGGTGCCCACGACCAGCCCGTCATGCGCACCGGCCACCGCGTACTGGGCGATCATGCGCTGCCGGGCCTTGATGTTGCCGTGCACGAAGTCCTGGTGGTGGGCGTCGCGGAAACTCACGCCCGCGGCCAGCGAGGCCTCGAGCGCGGCGTCGCTCGCGGGCTTGATGTCCACGGTCAGCACCTGGTCGGGGCGGATGAAGGACAGCGCGAGCTGCGCGTCGTGCTCGTCGGCCTGGGTCCCGTAGGGCAGTCGCATCGCGTAGAACCGCGCCTCGTGCCCGGCGGCGCGGGCCCGCTCGACGGCGAGCTGGCACAGACGACCGGTGGTGGTGGAGTCGACGCCGCCACTGATACCGAGGACCAGGGAGCGCAGACCGGTCGAGGTCAGCCGCTCGGCGAGGAAGGCTACCCGGCGTTCGATCTCCCGCTCGGCCTCGAAGGTCTCAGAGACCTGTAGTTCCTGGGCGATCTTCTGCTGCAGGGCGATGGACGCCGGCTCGCTCACGTCTGCTCCTTGTTCCGGTTAACGATGGTGCTGTCGCGGAACCCTAGCTTCACACGACGGCGCACGTATCCACCGGCCCGCACACCCATGGACCCGGCGGTCCGACCCGTCCCGTCGACTGGGCGTCGACCACGGCTTCAAGCAACAGACGCCCGAGCGTCTCCTCGTCCACGGACGGGGAGGACGCAACCGCTTCAGCACCAGGTCACGGCGGGGCGCGGTCTCCAGCCCGCGGCGCATGCCCCCGGCGGCGAGACCGGTCGCCTCCGCCACAGGCCGGGCCGGTAGGCGAAGCCCCACCCCGTCCTGATCCAGCGCAGGGCCCCTTCTCAGTGGCTGCCGAGGTCGATGCCGAGCCGGAGCGCGTCAGGGCGTGGCCGACGGCACGGTATTCGCTCGGCTCGGGTCCCCTATGAACCGGACGAAGCCGCGCCTGAACCACCTCTGGAACCGTTCCCCCCGATCCTGCGTGACTTCTTGACGTGTTGTCGGCTGGCGTAGAGAGGACCGAATGAGAGCGCGGACGATGGTGAGCGTGCTGGTATCGACCTGTGTGGCGCTGGTGGCGTGCGCGTGCGGTCCGGATGAGGCGAAGGAGGACACGGGCGCGAAGCCTCCGCAACCGTCCGCGTCCACGCGGTCCGATGAACCGTCGGCAACTCCCTCCGCGTCCGCTCGGACCGAGAAGCCGTCGGCCGAGCCGACCGGCGACCAGCCTGTGCCCAGGACGGAGGAGGGCGCGATCCAGCGGTACGAGCAGTACCTCCACGCCCTGGGCCGTGAGGACATCGACACGGTCTGCGAAGTGGCTGGACCCGCGGCGAAGAAGGCAGAGGACCAGGGGCTCGGTCGGTGCACGTCGACGTACGCCGCGGTGTTCCAGATGATCTCGCCCGCGCAGAAGGCGGCCCTGAAAACGGCGACGGTCGATCCGCAGCGCATCGCCGTGCGTACGCCCGCCAAGATCGAGATGCCGGTCGAGGCGGTCAGGTCCTCCGCCTCCTTCTCGGAGAGCGACCTCGGCAGCTACACGCTGGAGTACCTCAAGAACAACTGGTACATCACCGACTGACCCCGACGTGCCGTGCGCGGAGTCGTCTGACGGGGGCTCCGGTCGTTTCCTTGGCAGGCATTCTGAGCTGCGGAGAGACCTCGATCCTGGCCGATTCTCGATAACCGCGGGGACACGGTGGGAACAGTCAGCGTGACTCTCCGCCATGGCGGGCTTCGTAGCGCGTAGGAACAAGGCTGGCGTCGGGACCAGCTATCAGGTGAAGTGGCGAGTGGCCGACTCTGCCTCCGGTGACTGGCGGACCGAACGCTGCGGTCCGCGGTCCTGTCCGCTCCTGTCCCCGGGCACTCGTCGCCGCTGCTCGCCACCGCCATGACAGGGCGGTCGAATTGCCTGATGCCCTGCGCCTGGCAGAAGAAGAACAAGTCGTCGCCGAGACAAGCGACGGCCAGGTGCTGTTCAACGGTACTGAGGCCACCGCGAAGGAGAAGGCCAAGCAGCCGTGATCCTCGGGCCCGGTCGGTGCGCCACCGGCCGGGCCGGACCTCGTGCGTATGCCTACTGCGAGTAGAACGTCTTGATGCTGACGGCCGGCCCGTCGGAACTGCGTGCCACTGCCGCCTTCGCTGCCCCCGTCACCTTGACCGTCTCGGTGCTGCCGGCTGGCACGACGGTCAGGCCACCGACCGGTGTTACTTCGACCGCCTGCTGGGTGTCGCCCTCCTCCGGCTGGTCCCACACGATGTAGACGACTCGCACGGTGACCGGGAAGTCGTTGTCGTTGGTCAGCTTGACCCCAGCGAAGCGTTCGAACCGGCTCATGTCCCGCCCGCGGCTGTCCACGGCCTGAGTAGGCACCTCGAACTCCCCTTGGGAGGCCGGGAGACGAGTCATGGCCACGCTCCCGACGGTCACACGGACATCCACGACGTCCTCCTGGCCGATGCCGGAAAACCTCAGGACGTCGTAGAACTGCCCTTGCGGGACCACCAGGGCGCCCCGATCGCTGCCGTAGACCGTTTTCACCTCAACGTCGTGCAGGACGCGGCGATTCTTGTCGAGCGCCTCAAACGTGAGGACTGGGGCCAGTGATGACCACGAGACGTTGTTGATCTCCAGTACCTGGTTCATCGTGTCGTCCTCGCCGGAGTCGGCCACGTACCGGAAAGACAACAACTGCGAGAGCCCGCCGAGCGCGGACAGCTCGTCCGGACGGTCCCGGGTGGCCGTCTCGCGCCGTTCTCCGCATCCACCCAGCAGCGCGATGCAAACGCTCACCGCCACACTGACGGCAATCAGTCTTCGCCTACCCGTACCCATAGCCCCAGCCCCTCCCCGACGGCGATGATCAGCGGAGAGTATCCGGTGGCGCCGACGTTTGTTCGAAATAAAATTCTTCATTCCTGTCGGTGGCCCCTGAGTTGCGGGGTTCCGCGAGGCGACGTACACGAGAAGCTGCGGTGGGGCCCACCACTGGAGCACCGAGTTGAAGGGCCACCGCTTCCCGCCGTTCCCGGCAGGCTGTCCGGGCAGCGCGTGGGCCTTGAAGACGGACGCCCACCCAGACACCTGACCGGCTTAGAGGCACCGCGGACAGGTGCCCTCGACGGCGACTTAAGGATCTTGGAGTGCTCCGGGCAGAACCGGGAGATGCCGTCGTCGAGCATCATCTCCCCGTCGTCTTTCACCAGCTCCTTCGTCACCAGTCACTGCGCCGACGACATCCCCTCCATCTCCTACGTGGTAGCAGGGCGGGGACGCCGACTACATCGAGTAGTCGAGCCACCAGTACTGGACGCGGAACCGGCCTGCCTATCCCTCATCGACCTCTTGGTCGTTGGCTTCGTTGGCGCGGTTGATCTCGGTCATGTGCTCCTCCGCCCAGGTTCGCAGCCCCGCAAGCGCGGTTTCCAGGGACAGCCCGAGTCCGGTGAGTCGGTAGAAGACCCGCGGCGGCACGGTCGGTTCGACCCGGCGCGACACCAGCCCGTCGCGGGTCAGGCTTCGCAGCGTCACGGACAGCATCTTCTGCGAGACGCCGGGCATCCGGCGTCTCAACTCCGCGAAACGCACCTCGTCCGGTGCGGCATCGGCGAGCGTCTTGACGGCCATGGACGTCCACTTCGTACCGATGCGGTCCAGCAACTGCCGCGTAGGGCACCAGGGATCGAAAAGATCACCGCGTACCCCACGACCGGCGGCCCGGGCTCCTCGAGTGGTCACCTGTGGCTCACCACCTTCCCTGAAAGTGCCGTCTAGGAAGCGGCCGGACAGTTACCTATCGTTCTGAGGTCACCAATGGTAACCAGCCGGAGGAGCCATCATGCCCGCCACTGCCGTACACCGACTGCATCGCATAACGACGAACGGCGTCCAGCTCAACGTCGCAATCGCCGGGGACGGACCTGCGGTACTCCTGCTGCACGGCTTCCCGCACACCTGGCAACTCTGGAGCGGGATCATGGGGCAACTGGCCGGGCGGTACCGGGTCATCGCCCCGGACCTGCGAGGCTTTGGTGCCAGTGCACGTGCCGTCGAGGGTTACGACGCCGGCACCCTCGCCGCCGACGCCGAAGGGCTGCTCGACGCACTCGGCGAGCCCTCGGCAGCGGTGGTCGGCATAGACGCGGGTACCGCCCCCGCCGTCCTGCTCGCGCTGCGCCGACCCGGCCTCGTCCGGCGCCTGGTCGTGATGGAAGCACTACTCGGCCGCCTGTCCGGAGCCGAACACATCGTCGCGGGCGGCGCCCCGTGGTGGTTCGGCTTCCACGCCGTCCCCGGCCTCGCCGAGACCGTCCTGGCCGGCAACGAGGCCTCGTATATCGACTGGTTCCTCGACTCGGGGACGCTCGGGCGAGGAGTACCCGACGACATCCGCGCGGCCTTCGTCCACGCGTACACCGGGAGCGAGGCCCTTCGCTGCGCGTTCTCCTATTACCGGGCCCTGCCCACCAGCGCACAGCAGATCCAGGACGCCGCCGCGACGGCTCGGCTCACCATGCCCACCATGGCCGTCGGCTCTCACCCCGTCGGCACCGGGCTCGAACACCAACTCCGTCCCATCGCCGATGACCTGGTCGGACACCATCTCCAGGACTGCGGCCACATCATCCCCCTCGACCGCCCCGACGCCTTGTTCGCGCTCCTTGATCCCTTCCTCTCCGCCGATCTGACGAAGTGACTGGAGCAGGGCCGAAGGATCACGGTCGGCGGTTCGGGCGTTCGTCCCAGCGGTGAGTTGTCCAGGGCCCCCGGATCAGGCTGCGCACGGTGATGATTGTGCCGGCGAGGTCGAAGAAGGCATCAATGACAGTGACGCGACGCTCGTAGCACCGGGCGAGACGGCAAAAGGCGTTCTGCCACGCGTGAGTGCGTTCGACGTGCCAACGCCGACTGGCCTGAACAGGCGCCTTCTCCCCTTTGTGTGCGATGCGTCCATGCAGACCGTGTTCGCTGAGCAGAGCGCGAGTGACGTCCGAGTCGTAGCCGGCGTCCAGGTGCACCGTGATGGTGTCGGGCAACGGGCCGAGGCTCTCCAGAGGGTCCAGGGTCGGGGCGAGCAGCGGAGAGTCGTGGCGGTTGGCACCGGCCAGGACACGGCCCAGCGGAATGCCGTATCCATCCGTCATGCCCGAGCGTTTCGGTCCCTGTCTGCCGCGGTCGACCGGTGAGCGTCCGGCGGCCTCCCCGCCTCCAGGTGCCTTGGTGATCGCTCCGTCGACGGCGATCCGGTCGAGGACGAGGCCGACGACCCGGTCGTAGGACTCCAGTGCGATCTGCTTGAGCCGGGGGAAGACGCCCAGTCGTATCCACTCGCCGCGGCGGCTGCGGATCGTGGTGGCCGAGCAGGTTGTGTCGGCGATCGCCTCGTATGAACAGCCGAAGCGCAGCAGTTGCAGCATCTTGTCGAAGATGACCCGGTCGCTGATGCGCCGGCGATGGCAGCCGAGCTGATGGTCTGGGTGGTACACCGGCCGCTCGGGCAAAAGCGCCGTGAATTTGGTCCCAGAGTGGTTCAGCCAGCCATGAGGGCAGCGCGGGCACAGGTCCCCCCATTGATCACAGAGCGTCGCAACTCCATGATCGCTATGCCCTGTGTCCGTTCCGCAACCGAGGTCCTCCACCGTGCCTATCCGAGCAACCTCTTACTCCTTCGCACTGTCCAGCTCTTTCGCCGTCAACTCGCGCGCTGCCCCTGATCGAGTGAAAGGCAGAGAAACTACAAGGTCCGCCGACGCGCCACGACCGAAGCGATCATCGGAGGTGTCACCGGCTCCCATCGCCGCCCCAGGTCCTGCTCCTTGGCGGCTTCGCCGCCCATGGGCACGTGGCTCTCGTCTCGCGACTGGCAGGATGGCGGGTCGAGTTGTGCGGCTGAGAAAGGAATTCCGATGTCCGTTCGCTACCAGCTGGTGATCGACTGCGCCGACCCCGACCGCCAGGCCCACTTCTGGGCCGCCGCACTGGGCTATGAACTCGCACCGCCCCCATCCGGTTTCGCCACATGGGACGACTACTACCGTGACCTGGGGCTGCCCGAAGAAGCGTTGACCGGCGGCGCGGACCGGATCAGCGATCCGCAGGGCGGTGGACCGGCCATCTGGTTCCATGTGGTCCCGGACGCGAAGGCCGTGAAGAACCGGCTGCACATCGACATCCATGCCAGCGGCGACCGGACAGATCCGATCGAGACGCGGAAGAGGCGAGTGGACGCCGAAGCCGACCGCTTGACGGGCTTGGGCGCCCTCATCACGGTTGTCATGGACGAGGAAGGAATCGACCACTACGCCGTGGGAATGAAGGACCCTGAGGGGAACGAGTTCGACATCAACTGACCAGAGCTCGGTGACAACCGACGTATTTGAGATCCCACAACAGCCGCGGGCCAGGCGAGCGCGAATATCGCGGCTGCCATCAGCAGCCAGGCCAGTCCAGAGAGGCGGGCGACGGGTAGCGTCGCACCGGCCAGAGTTCCCCGGTGCCGCCACAGGACGCCGGACGTCGTGACGGTGACGCCGCGTCGCGGGCTCGTAATCGTCCTCGTCGGCGGCATTGTCGGTCGCGCTGTCCGGGCAAGGGGCGAGCCTTCTGTACGTTCCGGGTCCGTTCCCGGCAAGGACGTCGGGTGGCCTGGGCACGGTTCCCCGCCAGTGCCCAGTCCTTGGCAGCTCTGCTGGAGCACCCGAGGACACAGCGGGCCTCGAAAAAGGGGCCTGGCGGGCTGCACCAGCCGCTGTCGCACGTGCCGGTCGAGCGTCGCCGATACCCGGGTGCGCGCAGACGGGCGATGCTGGGACACTCCCAGCATGCCGATGATTGAAGCCGCGCCCGGAGTGTCGATCCAGCACGAGACCTTCGGTGATCCAGCTGACCCGGCTGTCCTGCTCGTGATGGGTTTCAGTGCCCAGATGATCGCCTGGCACGAGGACTTCTGCCGTGCACTCGCAGCGCGCGGGCGCTACGTGATCCGGTACGACAACCGCGACTGCGGGCTGTCCACCAAGTTCGACGAGCACCCCGTCGACACGGGTCGACTGATCAGCACCGTGAGCTCGGGAGACATCGCGTCCGCCCTCGCGATGGTGCCCTACACACTGACGGACATGGCCGACGACGGCCTCGGCCTGCTCACCGCGCTCGGAATCGAACGAGCTCATGTGGTCGGATCCTCGATGGGCGGCATGATCGCCCAGACGATGGCCGTCAACCAGCCGGCGCGCGTGCTGACCCTGACGTCGATGATGTCCTCGACCGGCGAGCCCGACTACGGCCGGTCCAGTGCCGAGGCCCAAGCAGTGCTCTCCAGCCCGAAGCCAACCGATCGCGAGGGGTACGTCGCAGCGGCGGACAGAGAACTGACGTGGGCCTCCAAGCGTTACGGCAACCCCGCACGGCTTCGCGAGCTGGCTGCCGAAAGCTACGACCGCGCCTACTACCCAGCCGGAACCGGGCGGCAACTCGGGGCAATGATTCTCGCCGGCTCACGCGCCGACGCCCTCCGCAAGCTTCGGATGCCGACCTTGGTGATCCACGGTCTGGACGACACGCTGATCGACCCGAGCGGCGGAAGGCGCACGGCTGACCTGATACCGGGAGCGCAACTCCTCCTGCTCCCCGACATGGGACACGACCGTCCCCGCGAGCTCTGGGCCCAGATCATCGACGCCTTGGACGCGCACACCCGCTGAGCCCTCCTTGCCGTCACACGCCCCGGCCGGGGACACCTCCGACGGCACCGAGCGCCCGGTCCCCGGACAAATGGCGGACACGAGTGCGGACCACGTGCTCGGTACGGCCTCAGGAAGAGATGCCGGTGGGAGTCTCTGTGCCGCCCGTGTCCCGCTGTCGGCTGGTTGGAGCAAGGCCGCGCGCAGGTTCCTGACCGGCGGGTGAAGCTGGACGTCCCACAGCGCTCACGCGTCAGGAGTCCTTCCGTGCCAGTTCCCAGCTCCCCGCAGGCCCGCCTCCCCCTTGTCGCCCTGCTGGCCGCTGCCTGCCTGGCCGGGCTGGTGCACGCCCCGGCCCAAGCCGCCGCGGAGGTTCCCGCCGACGGCGGCCGCGCACTGCGACGGCAGTTGCAGGAACTCACCACAGCGCCCGGCGGACCGCCCGGAGCGATTGCCGTCCTCAAGCGCGGGTCCCGCACCGAGGTCTTCCGGGCCGGCGTTGCCGAGGTCGGCACCGACCGTCCCATCGAGGTCACCGACCACATGCGCATCGCCAGCACGGCGAAGGCGTACAGCGGCGCGGTCTCCCTTCAGCTCGTCGACCGCGGGCAGCTGCGCCTGAACGACACCATCGGGAAGGTGCTTCCCCGGCTACCGCGCGCATGGCACCGGGTCACGCTGCGGCAGCTTCTCAACCACACCAGCGGACTCCCGGACTACACCGCGGACCCGGAGTTCCTGGCCCTGCTGGCCGAGAACCCGCGTCGCCGCTTCGACTCCCGCCGACTGCTCGACTTCGTGGCCGACGAGCCGTTGGTCTTCCGTCCGGGGTCCCGGTACGCCTACTCCAACTCCGACAACATCGCCGTGGCGCTGATGTCGGAGGCGGTGACAGGCCGCCGCTACGAAGAACTGCTCGCCCAGCTCGTGTACCGCCCGTTGGATCTGCGCAGCACGACCCTGCCGCAGGGCTACCGGATTCCCGAGCCGTACATGCACGGCTACGACGTCACGCCGCCGAACCCACCCGAGGACGTCAGCGAGGCACTGAGTGCGTCGGGCGTGTGGGCATCGGGCGGCATCATCTCTACGCCGAAGGACATGACGGCCTTCATCCGCGGCTACGCCGGCGGAAGGCTGATCTCCGACCGGACACGCCGACAGCAGCTGAACTGGGTGAACGGCGCATCCGAACCCGCGGGGCCCGGAGAGAACAAAGCCGGTCTGGCCATCTTCCGGTACACCACCCGCTGCGGCGTGGTGTACGGCCACACGGGCAACTTCCCCGGCTACACACAGTTGATCGCAGCCACCCCGGACGGGAAGCGGTCACTGACGGTCTCCCTCACCACTCAGATCAACAAGCTGAACAAGCCGGAACTGCTGGAGCGGCTGCGGACCGTGGAGGAGAACTTCGTCTGCGCGTTGTTGCGTAGTCGGTAGACAGGACGCGGGAAGTGCTGACCGGTCCTCCAGCGGACGGCGTGGTGCTGGGCGTGCATGGGTTTTCCACGGACCCCGGACGTGCCCGGCTCCGCTGGTGCCGGGCATGCGGGTGAACCAACCCGGAACCCGGCTCTCTCAGGACGCCACGGCCGGGCACCTCGTGCCACGTGGTGGCATGGCCAGGTCGGTCAGGTAGCCGTCGACGGCGTCCTCCATACAAGGTCCGCGGGTGACGCTGCCGTGGCCCCTGCCCTCGTACGTGAGGAGCGCGCCGCTGCGGCCGAGCTGTCGGGCCACCGAGACTGCCCACGGGTAGCCGGTGGCGGGGTCGTGGAGGGCGTTGGACACCAGAATCGGCGGGGCGCCGCGTGCAGCCAGTGGCCCCTGCGGGTTGGCGGTCGGCGCGCCCAGACACGCCGCTGTCATCTGGATCGCCAGCAGGAAGGGCAGGTCGGGTGCGGTCCTGTTCATCGTGTCGACGAGTGAGGCGTACTGCCGGTGGTCGTGCACCGGGAGGCGCCAGTCCGTACAGAAGACAGGGGTCGACGGCGGAAGCGGCGACACCGAGGTGGGCGAGGCGGGCAGTGGGCCGCTCGACGCCATTCCGGCGATGGCCTTCGCCAGGCCTGCGTAGTCGGCGGTGTAGAACTTCCGAAAGGCGATCTTGTTGACCAGATCCGCTGACGAGAGGCGGGTTCCCGGCTTGGCGGGGTCCTCCAACTCGCCTTGTCGGGCCCGGATCAGCAGGCCGTGCCAGACCGTGCGGACGTCGCGGTCGTGCAGTACGCAGGTCGAGTCACCGGCACACCATTTCGCGAACTCGTCGAACGAGTCCTGTGCGGCTATCGCCTCCGACCGCAGGAATTCGCGGGTGGTGGCAACACTGTGGTCCATCACGCTCTCCAGGACCATCGCCCGTACTCGGTGCGGATAGGTCTCGGCGTACTCCGCCCCGAGCAGCGTGCCGTACGAGCTGCCGTGGAACGTCAGTTCGGCCTCGCCGATTGCGGCCCGCAAGGCGTCCAGGTCCCGGACCGTCTGGAGGGTGTCCAGGTGGTCGAACACCGGGCCGGTGCGTGCCCGGCAGTCGGCCCGGAGCCGTTTGTTGTAGGCCACCGTGGCGTCGAAGTCCGCTTGGCTCGCCAGCTGCGGTGACGGCCGCTGCGCGAGCAGATCGCCGGAGCACGTCACCGGGTTGCTTCGGCCCACGCCACGCGGGTCGAAGCTGACGATGTCGAACCTGCGGCGGACCTCGGGACTGAACCGGCTGATTCCGGCCACCACCCGCTCCACGCCGGAGTCGCCCGGCCCCCCGGGTCCGAAGACCATCGAGCCGACGCGCGTGCCGGGACCGGTGGCCTGGCGGCGGGCCACGGCCAGGCCGAGCGTGGGCCCGTCCGGATCGGCCCAGTCGACCGGCACCGTGAGGGTGGCGCACTCGGCGCCCGGGTTGCCCGGAGCGTCGCACGGGGCCCACTGCAGAGCGCCGGCGGTCATGGGCGCCGCGGTCACGATGGGTGCGGCAGTGAAACCGGCACCGCCGGCGAAAGCGGCGCACGCGACCACGGCCGTGCTTCGTAAGGCGACGCGCCGTAGCGCGGACCTGCCTCTGGACAGCATGAATCGTCCTCCTGACGGAACGGGGAGTGAGAGACGTGCTCATGAATGTGCGAACCCGGCCGGGGCTGCCTCAGCAGGCTAGGTGCACTGGCGGCCGCCCGGTGCCGTTGTCAGGGGCCGTTCCGGGGCGAGCCAGGGTCGAACCAGGGGTGAACCGTTCGGCGCGACCGCCGTCGAGGCGGAGCTGATCGGTCGCGCGACGACTGCGCTGCTGCCCGCCGGGCGACGGGCTGGGGCCCCGGTCCGGCAGGAGGCGGATGGCGGACCTCCATGTCGCGTGTGTCGGGGCGTACTCGTCTCGTACAGCCCATAGTTGCGTACGGGATCGGGGGCGTCCGCCCACCGCGGAGCGCCGGACTCATGGCGTGGCCGGCAACGGCGGCCCGTCCCGCAGACCGTCAAAGATCCCGTCTTAATAAAAGGCAAAAGAAAAGTCGTGTCAGGGTTCTTGACCGCGCAGGTAGGGCGCGGCAAGGTTCCGGAGAGCGCTCTCCCGCCGGTTCGTTTCTTCAAGGAGCCCCCTGATGCCCGCAGTTGGCATACACCCCATAGCGGCACCGCCGCCCAGAACTGCCCGCAAGGGACTCGTCGGAGCAGTGGTCACTGCATTGGCCGCCGCTCTCCTTGCTCTGACACCCGCCACGGAGGCCGACGCGGCGCCCGTGCTGCTGTCGCAGGGCAGGCAGGCGACAGCATCCAGCCAGGAGCACTACGGCACGCCTGCCGGCAGTGCCGTCGACGGTGATCCCGGCACCCGCTGGTCGAGTGCTGCCTCCGACCCCCAGTGGCTGAGCGTCGACCTCGGTGCCCCCGCCGCCCTCGACCGGGTCGAGTTGAGCTGGGAGGCCGCCTACGCGAAGACCTACCGCATCGAGGTGTCCTCGAACGGCACCGACTGGTCGACCGCCTACTCCACGACCACCGGAGCCGGCGGCACCGAGACGGTCGACGTCTCGGGGACCGCGCGCTTCGTCCGCATGCTCGGAACCGCACGCGCCACCGGATACGGCTACTCACTCTGGGAGTTCAAGGTCTTCGGCAGCACCGACGGCGGTACGGGACCGGTCATTCCCGGCGGGGGAGACCTCGGCCCGAACGTCCACGTCTTCGACCCGTCCACGCCGGGCATCCAGGCCAAGCTGGACCAGGTCTTCAGCGAGCAGGAGTCGGCCCAGTTCGGCAGCGGCCGGCATGCCTTCTTCTTCAAGCCGGGCACGTACAGCAACATCAACGCGCAGATCGGCTTCTACACCCAGATCGCAGGTCTCGGCCTGAAGCCGGACGACACCACCTTCAACGGTGATGTGACCGTGGACGCCGGCTGGTTCAACGGCAACGCCACCCAGAACTTCTGGCGTTCGGCCGAGAACCTGGCCCTCAACCCGGTCAGCGGCACCAACCGCTGGGCCGTCTCCCAGGCCGCCTCGTTCCGCCGGATGCACGTGAAGGGCGACCTGAACCTCGCCCCGAACGGCTACGGCTGGGCCAGCGGCGGCTACATCGCCGACAGCAAGATCGACGGCCAGGTCGGCCCCTACTCCCAGCAGCAGTGGTACACCCGCGACAGCAGCATCGGCGGCTGGACCAACGGTGTGTGGAACATGACCTTCTCGGGCGTCGAGGGCGCTCCCGCCAACAGCTTCCCCGAGCCCCGGTACACCACGCTCGACACGACCCCCACCTCGCGCGAGAAGCCCTTCCTCTACCTGGACGGCAACGAGTACAAGGTCTTCGCGCCGGCCAAGCGGACCAATGCGCGCGGCACCACCTGGGCCAACGGCACCCCGCAGGGGACGTCCATCCCGCTGAGCAAGTTCTACGTCGTCAAGCCCGGGGCCACCGCCGCGACGATCAACGCGGCCCTGGAGCAGGGGCTCAACCTGCTCTTCACCCCCGGCATCTACCACGTCGACCGGACCATCAACGTGAACCGGGCCGACACCGTCGTCCTGGGCCTCGGGCTCGCCACCATCATCCCCGACAACGGTGTGACCGCCATGAAGGTCGCCGACGTCGACGGCGTGAAGCTCGCCGGCTTCCTCATCGACGCCGGACCGGTCAACTCGCCGACCCTGCTGGAGATCGGCGGACAGGGAGCCTCCGCCGACCACGCCGCCAACCCCACCACCGTCCAGGACGTCTACGTCCGCGTCGGTGGCGCCGGCCCCGGCAAGGCGACGACCAGCATCCTCGTCAACAGCGACGACGTGATCATCGACCACACCTGGGTGTGGCGTGCCGACCACGGTGAGGGCGTGGGCTGGGAGACCAACCGCGCCGACTACGGCGTACGGGTCAACGGCGACGACGTACTGGCGACCGGCCTGTTCGTCGAGCACTTCAACAAGTACGACGTCGAGTGGTACGGGGAGAGGGGCAAGACGATCTTCTACCAGAACGAGAAGGCGTACGACGCACCCAACCAGGCCGCCATCCAGAACGGCGACACCAAGGGCTACGCCGCCTACCGGGTCGACGACTCCGTGAACACCCACGAGGGCTGGGGGATGGGCAGCTACTCCAACTACAACGTCGATCCGACGATCCGTCAGGACCACGGCTTCAAGGCCCCTGTGAAGCCCGGCGTCAGGTTCCACAGCCTGCTGGTGGTCTCCCTCGGCGGCAACGGCCACTACAACCACGTCATCAACGACACCGGGTCGCCCACCTCGGGCACCTCGACGATCCCGTCGACCGTGGTCTCCTACCCCTGATGACCCACTGGTCCGCCCCGGTCCCACCGGAGCGGACCGGACGCAACGCCCTCCGGGCCGGGGCCATCCCCGCTACCCGGCCCGGAGGGGCGCACGGACACGCGCGAGAAGTCAGATGTCCCGCCCTGCGGAACGCGCGGGCAGACCTCCCACACGCCGGGTGGCTCGGGGATCTACGTACCTCCCGCCACCCGGAACCCCCGACCTGTCAGGAGTCGATGTGTCAAAACTCTTCTCACACCCGGCGACGGTACGCCGCCGCGCCGGCGTACCCCTCATAGCCCTCGGCGCGCTGATCGCGTCGTCACTCACCCTCACCGCATCCCCTCCCGCCCAGGCCGCCGAGACCTTGCTGTCCCAGGGCAGACCTGCCACGGCCTCGTCCCAGGAGGGCGAGGCGTACGGGGCGTCAGCAGCGGTGGACGGCAATCTCACCGGCACCCGCTGGGCCAGCCAGTGGAGCGACCCCCAGTGGATCCAGGTCGACCTCGGCAGCAAGCAGGACGTGAGCCGAGTCGTACTCACCTGGGAAGCGGCGCACGCCAAGAACTACGAACTCCAGGTCTCCGACAACGGCACCGACTGGCGCGTCCTGAAGACGGTCACCGGAAGTGACGGCGGCACCGACGACGTAGCCGTCTCCGGGTCCGGCCGGTACGTCCGGATGCTCGGTACCGCTCGAACCGGTGGTTACGGCTACTCGCTGTGGGAGTTCCAGGTCTACGGCAACGGCGACGGTCCGCCGCCCGCCGGCGGGGGCGCGGTCGCCGTGACCGGCTCGCAGGGCAACTGGCAGCTCACCGTCGGCGGCAAGCCCTACCAGGTCAAGGGGCTCACCTGGGGCCCGTCCGTCGCTGACGCGGCCCGCTACATGCCCGACCTGAAGTCCATGGGCGTGAACACCATCCGGACCTGGGGTACCGACGGCACGACCAAGCCCCTGCTCGACGAGGCGGCCGCCAACGGCATCCGGGTCGTCAGCGGCTTCTGGCTCCAGCCCGGCGGCGGCCCCGGCAGTGGCGGCTGCGTCAACTACGTCACCGACACGGCGTACAAGAGCAACTCGCTCACCGAGTTCGCCAAGTGGGTCGAGGCCTACAAGAGCCATCCCGGTGTCCTGATGTGGAACGTCGGCAACGAATCGGTGCTCGGCCTCCAGAACTGCTACAGCGGCACCGAGCTGGAGAACCAGCGCAACGCCTACACATCCTTCGTCAACGACGTCGCCAAGAAGATCCACTCCATCGACGCGGACCACCCGGTCACCTCCACCGACGCGTGGACGGGTGCCTGGCCCTACTACAAGCGCAACGCGCCCGACCTCGACCTCTACTCGATGAACTCCTACGGCGACATCTGCGGTGTCCGCGGCGCCTGGGAGCAGGGCGGCTACACCAAGCCCTACATCATCACCGAGGGCGGACCGGCCGGCGAGTGGGAGGTCCCGGACGACGCCAACGGCGTACCCGACGAGCCCACCGACGTACAGAAGGCCGACGGCTACACCAAGGCGTGGGGCTGCGTCACCGGACACCAGGGAGTAGCGCTCGGTGCCACGCTGTTCCACTACGGACTGGAGCACGACTTCGGCGGCGTCTGGTTCAACCTGTTGCCCGACGGCCTGAAGCGCCTGTCGTACTACGCGGTGAAGAAGGCGTACGCCGGGTCGACCAGCGGCAACAACACACCGCCCGTCATCACCAACATGGGTGTCACGCCGGCATCCGCCGCTCCGGCGGGCAAGGAGTTCACCGTCCGTGCGGACGTACGGGACCCTGATGGCGACCCGGTGACCTACAAGATCTTCCTCAGCGGCAACTACGCCAGCGGCGACAAGCGGCTCGTCGAGGCCCAGTGGCGGTCCACCGGCAACGGCACTTTCGCCGTCACCGCGCCCGAGAAGCTCGGCGTGTGGAAGGTGTACATCCAAGCCGAGGACGGTCGCGGCAACGCCGGGATCGACACGAAGTCGGTCAAGGTCGTCGCACCCCCCGTCGACGGCACCAACGTCGCGCTGAACAAGACCACCACCGCCTCCTCCTCCCAGGCGTCCTACGGTGACTGCCCGTGCCCGGCCGCCCTCGCGACGGACGGGAAGACGGAGACGCGCTGGGCCAGCGACTGGAGCGACCCCCAGTGGATCCAGGTCGATCTCGGGGCGCCGACCGCGTTCCGCAAGATCCAGCTGGTCTGGGACCCCGCCTACGCCAAGTCCTACGACGCGCAGGTCTCCGACGACGGCACCAACTGGCGCACCATCCATACGACCACGGCGGGCAACGGGGACATCGACACGATCGACGCCCCCACCACCGCCCGGCACGTACGTCTCCAGCTGAAGGCACGAGGTACGGACTGGGGCTACTCGCTGCACGAGTTCGGCGTCTACAGCTGATCACCGCGCTGCAGCGTGTCGTATGACCGGCAGGGCCCGACCGTCGCCACCACGGGGCGGCCGTGCCCTGCCCTCACGCGTACGCGCCCCCGTCTCGGGTGGTTGTGACCGGCAAACCCCGTCTAAGGGCTGTCCCGCAATCCCTCGCGGGCGCACGACGACAGCTACGGCACCTCGCCGCGTTGTCGGAACGCCCGAATGCATCCAGTATGCGAGCGTCCCTCCGCCTTGCGATGCACCGCATCTGACGCCGCGCGCTGATCCACCAGGGATTGCGGGACAGCCCTT
Source organism: Streptomyces sp. NPDC056452 (assembly GCF_042796085.1). Lineage (NCBI taxonomy): Bacteria > Bacillati > Actinomycetota > Actinomycetes > Kitasatosporales > Streptomycetaceae > Streptomyces > Streptomyces sp. NPDC056452. The sequence continues at coordinate 140,462 of NZ_JBHTRI010000012.1, forward strand.
AGGCCAGGGGCGGATCGAACAGCTCGAGCTCGGCCCGGGTCGGGGCCTCGAACTGAGCCAGGCACTCTCTGAGCAGCTCGGTGGTCAGCACGACCGAGCCGGGCTCCTGGTTCCGGAGAGCGATGCGCCGCTCCAGTTCCGCTGTCGGAACGTCGAGGTAACGCAGTTCGACCTCGGCCCCGAGCGCGCGCGCCCGGAGCCGCTTCTCATCGCGTTCCGGACGCTGCCAGAACCCATTCTCCAAGATCACAACGACTCCGGAGGCCAGCAGATCCTGGGCGTGCTGCCACAGGCGCCGTTCGATGCGGTCCCGAGCCTCACCGTCGAAGAGGTCGAGACCGAGCTCGGCAAGCCACTCGTCCGGGCACAGGCGCACGGCGGACAGCTCGCGCTCCAGACTCCTGGCCACGGTGGTCTTCCCGGCGCCGGGAAGACCACAGAGGAGTACCAGTCTTGGTCGACGGCCGTCCATGATCACCTCTGTCCCGTCGAGCACGCGTGGAGATCACGCGCTGGAGATCCATTGTCCGTACACGGCTTGGAAGGCCCGGTGGCCGATCCCTCAGGTCGCAGTCAGGCGGAACCTATGGCGACGGCGCGGCCCCGGAACCGCTTCTCCGCGTCCATCGCGTGTGCCGGGCAGGCCAGAAACGGCTTTTCACTCACGCCCGTGACCTCGTGGCTCACGGGCTCGGAGCACGTGCCGTCAAGCTTGTCATGACTCCACTTCCGCGAGCAGCCCGCGACCGTGCACCAGGAACCGTCGCCGCTCACACGGAGGGTATTCCCGTGGTCCGGGCAGACACCCCAGGGAACTCCGCACAGGCTTTCGGTTCCAGGAATGACGTAGACGCGGACGAAGCTGCCTGAAATGCGCTCCAGCGCCTCCCATGCCCGACGGATGTCTCCCGCCGCGTCCTCCAACTGGTAGGCGACATCGTGCGTCTCCGGAGCGGACCACAGCCGCGCATAGGTTTCTTGCACCCGCCCCTGCACCGTGTGCAGTTCACGCATCACCTCGTGAAGCTCGGCGGCGGTCGGTGCCTGCTGCTGGTCGCTCATGGGGCTGGGTCCTCCTGGGTGTGCTCCGTGTCCACCGAGTATCCCAACGGCCACTGACAAGCGGGATCCTGACTCTGGTCCTCAGCACCCGAGCGTCCTGAGGGGTGGATGGGTGCGGTAGTTCTGTTGCCGGTGCTGCCGACACCGTCCTCGCCGGGTGTCGGCCCCGCAGGGTTCACCACCCGACCAGATCCATGGACCTTCGGGCCAGCCAGTCCGTGAACGACACGGGCTGACCACGCAGGTTCATCGGCAGGATCAGGTCGCAGGTGGCCCTGGCGTCGAACCACAGAGAGCCGCGGCGCGGACCGGCGACCACGAGCAGGGTCGAGAAGCCGCAGCCGTTGTCCTGGATGAATACAGCGCCGGATGTCTTGCGCTCCTGGAGCACCTCGTATTCGGCGTCCCACTGCTCACTTGCCGCCCGGTAGGCGTCGTGGTCCGGGAAGTCCTCCGCCTGCGGCTCGCGCGCGTCCAGCTCGTCCTCGTAAGCACGGTAGGAGTCGGGATGGGGGAAGGCGCTGGTCAGCAGGTCGTAGTTGGTATGCGAGTCCCCCTGCCACCCCCAGCCTGCCGCGGATCGGTGTAGGCGGTTCACCGCGCCGCCGGCGTCCTGCCGGAGCAGGTACGCGCGGTACTCATCCGGGAAGGTGATGCCCAGCTCCGCCTCCGCTTCGCAGATCTCCGCTTCGGACAACGGCGCCGCCGGGCAGGCACACTGCCTCGAGAGGGGAGAGCTGAGCTCGTCAAAGCGCCGCCCCCGGGCCATGCGTCGCACTTCCGCTGTCCAGTCGGTCGTCATGTGGGTGAGGTTAGACCGAGCGATCCGTTGGACAAGCAGGTTGGTGCTGCCACGTCGCACCGTGCGTTCTGCGTCATCTCGGCTCAGCACCGTGGAGAGTTGAGTACGGCTCGACGTCACCCCTGGGGCAGTTCGTCAGCAGGCCGCGGCACGGAGGCGAAGGGCGGCAGGGTGAACCAGTCGGGAACCGCTCGGCGCAGCGTCTCCGGGCCCTGTACCGCCACGGCCCCGGAGCGCAGAGCAGCGGTCCATCCCAGATCGCCGCGCCAGATCTCGACCATGTGACGCAGGCTCGCGGAGACAGTGACCGTCACATCGAAGCCTGGATCCACATCGCAGACGTCGGCTTGGGCAGCGGTGATCACCAGCCACCAGTGGCGGGCGTTCGCGGCCACATCCGAGAACACGAACCGGACCACGGTGCGCCCGGCCGGGACGACATCGTGGTCGATACGCCGGTGCATGTCCCACATCAGCAACTTGGGGTCGAGATCCGCGTCGCCGAGCTCACCGATCCACCGGATGCCCCAGACACTGAGTGCCTCGACCACCGGCCGGAGCTCATGCCCCGCCGGGGTCAGGACGTAGCGCACCTGATGGCCCTCGGACCGTCTTTCCGCGATTCCGGCGCGTACGAGCTGCTGCAGTCGCTTGGACAACAGCGTGGGCGACATCCGCGGCACACCCCGCCGCAGGTCGTTGAAGTGCTCGGTCCCCGTCACCAGCTCGCGCACGATGAGCAGTGTCCAGCGTTCGTCGAGCAGCTCCATCGCTTTTGCGACCGGGCAGAACTGGTAGTACGAAGACCCCATAGGTGCAGGCTAGGACCCTGGTGAGGGCTCGGCCACCGACCGGGGACGAAGATACGGACACCGGCGGAGCGGGCTCCGGTACAGATCCCGTACTGGAACAGGCACACGAACCTTCCTAGCCTTGTTTCTGCGGGGGCGGGGACGATCCCGCAGGGCCACGGAATCCGGAGGCGAGCTGTCATGACCGAAGCAATCGACGCAGTCGAGGCCGATCGCGCACTCAAGACGAAACACCGCAAGATGTGGGCCCTGGGCGACTACACGGCCGTGGCCACCCAGCTCATCCCGGACCTCGGACCCGATCTGGTCCAGGCATGCGGCATTCGCAGCGGTCAGCGCGTCCTGGACATCGCGGCCGGGTCCGGTAACGCCGCGATTCCGGCAGCGCTGGCAGGGGCGAGCGTCGTGGCCGGTGATCTCACGCCCGAGCTCCTCGAGTCCGGGCGCAAGCTTGCTGCCGAGCGGGGCGCGGAGGTGGAGTGGCGTGAGGCCGACGCGGAAGCTCTCCCGTTCCGCGACGGAGAGTTCGACACCGTCATGTCGTGCGTGGGGATCATGTTCGCCCCGCATCACCAGGTCAGCGCCGATGAGCTGATCCGTGTCTGCCGCCCGGGCGGGACGATCGGCCTGCTCAACTGGACTCCGGAGGGATTCATCGGCCAGATGTTCGCCACCATGAAGCCGTTCGCACCCGCACCTCCGCCCGGCGCGCAGCCCCCGCCGCTGTGGGGCCGGGAGGAACACGTCCGTGGCCTTCTCGGCGACCGGGTGACCGACGTCGAGGCGCACCGGCGGACTGTACGGATCGGCCGCTTCGGGAAGCCGGCGGACTTCCGTGAGTACTTCAAGGCCAACTACGGTCCGACCATTGCCACCTATCGGAACATCGCTGACGACCCCGGCCGTGTCGCCGCGCTGGACGCCGATCTCGACAGCCTCGCCGAGAAGGCGGGCGAAGGCGGTATGGAGTGGGAGTACCTGGTGGTCACGGCCCGCAGGCGCGACTGAGGAACGGCGTGCGGCACGGACGCGCTCCAGGGCTGCGAGCGGGCCACGACAGGGGCACCCCGCTCCCGTGACGGTCAGGGCCGGTGGTTCCGCAGTGCATCGCGGTTCCGGCCGCACGTTACGGCTTGTGCGCGCCCGTTCGTGTGCCCCGGCGGTGTGGCTTCATGGGTGACCCGACTCGATGGCGTGCCATGGGGAGGGTGACGAAAGATCTTGGTGTCGGAAAGCTCCGGCGGATTGCACACCGGCGTGCCGCGCAGCGACACCGTCGGAAAGCAAGACGTAACGTCCGGGCGAGCAGTCCCAAGGCTCGCAGCACCATGGACTGGTTCGGCTTGGTGGTGGTCAGCCTGCCGGGACTGGCTGCGCTGGCCGCGCTGCTGTTCACCTGGATGCAGGTAGGGCAGGCCAGCAAGGAACTTCGTATCAGTGAGCAGGGACAGATCACCAACCGGTTCAACGCGGCCGTCACCAACCTGGGATCCGATTCCGTGGATGTGCGCCTGGGGGGAATCTACGGTCTGGAACGCATCATGCAGGACTCCGTCCGCGACCACCCCACGGTCGTCTCGGTCCTGACCGCGTACGTACGGCAGCATGCCCCCCTTTCAGGGGCAGATGCCAAAAGACAGCAGACCACCTCGCCAGAGGTTCCCCCCACGGATATCGAGGCGGTGATGAACGTCTTGGCCAAACGGCCGCTCGGTGTCGCCGAGGCATTCGGGCTCGATGTGAGTCGTACCGATCTGAAGGGGCTGAGGTCCGCGCAGGGCGGCAGCAAGTTCGCTTCGATGGATTTCCAGGAGTCGGACCTGACCGGCGCAAATTTGAGGGGTGCCAACCTTGACGGAGCGGACCTGACCAACGCCATCCTCCGCACCTCAATTCTGACCGACGCGCGTTTATCGGGCGCTTTCCTGGCCGGTGCGGACCTCACCGGCGCGAATCTGAACGAGGCATGGTTGAACAGCGCCGAAATGGCTGACGCGCGCCTCACAGGCGTGAAGCTGAACGGAGCCTTCCTGACCTACGCAATCCTCACCCGGGCGAGTCTGAACGGCGCGGAGCTGGTTGGCGCTCGTCTCCCCTACGCGACCCTGAAGGAGGCCGACCTGACAGGAGCGAACCTGAGGGAGGCCGACCTGACCGGAGCGAACCTGACGCGCGCGAACCTGAGCAAGGCTGACCTGACCGGCGCGGACCTCACCGGCGCGGACGTGACCGGCGCCCGCTTCTCGGGTGCGAAGCTGAAGGGAGTTCTCGGGCTGCCGCCGTCGCAGCGCTGAGGCCACGGTCGTCCGCATGAGGGATTCCTGGGAGAGGACGTGTCCGACGGCGAACATGACGCCGAAGACCGTTCCCCTCGAAGCCGGACCAGGGGTAGTCGGCTTCAGGCGTCGCTCTGTCAGTCACCGGGTACGTGGTCGACACACGAAGAGAACGGGTTCCGTTGCACGCAGGCGAACAGTGCATGCCACTCTGTTCTTTCCTGACTGGCACCCGCAGCCACCGTCGCAGCGCACGCCGAACCCGACAGACCCCAGAGGGATCCGTCCGACCAACCGACCTGACGGGTTCGGTTCTCGACTGTCTCGGCACATGTCGCCGACGGCTTGTAGCGCTTGATCTCCTTCATCAATTCCAGGTACTCGGAACTCTTGAGGGCTTCGATCTGCTGCTTCACCTTCCTGAGCGCGTCCTTCTTCTCTTTTGGTGAGGCATTCGGATCTTGGGCGGTCTGAAACGCCTTGAAGGTTTCCTCGATCTTCTTCTGAATCTTCTTTCGATCCTTCGGATCCTCCGGCGCAGATTGCTGGGAGTGGAATTCCCTCAGCCCCGCGCTGTTCTCCCCCACGGCCCTCAAGGCCCGCTTCTTGGGCATCTGCGACGCATGTGACTGTGGCGGCGACGGGGCCAGGGTTGCTATCACCGCGCCATTCATCGCCTTCACGAGCCCTATGTACGCGGCCCGGTCCTCCGGCGTGACATCCGGATCCTGGATCGCTGTCAGTGTGGAGGTAAGCCCTCCCGTGATGTTCATGTACGTGGCTCGATCCTCCGGCGTCGCCTTCGGGTCATCCAGGAGGTTCATCATTTTGGTCAGCACCTCCTTCACCTCCTGCTTCACCTCCTTCGGAGCTTGGGCTATCCGTGCCTCCACCTCCGCCTTCAGCTCCCCGGGCTCTTTCGGAAGAGGCGACGTGTCCGGGGGAGGCGAGTCCGACGGCGCTGACGTGTCGGGCGGCGCCGACGTGTCGGCAGATGGAGGCGCGTCGGGAGACGGGGGAGTATTCGGCTGCGTGTCCCCAGGCGGGGGCGTCTCCGGCGTCCGGGGGTTCGGCGTCGGGGGTTCTGGCGTGGTTGCGGTCGTGGCACCAGCTACGCGATCAGGTGCTGCCGCGGACGCGAAAACACCCGGCAGGACAAAGGTGACAGCCAAGCAGGACGCGCCAATGATGCGGGAGATTTGTCGCCGGGAGGTTTTGGCCATGACGGCTCCAGATGCTCTCGGGACGTGCTCTTCTGCCTCGGATGTGCTTGTGTCGGCCCGAGGTCACCGGAGAATCACAGCTCAACGGGCGCATGCAGGTCATAACCACTTTTGGCTCCCGCACCGCATTTCGCAACTCGGGTGCACACTCACTCCGGACAAAGCCGATCGGCCAAAAGTTGTTCAATCTGAACCCTTCTGAGTTCCTCAAGGTGATCAGATCGTGGTCGTGGGCTGTGCTGCGTGTCCGGCAGAGGAGATCCGCCGCATTGCGAGCCCACTTCCGGTCGGCAGATCACCGCGACCCCTACCGGCTGCACTGATGCGAAGGGTGGTCGGGTCACGCGTTCCGTCGAGCAGTGAGCTTCTTCGAGTTGGCCACCGATCGGGTGATTGTGACTGAGCGCTTCACTTGGCGAGTGAGCCCTTGAGTGGGTGGCTGCAGCGTTCGGTGCTGGCAGCTGGGTGAGCCGGGACAAGGGTTCACTCGAATGTGTCGGCCAGAACGCCAACACGGCGGGCAGGGCCGATGAGCGACGATCCGGCTGTTGTCAGTGGCTGACTCTAGGGTCGGCCCTATGACAGCAGACCTGGTCCATGCCTCGTGGACTCGCATCGACGCGTGGTTGCGCGAGCACGCGCCCCGCACTTTCGCCACGCTTCGGCCGCCCGCCAGGGACGAGGAGATCGCGGCAGCGCAAGAGGAACTGGGTGTCACCTTTCCTCCGGACCTGGTCGCTTCACTCCTCCGACACAACGGGGCGCTGGAGGGGCCTGAGGCTTTCCGGTTCAGCACGGGCGACCGGCTGCTCGGAGTGAGCGGGATCCTCGGGGATACCGGGTTCATGCGTGGCTTTGACCAAGGCATCGACGGGGAGGTCGAGGGCTACTGGCTTCGCAGCTACGTCAAGTTCGGTTCCTATGACGTGACGTCGGACGGTCTCCTGGTGGATTGCCGTACTGGGCGGGACTCCTTCGGTGCGATCGGGCGGTTCTTCGACGAGACCGGCACCAGTTTCGGACAGGCCGACTCGCTGGGTGGGTATCTGGCCGAATTGGCCGGCAAGCTTGAGCGCGGCAAGGACGGTGGTGTCGTCACGTTCAACGGCCGGCTGTTCTGGGAGGGGCCTCTGGCTCCCAGGCCGGAGTGCAGTGCCGACGATCCCCTTCCCGCGCCGGATGAGAAGTTGCCGGAGCTGGACCTGTCCCACGGTCCCACCGACCTCTTCCACGCGAGCTACCTGGACGGGCATGAGGAACTCGGTGCACTGATCGCGATCCTCCCGTATGAGCAGGTGGTTGAGGCCGCGCGGAAGCAGGTGCGCAGACTGGCAGTCGAATCGGGTCTGAACAAGTACCCGGAGGTCAAGTCAGCCCTGGATGCGTGGGAGTGCGGTGTGGCTCCACCGCGGCCGGACCGGACCGGGCCGCTCGCTTTGCGACTCCGCGCGGTGCTCGTGCAGGCCAACACCGGCCGAGACGTCACTCTCAGGTGGGCCGCGGAGAAGATAGCCCTCGGGATCTGGGGGTCCCCCTACAGGTCCGTGTGCGAGAGCGCGGAAATCCGCAGTCATTTCACTGTCGACTGGCGTGCGGATCTGCATGCGGACCTGGGCAATCCTCCGCTGCCGCCGATACCTGACGAGCGCTTCTGGGGAGCTCTGCGTAACCCCGCCATCGACTCCAGTTGGTACGCAGCTCAGTACCCCCAAGATCAGGACTGACCCCAGGGGTTTCGGTTCCGCGTGAGCGCTTCATGTGGTGGATACCGGCAGATGAAGCGCTCAGTCACAGTGATGGATCGTGAAGCGCAACGAGCGAGGCCCTCGGGCGGGAGAACGAACCGGACTTCGTCCTGTTGGACGGCACCCTCGTTGAGTGCGACCGGGTCGGCGACGGCCGGGCCGACTGCTCCGCCAAGCACCGGCGCCACGGCGTAAACGTGCAGGGCGTCACCGACCCGGGCGGCCGGCTGCTGTGGCTCTCGCCCGCTCTGCCGGGGCGCGCCCACGACCTGACCGCCGCTCGCACCCACCGAATCATCCGGATTTGCGAGCGCCAGGGCGTTGCCATCGTGGCCGATCTCGCCTACCAAGGTGCTGGCCCATGGCTGACGACCGGCATCAAACGCAGACCCCTGCAGGAACTCACCCCCACCCGAGAAGAGTCTCAATCAAGCACTGGCCGCGGCACGAGCACCCGTCGAGCGCGGTGTCGCGAGGCTGAGGTCCTGGCGAATCTTCCGTAGGTCCCGATGCAGCCCCAACCGCATGACGTCAATCGCCAAGGCCATCCTCACACTGGAGCGGCACCGCTGAAGAAGCTCAGTGAGCTTCATCCTCACCAGGCGTTGTCTGCCCTTCACCACACGCCGGCGCCAGGCCGAAAAGCCCGTGCCTAAATGCCCGGCCGGTAGCGCATCGGGTGATCCTTGGGCACTTCGACGATGTAGATCTTTACGCCGTCCGGATCGGCGGCCCACATCTCGATCAGTCCCCAGGGCTCTCTTTCGGGCGGCCGTAGCATCTCGACACCCTGCCGGGCGAGCTGCTCGTAAGCCACCTGTGCGTTTCCGACCTGTAGCCACAGTTCCATGCCTGGGGACGGTGGGGTGTCGCAGCGGCCCGAAACCTCGAGGAAGCCACCGCCGAGAAAGTAGACGGTGCCCCGCTCGGGCCCGGTGCCGAACTCCCTGTAGACCTCGAGCCCCAGCTTCGTCCCGTAGAAGTCCCGCGAGCGCTCGGGATCGGTGGGCCGAAGGAGGGTTCTACTGCTCAGCACGTGCACCATGTGGCCTCGCCCTGTCGAGAGGTGATCGATTCCAAAGGAAGCATGGGAGACGGGTTGACGCCAAGTCAGTGTCCCGCAGCGACGCCCTCGATCATGAGCCGGCACATTCGGCGCAGGGAACGACGAGGCGGTGCCGGCAGGCGTGGCCCGGCTCCGTACTGCCGATGCTGCCATAGCCGTCAGGGTTCTTGTTCCTGGACTTGTGGGCACTGCTGCCAGGTGCCCTCGTGCGATGGTGGTCGGCTCCCGCGCCCGACGACGGGCGCCACTTCGATTGAGCCAGCAGGTCATCAAGAGGGGCAGCGAACTCACAAAGTCCGGCTTGTACGCAACTTGCCGGCTTCTGGGAGGCGTTGCCATATTCACCAGCCGTTGGATTGTCGATACTTTGCGTGATGACAGCGGGGCGTTGCAGAGGCGGCTCGCGGCATCGAAAGGAACGACGCGCATGAAGCGACGCATGGCCACAACCCTGGGGGCGCTCGCGGCCGCCGCAGCGCTGGCCCTCACCGTCCCAAGTTCCGCATACGCAGCCGAAGGTGTGCTGATCATCAACGGTGGTGAGTACAAGGACCCGTCCGGCTGCTACTCCATCACCTGGTACCCGTCGTCGGTGACCAACCACACCGATGCCATCGCCGAGGTGCACTCCGGCCCGAAGTGCACGGGGCTGGTGGAGGAACTCGTCTATCCGGGCAAGACGTACCACTCCGAGACTGCCGGGAGCGTCTTCATCCTCTGACGCCCCGATCGGCCACCCGCCGGCTTTGGCTTCGTGGTACCTGCACCCACCACTTGGCGGCGGGTGGTTCGGGGACATGGACACGCCCGCGCACGTGACGCGAGCAAGGCCTCGGGCCCTGGGTGGAACTCGCGAACTGTCCAAGGGGCGGCGGCCGTCAGGTGCTCCTCGCACGGGGCGCCATTTCCTGCTGCCTCTCGCGTACCTGGAAGACGCGACGAGCCCTCGGGAGCCCCACCAGTCCTGCTCCGTGCGCGGTGTGCCCCGCAGACCACCACGAGCCTGCCCGGCGACCCTTCACCCGGGCCCCCGAGCCGGACTGGGACCGAGGTGATGCCCGGAACGCTCCCGGACGCCCCGGCTCGCCCGCCACAACCATGCTGACCGAGCTGTCTGACGCTCAACTCCCCGATTGCACCCGGTGCCAGAGCCAAGCCAGCGGCCGTGAGGGGTGTCTCAGAGCTGGAACTCGGCGGGAGACAGTCCCAGCGCTGCGCAGGCCTCTCGGATGATCATGTGCTCGGCATGGGAGAAATCTCCGTCAGCCCCGGCGATGACGATGCCGGTCTGGATCACCGCCCTCGCTTCGGTCGGCTTCTTCGCGGTCTTGGCGATGTCCTGCATCGCCTCGGCCTTGCCCTGCTGGAAGTTGTGGGTCAGCTGGTCCGCATGCTTGTTGAAGCGCTGGCGCAACTGCTCCGGAGGGAAGTTCTGCAGTACGTCATTGCTGAGGATCATCGACTCGACGTGCTGTCGCTCGGCCGGGTCCACACGCCCGTCCGCGGCGGCGACGAGTGCACACATGGCCATGCTCGCGTCCCGGTACGCGCCACTCTTCAGCTCGGTCTTGAGGGAACCGAGCTGCGTCTTCAGCGCACTCACCAACTGGGCGCGCGGACCACCGCCGGACCCGGCGCCGCGGCTCGGTCCGTGTGTTGTCCCGCGGCTGCCCTGGGCCTGCTGCAGAGTCTTGGCCTGGTCCTTGAGTCGGTCCCACATAGCCATGGACGTCACCTCGGTATTCCCTGAGTCATCGGTCGCGAATCCGCTCGCGCGTACACCGGACCAACGGCTGTCTCCAGGCAAAGGTTCCGCAAAATGCGCTGGCCTGTCGCCTCAACCCGGATGGGGCTGAGCCGCCCGCGAGGTGCAGGCCACCCAGAGGGGGATGCCGATGGCGGTGGCCAGGGGGTCGCCGAAGAGCTGCCCGGAGACCATGTTTGACCAGTTGTGTGGTCCCGTGGCGGTCGGTGAGGGCGGCCAGAAGGCGGCGGTTCTTCGCGGCGTACGAGGACACCAGCATCTTCGGCTCCTCGTGCTCTCGGACCTACAGCTGTAGCCCAGGTCCCTTGTTCCAGCTTCATCTGCTGGTGTGGGCCCCCGCGAAATTCCCCGTTGCTGATCTCACGTAATTCTCCGGGCTCTGGCCTCGGGCGAGGTTAGGTTGACCGGCATGAGCGTGCGGGGGCGGCAGTATCGGTACGTGGGGCCGGTTGATGTGAGGGCTCTGGTCCGACCAGGGGGCGAGGGCCGGCGCATTCGCTCGGCATCAGACTTCGACGACTGGGCTTCGGCTCTGACACTCGAGGAACTGGCCGAGCCTTTCACCTTCGTTATCGATGCCGCTGGTGTGCTGCGGGTTGCCCCGCGTCGGAGCGAGCACGTGGTGTGTGCTGGTGGTGGAACGGTTCTGGGTGCCGGCGAGATGAGTGTGGGCGACGAGTCCGGACAGTGGGTGGTCGCTGAGGTCAGTAACCAGTCGACCGGATACTGCCCGGACATCAGCTCGTGGCCGGCCGTCGCGTACGCGCTGGACTCAGCCGGAATCGGACACCCGTCCGGGTTCACCCACGAGGTGGTTTTTCGGCGCTGCCTCGCCTGTTGCCAGCTCAACATCGTGCGGGAGGAAGACTTCGTCTGCGTTTTCTGCGAGGCGGATCTACCTCGGAAGTGGAACGTGGACAGGCCCGGACATTAGCCGACCGGGGATGGGACGGGTCCGTCGTTGGAGCTGCCAGGGGCAGTCAAGGCCTTGCGCGATGCCCTCAGACCGTTCGGAAGGTGCTGGGTGACGTCCGGCTATGTCGCCGAGCTCGAGGCGTTCAGGCCCGCGTAACGGTGTGCCACTCCGCCCGGAAGCAGGTACTCGGCCAACAGGTTGCCGGCGCGGCGGGACGGCAACCCCATGTCGTGCAGGAGTTCATCCGCACAGTGGATGTCGTAAGGGCCGAAATCGTAGCCGCCGGAGCCCGGCAGCACCTGCTCCTGCCAGGCCAGGCGAGCTTCGGTTTCCTCCCGCATCTCGTGCTCGCCCGGGGTGGTGCGCAGCGCATCCCGGAAATAACCGGTCAGCCAGTGCGCGGTGAGTTCCACGCCCATGATGTTGTTGAAGACCTGCCGGAAGCCGACGAACCCCAGCCGGTCGGCTCCGAGTGGCACGATGCCTCGGTAGAGACGTAGCCGCCCGTCGGAATCGTGCACGCGCACGTGCGGGTCCAGGAACGGGAATGATTTGTGGTGCCCCGTGGCGAACACGATGACATCCGCGGCCACCTCCTCGCCGGTCGCCAGGCGGAGCCCGTTGTCGGTATACGCCTCGACGGCACTGACCTTGGAGGCGATCAGACCTCGGCGAACCGCCCGCACGTAGCCGCGTGGCATCACTCCCGCGTGGGCCAGATGGAAGGGGAGAGCGTGAGCGGGCCTCAGTTGCCTCGGCAGCCGGTACAGCCCGGTGGAAAGCAGCATGTCGCGGGTGATGAGCCACCACAGGGCCCGCTTGACCCGCTCGTCGATGCGGTCGATCGGCGGGACACAGGCCGGATCGTGGTAGCGGGGCAGGAGCGCCTCACCGAGCCGGGTGAACAGGATCCACTTGTAGCCGACCAGACCGAGAAGAAGCCGCTCGGGGATCATCCAGTTGACCTTGCGCTGCACGATCGTGGCCGAGGCGGCCTCGGGTGCGGCACGGGTGACCAGGTCCAATGCGGACTTTCCGCCGCCCACGACGACCACGCGCCTGCCGGTGAATGTCCCGGCCCGCACCTCGTTGGAGTGAAGCACGGTCCCACGGAACAGGTCACGCCCGGGCAGCTCGGGCAGTTGGGGATGGTGATGAGCTCCACTGGCGACAACGACATAGTCGAATGTCTCGCGATGAAGGTCCGCCGTGTTGCCCCCGGCGGGCCGGGAGTCGACGAACCAGCCGGACGCACCCACGCGCCCGGGCCCCTCCACCGGCCGGATGGAGATCACCTCTGTCCCGGGCCGGACACGGTCCAGTACACCGAAGGTCTCGGCGTAGTTCTCCAGGTAGCGTTGCGTGTCCACCGCGCCGGCGAAGTGCAAGCGGTTGGGCAGGTCCGCGAACTCGAAGAGGCGGAGCGCGGACTGGTTGGCCAGCCCGTCGTAGCAGCCCTCTGATGACCAGATCCCGCCTACCTGGCGGTACTTGTCGAAGACGGTGACGTCGAAGCCGTTCTCCAGCAGCACCTTGGCGGTGACGATTCCTCCGGGGCCGGCCCCGACCACACACGCTCTCATCCGCTGTCACTCCCCATGGGCGATCGCCGTGTCCAGCTCGCTCATCATCCCGGCTGCGGACCTCCGTGCCCAGGGCGCCCTCCGATCGATGAAGAGGTCACCTGACCTGCTGAGCAACCAATTCAGCAGATCTCTTTCTTGTCAACATCGGGGTGGGGGTTATGAATTATGCGAAACTCGCCCTGATTATTTTGCGCGATCAGGTGAATACTTTGAAGATGGCGCAATGCCGCGAAGTATTCACCGGACGTCATGTCAGGGAAGAGGTCCCTCGTCTCCTCTTCGGTGAAGATCGGTGCACCATAGGGAGTCCCGTCAAGCCAGTCGTTGTACCGGATACCCCACTCCATGTCGTGCGCTATTTCCAGATAACGATCTTCTCTCGCCTTCCTCTGTTCGGCATTCTCTCCCATTTTGTCCCTTTCCGGGTTTGGTGAGGTCAAGAATTCTCCGCCGGTGAAGGATTGTATGAGCTGTGCGGCAGTTCGCTGCCCTGCGAGGCACGCCCGTCGGTCGGGGGTGCGGATGCCCCGAGTGCGCTCGTTCCCTGCAGACGGTGGCGGTCCGACGCCGACGGTTCCAGGTGGCCCAGTCCGGTGGCAGGAGAGGCCTCGATCCGCGTTGTCGGAGGTGTGGGGCAGGATGGCGCCATGGCACAGCAGATCTTGCCCCCGTCGGAGTCCTGGCGCCTGATCGACGCCTGGCTGGCGACGCACGTTGCCTCCGATTTCGCGCTTCTCAATCCGCCGGCGACGCCGGACGAGATTCGACACGCGGAACGTATCCTCGGCGCCCGACTGCCCAGTGATCTCGCTGCGTCCCTGCAGTGCCACAACGGCGTGAGTGCTTGGGCGACCGTCCTGCCGGAGCAGTCCCCGCTCGCAGTGAGCGGGATCGTTGACCATTGGCAGACCTGCATGGACGTCGCGGCGGAGAACGACGGCCTGACCCCTTGCGCTTGGGAAGATGATCCCTGGTGGCACCCTCTCTGGGTTCCCTGGGCTGAGAGTGCGGATGGCGCGGCGCAGGTCATCGACCAACGTCCTGGCCCTGAAGAGGGGCGTCTCGGCTGGGCAGGTCACAGCGGTGGTGGCGACTTCACCGATTCCTGGCCTGATCTGGCCAGCCTTCTCCACACGGTCGCGCAAGCGCTTCATGAAGGTGGAGACGTCCGGGGGCTGCACCCCTACCTCACCACGCAAGGTGGGATGTGGTGGGACGAAGAGGGCTGTGGTGAACTGAATGGTCTCCCACTGAAGGCCGCCCCGATCGGGCTGCCCTAACCGCGGGCCGGCGCCGGCCACGTCGAGTCGACGCAGGGGTGGGTCGTCAGTAGGGGAGCCCCTCCGACGCCGCGCGCAGGGCGGCGAGGAGGCACGTGGCGATTTCGCTGCCGGATGCCCCGGGTTCCTCCGCGTACTGGCGGGCGAAGTCCTCCGAGGCGGCCCGGAGTGCGCCGTTGAAGGTTGCCGCGTGCACTCGGATCCGTAGGTCGTCCGCGCTGACGCCGGACCGGTCGGCGAGGAGTTGGCCGAGGACGGGCAGGGCGTCGTCGTGGGCCTGGAGCCAGACGGCGCGCAGGGCCGGGTCGGTGGACGTCATGCGGATCAGGTCGAGGATGGCGGGGGCCACGTCGGGCAGTTCGCCGCTGCGCAGGGAGCGCGTGACGAAGTCCAGCAGGCCCATGTCCGCCGGCCACTGGCGCAGTTGTTCGATGGCGAACTCGAGCCCTGCGGAGAGAAGTGGCAGTACGCAACTCTCCTTGGTCGGGAAGTGGCGCCACAGGGTGCGGGAGGAGATGCCGACGGCCCTGGCGATCTGCTCGCCCGTCGTGCCGGTGACGCCGTGTGAGGCGAACAGGCGGACGGCCACGGCGGCGATCTCGACGCGGAGAGCGGCCTTGCGTCGTTCGGCGAGCGACGGCCTGACGTCTGCCCCAATCATCTGCCCACGTACCGCTGATGGCGCTTCGTGCACCCTCGCACCCCCGGCTCTCGTCCCAGCACCGCAGCATAGCGAGCCCTTCAAAAGTGGCGTACGCAGACGTCTTGTCACTGAGTGACACCCAGACCTACGCTGCCGTAAGTGACCAGCGAGTAACTGTGCTGTTTTGCGCGGGACTTGTCATGCACAGGCTGCTTTGAAGCGTTCAGGCGTCGTCGACCGCTAAGGATCGGCCCGCCCCGGCAGCTCGGTCGGCCACATCGTTCTGACGGCACCAACCTGCCCCCCCCCACACACAAGGAGCCGCTCATGCCCACTGCCAGCAGACGCGCCCTGCTCACCGGTGCTGCCGGACTCGCAGCCGCGAGCTTCCTGTCGCCAACCCCCGCAGCGGCTGCTCCGGCCAGGGTGAGACTTGCCAGGGAGGAGCACCGGGCGGTCATCATCGGTTCGGGCTTCGGTGGTGGCGTGACCGCGCTGCGGCTGGCTCAGGCCGGCGTACCGGTGACCGTGCTGGAGCGCGGACGGCGATGGCCCACCGGGCCGAACGCGGAGACCTTCCCTCGGGTGTCCGGCCTCGACAAGCGTGCGCTCTGGTACGGAGCTCTCCCGGCGGCCGTCCGTCCGCTCGCGCAACTGATCGGCGCACCACTGGACTTCGCGCCCTACGTGGGTCTCCTGGAGCCGATACTCGGGCAGAACATCCTGGGCGTCTGTGCTGCCGGGGTGGGCGGTGGATCCCTCGTCTACCAGGGAATGACGTTGCAGCCTTCCGAGGCTGTCTTCAACACCTGGCTGCCCCAGGCGCTCGACTTCCGGCGAATGAACGAGATCCACTACCCGCGGGTCGCGGGCATGCTCCGGGCGGCGACCGCGCCCGACGCACTGGTCGGCTCACCCCACTACTACGCGGCGCGGGTCTTCGCCGAACGGGTCCGCCGGGCGGGGTACGGCGTGGAGAAGATTCCCATGCCGATCGACTGGGACTACGCCCTGGCCGAGCTGCGCGGCGAGATGCAGCCGTCCTACACGAACGGCGACTGCGCGCTCGGCGTCAACAACGGCGGCAAGCACTCCGTCGACGTGACCTACCTCCGACAGGCCGAAGCGACCGGGAAGGTGACCGTCGAAACGCACCACAACGTCACCTCCGTGGCGCGGGCGGCAGACGGCCGGTGGGAAGTGCATGTCGACCGCACCGACGACGCGGGAACCGTGCTGGAGCAGAAGATCCTCTCCACGCGAGCCCTCGTCATGGCGGCCGGCAGCCTCAACACCAGCAAACTCCTGGTCCGCGCCGGGGCCACCGGCGCCATCCCTGATCTGCCCGAAGGCCTCGGCGAAGGGTGGGGAACCAACGGCGACCGTATCTACGCCTGGACGAATCTCCAGGAGGACTTCGGAGCCGAGCAGGGAGGTCCGGTCGTCTACGGCAGCAAGGAGTGGGACGACCCCGGGACGGCGAACACGATCATCCAGGCGTCGCTCCCGCCGCTCGGTATCGACGCACGGACGACCATGCTGGTCGGCTTCGGGGTGAGCGCCGACCGCGGCCGGTTCCGCTACAACGCTTCCACCGACTCCGTGTCGCTGCACTGGCCCTTGGGCGGCGACGCCGCCAGCCACCGCACCATCCATCGGCGCGTGACCAGGGTGTCCAAGGGCCTCGGCGTCCTCACGGACACCAACGCCCTGGTCAACAGCACCTGGCACCCGCTGGGCGGTGCCCCGATGGGCACCGTCTGCGACCTCGAAGGCCGCGTTCTGGGACAGCGCGGTCTCTACGTCCTCGACGGCGCCCTGATCCCCGGTACGACCGGCGCCTGCAACCCCTCCATGACCATCGCCGCCGTGGCCGAACGGGCCATGGACGCGATCACCGCGCACGACATCGACACGATCATCTGACCGAAGAGCGAGGAGCACACCATGAGCCGCAAGAGAACCCGTTCCCGTTCCGCCCTCCTCCCCGCCCCCGCCGCCCCCACCCCGGCGACCGGCCGTGGCGACAAGGCCGGACTGCGCCTCCTGGCCGGCGTTGTCGCCGCCGGCACCGTCTGCGCCGGCCTGACAGCGGTACCGGCCTCCGCCGCCGCACCGGAACCCGTCGTCTCCCGCGGGGTCACCATCCCCGCCTTCTACACCCCGCCGACCGAACTCCCCTCCGCCAACGGTGCCTTGATCCGCACAGAGGCCATGCCGCTCGGACTGAGCATCCCCGGCCTGGACGGCCGCGCCATGCCGGGCACCGCGACCCGTCTCATGTACAAGTCCACCGACTCGGCCGGGCTGCCCGTCGCCGTGACCGGTGCGTACATCGAGCCCTCGGCGGCCTGGAAGGGAACCGGCCCGCGTCCCCTGGTCGCGGTGGCCTCGGGCACCATGGGCCAGGGCGACCAGTGCGCCCCGTCCTTCGCCCTGCAGAACCCGCTCACCCTCAACGGCGACACCGTGTCCGTGGGCTACGAGGCCCTGGCGATCTACCGTCTCCTTTCCACCGGGGCGGCAGTCGTCGTCACCGACTATGTCGGCCTCGGCGCCACCGACCGCCTGCACACCTACGTCAACCGCCTCGACCAGGCCCACGCCCTGCTCGACGCAGCCCGTGCAGCCCGCGCCGTACCCGGCGCATCGATCACCCCGGCTTCCAGGACCGGCCTGTACGGCTACAGCCAGGGCGGCGGTGCCAGCGCCGCCGCCGCGGAACTCCAGCCCTCCTACGCGCCCGACGTCCCGCTCGCCGGAACCTACGCCGGCGCACCCCCTGCGGATCTCACCTCGGTCATGAAGGGCATCGACGGCAGCGCGCTCGCCGGTGCGCTGGCCTGGTCGATCAGCGGCTTCGCCCAGGCCGACCCCGACCTGCGCGCGGTCGTCGACGCGAACATCAGCGCCACCGGAAAGGCCGCCCTCGCGGACGCATCGACCATGTGCGTCGGCGACGCGCTGTTCGGCTACGGCTTCACCAAGAGCAGCAAGTGGACTACCACTGGCAAGTCCATGGGGGACATCATCGCCGCCGAACCCCGCGCGAAGGCCGCCCTGGACAAGCAGCGCATCGGCACGCTCAAGCCGTCCGGACCGGTACGCCTGGCCACCGGCATCCAGGACGACATCGTTCCCCACGGCCAGGTCCGGCAGCTCGCCCTCGACTGGTGCAACAAGGGCGCCAACGTCACCTACGACGCCATCATCCTGCCGAACCTCGGCGACAAGATCCTCACCAACCACCTTGTACCGCTCATCACCGACCAGGGCGACGCGATCTCCTGGCTGACCGACCGCCTCTCCGGGAAGACGGCCAACTCCAACTGCTGGACGATGCCCATCCAGCTCTGACCCCTCCACCAGCTGCCACCGCGTCCACCGGAACGTCGTCCCGGTGGACGCGCCCGCACTGAGTCCGGCATACAACGGCAAACCCGGGCCGTCGTCCATGCCAGGGCGGATGGTTCCTTCCCGCTGCAGGCGCAGAGGGAGGAACCATCCGTTCGGCCGCCGGGAGCGCTCGGGTCAGCGGGTGCCGAGCAGGGCGCGCCACGTCTCCGGGCCGACGACGCCGTCGACCTGCAAGCGGTGGTTCTTCTGGAAGGCGAGGGCTGCCGACTTCGTCTTCGAGCCGAACCCGCCGTCGACGGTGAGGCCGTAGCCATAGACGTTCAGCTGTGTCTGGGCGGCCTTCACCGCCTGGCCGGACGTGCCGTACTGCACCGTACTGATCAGCTTGGACCACGTGTTCGGGCCGATGACGCCATCAGCGGCCAGGGACCGGGACGTCTGGAACTTGATCACCGCGGAGCGGGTCTTCGCGCCGAAGATGCCGTCGGACTCGACCGTGTAGCCCCGCGCGGTCAGCAACTGCTGGGCGGACCGCACGTCCGCGCCCTTGGAACCGCTCTGGAGGATCGGCCAGGAGACACCCGGGGACGGCAGTTGCCCACCGCCTCCGCCCCCACCCAGCTTGACCGGGCGGAAGGGGTCGTAGTTGTCGCTGCCGATTCCGTACGTGAGCTGCCGGTGGGTCGTACCGTACGTACCGCGCTGTTCGTACGCCCAGTAGGCGCTGTGCGACGTGTTGGCCCACTTCTCGAAGATCACCACATGACGGAAGTCGCCGTCAGTGGTGCTGTAGTCGATGAGCAGGTCACCCTTCTGGAGCTGACTCGTGCTGCTGAGCCGCGTGGTGACGCCGTTTCGCGAGTCGGCCAGCCCGACGGTGTTCAAGCCGGGCTTCCCCAGCCCGAGCGTCATGGAGACATAGCCGGAGCAGTCCTGGCGGTAACCGTCCTTCCAATTGCGCTCCATGTTGTAGGGGACCGGTCCGCCGTTGTTGGCGGTGAGCCAGGTGCGGGCCCGGTTGATCATCGTGTCGCGCGAGAGCGTGGCCGTGGCCATGGTCGACATCTCGCCGACCTGGGTGACGAGCTTGCTGTCGGCCTCGGGTTCGGGCCCGTAGTCGGCGGTTTCCTGGGCGGCGGCCGTCGTCGGCTCCGCGGGGCCGCTGTCGGCGAGCGACGGTACGACGGCGATTGCGACCGCGACACCTCCGGCGGCGACCCCTATGAGAGTGACCTGTGCCCGGCGTGTGAGTCGGCTGCTAAGAGACATGATTCCCCCGTATTTCTCCTGTTGTGGCACGCCGACCCGAGTGGGCCGATCAGGGCCTGGCGTGCTTCTCGTACGTCGGCTGTCGCCTGCGACACCTGACGGGTCATTACCATGGCAAAGTTTGCTGCCCGGGCCCAGAGCCGTGTGGAAGCCGCATCAGCCGGTGACGTGACCTCGACAATGTTCGGGATGTGCGACCGTTCTCGTCACAGCCGATCGTTCCTCCGAAGTCGGCACGTCCCTTGCGTGGAACTGTGCGGCCGAGGTGTCCGGTCCGTATCCCTTGCCAGGGACGTGGGGCGGCCGGCTGGCAAGGTGCGGGTGGGCGGGTGCATCAAATGCGTTTTTCCCTAGGTGAGTTGATGGGTGCTCGATAGGGCTGACAATCGCGGAACCGCCGGTGGCGAGCCCCGCACCCCAGGTGCGGGTGTCGGTGCGGCGTGCCGTCCGATTCGCCGCGAGTGCGCGCACCACCCTGTGCCTGCCTGCGCACCCCTACCCGGGCTGTTCATGCCGCGACGTGTCAGCGGGCAGGTCGTCGAATCGGGTGCGGATGAATGGCGATCCGCCGTGTTGCAAATGGTGTCGGGCAGGGAGAAGCTCAACGAGCGGCGTGGGCCCAGCTCGGCCCGTTCGCTGCCCAGTGAGTCGAATGTGCGGGCACGGCCGAACGCGGACCTCCGACGGGTCGGCAGCGAAGATAAGTAGCCCGATCTCCGTTACGAAGGGGACCGGCTCTCGTTCGGGCGGGGCATCCGGAACCACCCCCAGCCGGTCGGCGACCGACCCGCTGGTTGAGAGGCGGACACATTCGCCGATCTCCCGGATGGACGGACTTTGCGCGTCTCTCCGCGATGTGATCCCTGATCACCCGCATGATCTCAGGATGCCGCTCGCGCGAGTGGTCCCGCACTGAGGCGACACGCTGCGCAGGCACCACCCGCCCCCAACCCGGGCCGGCACATTCTCACCGACCCCGACCCCGACCCCGACCCCGACCCCGACCCCGACCCCGACCCCGACCCCGACGGCCGCCCAGCCGTTCTCACCATTCAGGAGCAGCCCGTGATCACCGAGCAAGAAGCCCGCGCCGCCATCCAGCACGCCCTCGGCGACGTCGCCGGCATCGACATCGAGACCTTCCCCGCCGGGAACCTGTCGATCACCATCACCAAGGGCGACCACGCGGCGACGATCGACGGCCATACGGAGAGCGGCTGGGGCTGGAGCATCGACCCCGTCGAGGACGACGGATTCTCCGGCCACGAGAACACTGCCGACACGCTCGAGGAAGCTCTCGTGAGCATCCACGCCGCCCTCATCTGAAACGACAAGAGCCGGCAGGGCGGGGCCCGAAGGCCACCGCACACGTGCGGGAGCACGCCCTGTCGGCCCGGTCTCCTTCGATACGCGCGGGGCCGAAGCTACGACGCCTGAGCGGAAGCGGTGATTCCGTCGATACCAATCGAGTGATCGCTTCAGGTCGCAGCAGCACCAGGCAGCGGTCGAGGTGTCGGCCCGTCTGCCAAGGACTCCTGATCGGCCGCAGGCCGCTCCGGCCACCAGGAGCGGTCGCCGAGCAGCGCCAGCACGGACGGCAGGACCAGCGCACGCAGCACCACCGCGTCGAAGAGCACCGCGACGGTGAGGCCGACCGCGATCTGCTTCATCTCGATCCGGTCGATGAAGAGGAAGCTGAGGAAGACCGAGACCATGATGACGGCCGCGCTGGTGACCACACTCGCGGATCCCGCAATGCCCTCGACCACGGCCTGCCGGGTGGGCACCCCCTTGCGTACGGCCTCCCGGATCCTGCTCACCACGAAGATCTGGTAGTCGGTGGAGAGCCCCACCAGGATCGCGAACACCATGAGGGGCGTTCGCGATCCGACGAAGCCGAGGGATTCGAACCCGAGCGCACTCTCGGCCCAGGTCCCTTGGAAAACCAGGGTCAGTACACCCCAGGAGACCGTCACCGTAGCCAGGTTGAGCAGCACGCCCAGGACCGCCAGGACAACGGAGCGGAACGCGGCGAACATGATGGCGAGGGTGGTCAGCGAAACGAAGACGATCACCCAGGGCAGCCGGTCCTCCTGGTGCGCCGCGTAGTCCACCCCGCCGGCGATCTCACCGGAGACCGCGACCTCCACACCCGTTGCCGCCTTGCCCACGGTGTCCGGTATCAACTCCGTACGCAGCCGCTCCAAGGAGCGCGTCGCCTCCGCCGAGTTCTGGGCGAACGGAACGGGAACCTTCAGCATGGCCGTACGCCCGTCCTCGGCCACGGTCAGTTCCGGCTTTCCGTCCTGGGCGAAGAGCCCGTCGCCCCTGGTCCGTTCGGCGAGTGCCCGCAGCAGGGCAGCAGGGTCGTCGGCCCGCACCAGGACGAGGTGCGCGGGCCCTTGGGACGGGTACGCGGCCGTCAGCCGGTCGTACGTGGACACCGCCACCAGACTGTCGGGGAAGGTCTCCTTGCCCTCCGTCCCGAGCTCCATGTTCAGTGCGGGCAGGGCGAGCGCTGCTGTTGCTGCGGTGCCGAGGAGCAGGGCGGCCAGCGGGCGGCGAACCACCGGTCCGAGGAGGGCGGTCCACGCCTTGTTTCCGTCCCCGGTCCTGCCCTTGCCGTTGCTCCCGTCCCGGTCCATGTCCGGCGCGCGCCGGCTCCGCCGTCCGTCCATGCGGTGGCCCAGCCTGGCGAGCAGAGCGGGCAGTACGGTCAGGGAGCCGGCCACCGCGACCAGCGTCACCAGGATCGCGCCGGTGGCGATGGACGAGAAGATCACGTCGTCCACCAGGTAGAGACCACCGAGCGCGAGAACCACGGCGAGCCCGGAGTCCACGACGGCCCGACCCGAGGTGGCCGCGGCCACCTCGACCGCAGCCACATGGCTGAGCCTTCCGCCCGACCGTTCGCGCTCCTCGCGGGCCCGTTTGAGATAGAAGAGCGAGTAGTCGACGCCGACGGCCATGCCCAGCATGAAGATCACGCTGATCGCCGCGCCGCCCGCGTCCGGGAACACCCAGGACGCCAGACTGTACAGACCGACGGCTCCCGCGAAAGCGGTCAGGGCGAGCACGACCGGAATCCCGGCGGCCAGCACTGCGCCGAAGACGACGAACAGGATGAGGAAGGTGACGGGCAGACTGATGGCCTCGGTCCGCTGGAGGTCCTGGCCCATCTTGTCGTTGACCGCAGTCGATATCGACGCGCTGCCGGTCTGCTCGATCCGCAGCTCCTTGTGCGCCCCCTGCACCGCCTCTGTCTGTTCGAGGAGAGCCTCGACGTCGTCCTTCGCGGTCTCCTTGTCCCCGCGGAGGGTGATGGCCACCCGCAGCGCGCCACCGTCGCCGGCCCACAGCGGATCGGCGACCCGTACGACGGACGGCAGGGAGGCCATCCGCTGCCGGATCTCACCCGCTGCGGTGAGAGCGGCGGATTCGTCGAGGCGGCCGCCCTCGGCCGGAGCTGTGATGAGTACCTGCTCCTCGGGGGCGGGTGTGAGACCACTCCGCGCGGCCATTGCCTCGGCCCGCCCTGCCTCGCCGACCCAGAAGTCCTCGAACGTCCCCTTGTTGGTACCCACAGCCATGCCCGCACCGAGGCACAGGGCCACGAAGAGCACCCATCCCACGATCGCCCGCCAGGGATGGGTGGCGAACCACCGGGCCGTTCGGACCGTGATCGGCTGTCGCTCGCTGCGCACGCGGGTCCCTTCCCAGGATCAGTGATTTTCTTGCTTGATCACCTTCCTCGGCCGGGGCCGCGAGGGCACTGGTGCCCGCAACCGGCTCTACCTGTGGTTAGCCCTACCCCCGGTGCCGGTCCGGGCGGCTCGAGCCGGTGGGAAATCCGCCTTCACCCTGTTCGCGGTATCTGTCCGACGTCAGCTCGAAGACGCGTACTCGTCGCCTGCACGTTGGATCGACGGTCTCGTGAAACGGTTGCATCCCCAGCTTGGCCATGACGCGTTCGGACGCATCGTTGCCCACCTGGGCGATGCTGATGATCCGTTTCAGCGCGCAGTCCTCGAACCCGAACCGAACCGCTGCCGCGGCGGCCTCGGTGGCGAGGCCCTGTCCCCAGTGGGCCCGCCCCAGCCGCCAGCCGACCTCGACCGCCGGCAGCACTTCCGGCAGGAAGTCAGGAACCGAAAGGCCGGTGAACCCGGCCAGCTCGCGGGTGGAGCGGATCTCCACGGCGAACAGGCCGAAGCCCTCTACTTCCCACTCTCGCTCCATTGCTTCGACCCCGCTGCGGGTCTGCTGTTCGTCACGGACGCTGCCGTCACCGATCCACCGCATGACGTCGGGGTCAGCGTTGACGGTGGCCAAGGGGGCAACATCCTGCGCGCGCCAGCGGCGCAGGAGCAGGCGGGAAGTCTTGAGCGTGACCATCCGAGCATTCTGGACCAGCCCCGAGCACCCGACCGTTCTCATCGGCCGCTTTCGACATTAGGGTGTGCCGGTGATCTTCAGGAGAAAGCAGAAGGGCGCGCGCCTCGCAGCCGCCGTGTCCGAGCTGGAGGATGCGGTTGCCGCTCGCGACGGTGACCGTACCGGCCGTGCCTTTACTGCCATGATGAGCGCTGCGCAGTCGGCGTCGGATGCTGAACTGATGCCGGCCGGGCCTCGATTGGCGGCGCTGATTCCCTCCTTCCCGCCCACAGGACCGCGGCCGACGCTTGCGATGGCTGCCGGATTCTGCGTCGAGCGCGGGGCCGATCCGGCGGCGTGCGCGGAGCCGATCCTCAGCGCCGTTCACAAGGACCTGCTCGACGCCCTGGAGTTCGCCCGCCGTTGGACCGCCGGAGGCGGGGCCGAGGATGAACTGCCGGAGCCGGACCAGAAGATCATCGACGACGCGCTGCTGGCTCGCCTGGGCGGCGACGCGCACGAGGCCACGCGGCTGGCGCTGGCCTGGTGCTCGGCCGAGGAGTGGCAGCCTCCCGCGCTGGCCGTGCTGTGCCGCAGCGCTGAGGTGCGCCATCGGTACGCATCCGCGATCCTTCCGGACTGCCGCGACGTGGAGGCCCTGGAGCGGCACGACCTCAAGTGCCTGTCCTACGCGCTGGCGGTTCTGGACGACGAGCCCCTCCTGGTGCTGCACGGGCCGACCGGGAGGGGGTTCGAGGTGCGCATCGGCGGCATCGGGGACAACTTCCAGCTGCACACGCTGCTCGCCCATGTCCTCGTGGGCGGCGGACACGTGCCCGGCACGACGCCTTCGGCGGAGAGCGTTCGTCTGGCCACGGACCCCGAGCCCGCCCGGGGACGGACCGAGACCGTTGCGACCGGGACCTTCGAACTCCTCGCCCCGGACGGCACGCGAATCTGGAACGAAGGGCTGCCCGACGACATCCCCGTGGTGGAGGGACGCCGCCTGCTCGTGCTCGACGAGCCCATGTACGAGCGCAGTTGGAACGCCGACCGCTTCTTCCCGCATCTCCCGGGCACGGCCGTACTGACCCGCACCCTCACCGCGGACGAGACGCGGACCTGGTTCGCCCGCACCTCGCCCAGCAACGGAACCCTCCGGCCTTCCTGAGTCGTCGTACGGGTCCGATACCGACGGGCCAGGTCTGCGTCCGGAACCCTGGCTTCGGCTCGACGGGTGTGGAGGCGGACTGTGAGCACTCGCGTCGGTATCGGGGGGCCTCGCCGACCTGTTGGCTCTTGGAGGTTGTCCCACGTGGCAAGCTTCGCGAGGTTTCTGCAGCAGGGCAGGGCAGGGCGGCGGCCATGGCCAGGCCTCGGCTCTGCCGGTCGTTGCGTGCACGTACGGGATCTTGAGACCACGAGCAGCCCATGGCAGGCTCATGCCGCATGATCGATGAATTCGCCAAGGACAGCCTGCACGAGAGACTGCGGCGGGACCGCAAGGCGCTGCTCTGGAAACTCGACGGCTTGTCCGAATACGACGCCCGCCGACCTTTGACAGCGACCGGGACCAACCTGCTCGGCCTCGTCAAACACGTGGCCACCGTCGAGGCCAGATACTTCGGAGAGGTCTTCGACCGCCCTTCCCCGGAACCGCTGTCCCGGTGGCAGGACTCCGACGGCAGCGATCAGTGGGCGACCGAGGACGAGACCCGCGACCAGATCATCGGGTTCTACCGGCGGACGTGGGAACACTCGGACGCGACGATCAACGAGCTACCCCTCGACGCCCCCGGCCACGTGCCGTGGTGGCCGGAGCCTTATCCCAGCACGAACCTGTTCGCCGTCATGGTCCATGTCCTCGGCGAGTCCATCCGGCATGCCGGGCACGCCGACATCCTGCGCGAGAGCCTCGACGGCCGGACCGGGCTGCGCGCCGAACACGAGCAGCAGATCGACGAGGAAGCCCGCGCAGCCTACTGCGCGAAGATCGAGCAGGCCGCCAGGTCGGCCGCACCGATCACGGCCTAGAGGTTGTCTCACGTGACGTGATGTTCGCGCGGCCCACTGCCGGTCGTGGGTGCTGATCCATCGAAGCGTCCGGTTCCTGATGAACTCTGGGAGCCGGCCGCCCTGACCTGCTACAAGAAGCTCGCGAAACGTGCCGCATGAGACACCCTCTCAGGCTTGGCCCGTTTCGAACCGGCTGATGCGGCCGTCGGTCGTCACATCGAACCGCCAGGCGGTACGCATCTCGCCCCAGGTGTCGTTTCGATAGTCGACGATCAGGCTGTGACCGCCGTCGGACTCGGACGCGACCGCCATGTGGCCGCCGGAAGAGAAGATCTCTTTGTCCGCCCACTCAGTGAGGTTGCGGTCCGAGCCGTCGTCGGACATGGTCGCGCCAGGGGCGAGAAGTGCCTCGAAGGCCTCCCTGTCCCCGGCGTTGACGGCGGAGACGAAAGCGCGGACGGCGGGGTCGGTCAGCTGGGCCGGGTCGATCACGGGGGCCTCCTGGTCGGGCGTGTCTACGCGGTGCGCGTGCGTGACCAGGGAACACCGTGGACAGGGCCGGGGCGCCGACCCTCACTCATTCGAGTCTCCGCCGCGTGTCACCGCCTCACCGGCACCGGCCGACTTCTACGAAGGCCGACTTGTTCCCAACCCCCTCGGGCGCATCCTGCACCACGTTC
Organism: Streptomyces sp. NPDC056452; assembly: GCF_042796085.1. Taxonomy (NCBI): domain Bacteria; kingdom Bacillati; phylum Actinomycetota; class Actinomycetes; order Kitasatosporales; family Streptomycetaceae; genus Streptomyces; species Streptomyces sp. NPDC056452. The sequence continues at coordinate 167,334 of NZ_JBHTRI010000012.1, forward strand.
AGCCCGACGCCGTGACTGAGGGCCACACGCCGAACCACTGTTCGGCGCCGTACTCCTCGAACCTCTCCACCTCGCTGAACCCCAACTTGGCCGCGAGGCGCATCGAGCGGCCGTTGGCGGTCTGGGTGCAGAGCACCACCGGCTCGCCGGGGAGTGCACCGGCGAACCACACGAGTGCCGCTGCGCACGCCTCGGCGGCGTACCCGAATCCCCATGCTTCCGGCAGGAACGTGTATCCGAGCTCGGCTTCCCCTGCCTCCGGACGGATGTGCCCCGGACGTTCTGCGTCGCGACGATCGAGCGCGACCATGCCGATCATCGCTCCGTCGAGATCGATCACGAAAAGGCCGTGGCGCCGCCCCGGTATCTCCGGTACCGCGCGTTCGAGCTCATCGCGCGGTCGCGGGCCACCGAGGTAGGTGTGCACCTCTTGCGAGGCGAACAGGTCGATGAACGCCGCACGGTCCCGGGCCTCGGACTCGCGGAGCACGAGCCGTGCGGTTCTTATCGGAGCAGGTGGCCAGGCGACGGGTCCGAGTCCAGTCATGCCGGGCAACTTATCGCACACCCGTGAGAGTGATCCGGCGGGCAGGTGCGCCGTGCTTCCACGCGATGGCCTCAACGGACGGCGGCGGTAGGCCCACCGCCGCCCACGGACCGGACCGGCCGGCATCAGCGGCTCGATCCGGCCGGGTCACCTATTCGGTGCGCAGAGCCGCAGATGTTCGGGACCTCGCGGCCCATCCGGCGGGCAGGAGCGCGCCCAGGGTGGCGATGAGCAGGCCGCCGAGTGCGAGCGGGAGCAGTTCGGCCCCGTGGTAGACGGCGATGACTGAGTCGGGGAGGCGGAGCCCCGCGCTGGCGCCCATCGCGGGGAGCACCCAGCCGTGCAGGGTGACCCCGAGCGGCACGCCCAGAGCGCCGGCGACAAGTCCGGTCAGGGAGACCGAGGTGAGGACCATCGCGATGGTCTGCCGGGGGGTCATGCCGAGCGCCTTGTGGACACCGATCTCCCGGACGCGTTCGCGGGTGTCGAGCAGCACGCCGTTCAGCACACCGAGTGCTGCGACGGCGACGAGCATCAACGTGAGGGTCGCGGACAGCGCGTTGAGCGTGACGACCATGTCGCTGCCGGTGCCGAGCCCTCCTGCTCGCGCACCGACCCCCAGCGGTGCGAGGTCCTTGTTCAGCGCGTCGACGTAGCCGGTGACGTCGACGCCTGGCGTGACCGCGATGTGATGGCTCGTCTCCGTCAGGTCGGGATGCGCGGCCGCGAGGGTCGCGGCGTCGGTGAAGACCTGCATGCCGTCGTTACGGGGGTCAAGGACCTCACCCACGATCCGGACCGTGACCGGCTCGGCCGAACCGCTGAGGCCGTTCATGGTGACGGCCTCACCGATCCGGACGCCGGAGGTGGCCAGGAACTGGGTGGGCACCATGGCCTCTCCGGACTTGTCGATCCAGCGACCCGAGACCATCGTGTAACCGCCCCAGGAGGCGTCGCCGGTGAAGGCGATCACGTCGACGGGGCCGGTCAGACCTGACACGGTCGCCCGTACGGTCGCCGCGCTGTAGTACTTCCCGGTTCCGGCGCCGGACTCGATGGCCGCGGCGACCGCGGCGGGATCGGTCCTCGGCTGTTTCTCGAGGCCGGGGCCCTGGGGGCCGAACCCCGGCCGGGGAGCTGCCACGGTGACATCGGCGGCGTCGTGGGCCTTCGCCTTCATCACCTCGCCGAGCGAGGCGCCCATTCCCACGGTGAACGTAACGGCGATGGTCCCGAACAGGACCGCCATGCCCATGGCCAGCGCGCGAGCGGGCCGCGCGAACGGCCGGGCCAGGCCCAGGGCGACCGGCTGGGGCAGCGGCAGCCGGCCCGCCAAGCGTGCCGCCCACCGGCCGCGCTCCGTCGACGCGCCATGCCCGACGGTGAGCGCGTCGACCGAGCGCAGCCGGCCGGCCCTCCAGGCACTCACCCACGCGGTCGCCGCCACGAGGCCGATGACCCCTGCGATCACGGTCAGGTCGACCCAGGGGGCGATGGCCGGCGAGGAGGCGCCGTAGGCCTCCCCGGTCTCGGCGAGTACGGGGACGGCGAGCAGGTGGCCGGCCAGGACGCCGAGTGCCGTGCCGGCCACGGCCGGGACCAGCGCCTGGGCCACGTAGGCCCGCACGACCTGGGCCGGGGTGAAGCCGACGGCCTTGAGGATGCCGATGCGGCGCGTTCCCGTGCCGACAGCCGATGCGACGACATTGCCCACGGTGAGTACCGACATGACCAGGCCCAGAGCGCCGAACGCGATGAGGAACGGGACGTAGAGGGCGGTGTCGCGCTCGGCACCCTCCTTGACGGTGAGCCAGGACTGCTCGCCGACGGCCGCTCCCGAAGGGAGGGTTTCCGCCACCGCCGTGCCGCCTGCGGTGATCTGTGCCGCGGTGCCGGCTTCTGTGAAGCGGTAGAGCATCTGGTAGCCGCCGCTGCCGGGCGACGTGAGTGCCGGCATCTGGGCCGGGACCACCCAGGCGTCGGCGGTCTGTGTGATCGAGCGGGCCAGACCGACCACCGTCAGCGTCGGGTCGCCCGGCAGCGCGGGGAACGCAACCTTCATGCCCATGGTCGGGATGAGCGCGGCTCCGGCGGACAGGACGATCTCGCCGGGGCGGGTGGGCCACCGCCCGTCGAGCAGCGTCACCTCGTCGACGTCCCGGCCGGGATCGCCCCGGCCGACCACCGTCATCGGCCAGCCGGGGCCGGACAGACCCGCCCGCGGGGTGACCGTCGCCGTGCGGAACGGCCCCGCTGCGCCGCTCACCCCTTCGGCCTCCTTGGACTTCGACAGCTGCCCACCACTCACCTTGTCGGCGTCGAACTGTACGGACAGGTGCGCGCCGTTCTGCCGCGCGAAGGCATCGTCGAAGGGCGCGCCGGACACCACCAGGAGTGACCCGCCGAGGACGGACGCGGCCACCGCCATCATCGTGGCGAGCCCGATCACCAGCGTCTGTACCCGGCGTCGTCCCACCCCCGAGCGCACCACCTTGCCGAGCGCGCTCATCGGACGGCCTCCCGGGCGACGGCGTGCGAGCGGACGTCCTCGGTGACCCGGCCGTCGGCAATGCGGACCGTACGGTTCGTGCAGGATCGGGCCAGAGCCGGGTCGTGAGTGACCACGAGGAGGGTCTGGCCCTCGGCATTGAGGTCGGTGAGCAGCCTGCTGACGTCCTGTCCGGCTGCCGTGTCCAGGGCCCCGGTCGGCTCGTCCGCCAGGAGCAGCGGGGGCCGGTTCATCAGAGCCCTGGCCACCGCGACGCGCTGCCGCTCACCCCCGGACAGCCGCCCTGGGTAGGCGCGGGCGTGCCGGTCGATGCCGAGGGTTTCCAGGAGTTCCGCCGCCCGGCGATCCGCCTCCCCACGTGCCATGCCCGCGAGCCGCGCGGGCAGGACGACATTGTCGGTGACCGTCAGATCGTCGAGCAGGTTGAAGAACTGGAAGACCATGCCGACCTTCGACCGCCGGTAGAGCGCCGATCCTGCCTCGCCCAGGCGGTCCACCCGTACGGAGTCCACGGTGACGGTTCCCGTGTCGGGCCGGTCGAGCCCCGCGATCAGATTGAGGAGCGTGGACTTCCCGCTGCCGGATGGACCGAGGATCGCGACGGCCTCGCCCGGCTGCACGGTCAACGACACCTCGTGCAGAGCGGGCGGACCGTCGTCGTAGCGGCGGCTCACCCCGCGTAGTTCGATCACCGGCGTGGTCATGGAGGGGCTCCTTCGATACGGGCATCGGACTCCTCGGACGCTAGGAGCGCGCCCGGCCCCTGCGCGTCGCCCGCCCGGACCCTTTGCCGTACCGCACCGGGATGATCTGCCGAAGCGTCATCCCTGCGATGTAGGCGCCCGATGTAGGCGAGGCGCCGGGAACGACCACTGAGGCGGACTCCGAAAGGGCGGGCGGCGGCGACAATGAGCCGGTGATGAACGTACGTACGACGCTGGAGCGGCTGCGGGTCGCCGCGCGTCAGACGGTCCGCGAGGCCAGGCTTCCCGGCGGACCGCCGCCGCGGCTCACCGTGCGCGCCTGGCAGTTCGACGTGCTGGTGGCGCTGACGCTCGGAATCGCCACGGTCTACTACGGCATCGACAACGCCGACAACGTCGTGGTGCGGGAGATCGCACCCGGTGTGGAGCGCGTCGTGCCGCGCCCGAACGGCCCCGCCGGCATGGCCTTCATGGTGACCCTCGCGGCCATCGCCTCGGGTGCCCTGGTGCTGCGCCGCCGTTTCCCGCTCGCCGTACTGTGCGTCGTGACGGCCGCGACACTGGCGACACCGCAGAGTGTCCTGCGGCTGACCTTCTACGCGTTCGTCATCGCCGTCTACAGCGCCGCCGTGTACAGCCCGTACCGGGTGGCAACCCTGGCGGCGCTGCCCGTGTCCGTCGTTCTGGTCGGCACCTCGGGGAACTCGGTGACACCGATCGTCCCCAACGAGTACATCGCCCTGCTGATCCTGGTCCCGATGGCGGTGGCCGCCGTTGGCCTCCGTACCTGGAAACTCCGAACCGACGAGGGCCGCACCCGGCTCTCCGCCCTCGAACGGGAACAGGCCGAGGCACTGCGCCGAGCCGTCGAGCGCGAGCGGGCCAGGATCGCCCGCGAACTGCACGACGTCGTCACGCACAACGTCAGCGTGATGATCATCCAGGCCGGCGCCGCCCGCAAGATCATGCAGACCTCTCCCGAGCAGGCCGGTGAGGCGTTGCTCGCCGTCGAGGCCGGCGGGCGGGCAGCCATGACCGAGCTGCGTCACGTCATGGGACTGCTCACCATGAGCAGCGAGGACGAGGGAGCATGCGGGAGTGGGGACATCGCGGGTACGGCGGTGGATCTCGCCCCGCAACCCGGCCTGGACCAGCTGGAAACTCTGGTCGGCCGGGTCCGGGACACCGGACTGCACGTTGACCTGAGGGTGACCGGCCCGCCCCGTCCCCTGCCGCCGGGCGTCGAACTCGCCGCTTACCGCGTGGTCCAGGAGGCCCTGACCAACACGGTGAAGCACGCGTCGGGCGCCACCGCCGCCGTGACCGTCGAATACGACCCGGACCGGCTCCGGGTGGAGGTCACCGACACCGGAGGACGCCCCGGCGCGGGCGCGGCCACCGGGAACGGCCGCGGCCTGATCGGCCTCTGCGAGCGCCTCGCCGTCTACGACGGAACCCTGGACACCGGCCGGCGTCTGACCGGCGGGTACCGTGTCGAAGCACTGATCCCCTTGGAGACACCGTGACCGAGCCGCTGCGTGTGCTCCTCGCCGACGACCAGACCCTCGTCCGCACCGGATTCCGGTTGATCCTCGGTGCCGACGGCATCGACGTCGTCGCCGAGGCGACCAACGGAGCCGAAGCGATCGACGCGGTCCGCCGCACGTGTCCCGACGTGGTCCTGATGGATGTGCGCATGCCCGAGATGGACGGCCTGGAAGCCACCCGCCGCATCCTCACCGGCGCCCCCAACACACCCCGCGTCATCATCCTGACCACCTTCGACCTCGACCGCTACGTCTACGCGGCGTTGTCCGCCGGTGCCAGCGGCTTCCTCCTCAAGGACGTCACGCCCGAACATCTGACCGCGGCCGTCCGCACGGTCCGTACGGGTGACGCCCTCCTCGCTCCCGCCATCACCCGGCGCCTCGTGGAGCGGTTCACCCGGCGCGGCAGCGACGCCGCCGCCCTCCACCGCGACCTCGCCTCGCTGACCCCGCGCGAACTGGAAGTACTCGGCCTGCTGGCCCGAGGCCTGAGCAACGCCGAACTCGCCGCCCACCTCCACCTGGCCGAGGCGACCGTCAAGACGCACGTCGCCCGCATCCTCGCCAAGCTCGGACTCCGCGACCGTGTCCAGGCCGTCATCGTCGCCTACGAGACAGGGCTGGTCAGCGCCGGGGGACGCGAGGCCGCCCAGCAGTCCACCGAGCAGACGTAGACCGAGGCCGGGACTGGAAGAGGTCGTCCGCGACCTGTCCTGCGTGAGCTTGAGGATCGTGCGCATCCACGGGCTGCGAACGGCCGGTAGCCGCCGCACCAAGGTGTGCAGGAACGTTCCCCGGTCTGCCCGGAAACCGACCCGTCTGGGGATGGACCGGTACGGGGAGGATGTCGATGCCTGCGTCGGGGGAGGGCCGACCCGGCCTGGCACCCGACGGCACGCTCGTGCTGTTCGGATACGACGACGAGCCGCTGAGCCTGCCGGTGCCGCCGATGGTCCTCAACCGACTGCACGTCATGGCCAATCCGTCCGGCTCCCCGCAGGACACGCGCGACACCCTCGCGTTCTCGGCGGCGCACGGCATCCTGCCGGAGATCACCCCGGTCGGCCTGCGTGACGCCAACGCAGTGCTCGACGCCATGGCCAAGGGCGCCGCGGGCAGCGGTCAGTCATCACGTTCGACTGACCGGCCTGCCACGCGAGGCGTCCTCTACAGCTCTTCGGCGAAGGCCCCGGCCAGCTCACGCCATTCGGCCCGTGGCAGGCCGGCGCCGCCCTCGTCGGCGGTGAGCACCTGAAGCGCGACGTGGTCGGCCCCGGCGTCGAGGTACTCCCGTGTCCTGGCCTTCACACGCTCGGCGTCGCCGAGGGCGAAGAGGGCGTCGAGGAGACGGATGCTGCCGCCGCTCTCGAAGTCGCTCTGCGCAAATCCCAGGCGCAGCAGGTTGTCGGTGTAGTTGGGCAGCTGGAGGTACATCCCCAGCATGTTCCGCGCAGTGGTGCGCGCCCGGTCGAGGTCGGCGTCGAGCACGACCGACAGCTCCGGGGCGAGCAGCGCGTCGGGGCCCAGCGCCTCGCGTGCCTCCGCCGTGTGCTCGGTGGTGACGAGATAGGGGTGCGCGCCCAGCGCCCGGCCGGTCGCGAGCTTCAGCATCTTCGGGCCGAGCGCCGCCAGGACCCGACGTCCGGAATCCACCGGTGGGGTGGCGGCGTCCAGTGCATCGAGGTAGGCCACCATCGCGCTGTACGGCTTCGCGTACTGCGGCACCATCGGGCCGTGGCTGACGCCCAGACCGAGGACGAATCGCCCGCGCGCGCTCGCGTCGAGCGCCGCGACCCGTGCCGCCACCTCCTCGGCGGAGTGGTCCCAGATGCTCAGGATGCCGGTGGCCACCGTGACCGTGCGGGTCGCGGCGATGACAGCCGCGGCGTCGTCGGGGGAGGGACTGCCCCCGATCCAGAGAGTGCCGTACCCCAGCTCCTCGAGCTCGGCGACTGCCTCCGCGACCGCCCCCTTGGCCGCGTTGTCCCCCCGCGCCCCGTGCAGGGCACCGCTCCAGATGCCGACTCGTCCGAATGCCTCGCGCGTCTCAGAAGTCATGGTGTGATCAACAGCCATCCGTGCCCTCTATTCCCGGCTGCGCAGGGATTCATCCGTATGGAAACAGCCCAGTAGTGCAGTCCTTGACAGCGCCTCACAGAGTTGGGCGATGGCGGTCCTGCCTCTTTGCTGAGGGGTTACAGCGGTGCCAACTCCACCCTGCCGGTGAACCGGCCACCCACTTGATCAGCGAGCCAATGGACGCGGGCGATCTGGTCGCCGTTCCGGTCCCGGGCGTGAACGTGGACGGTGTGGTCCTGCGACGGTTTGTTCTGGTAGAGGTCCCGGCAATTCACCGTCAGCGTGAGGTAGGCGTACGTCTGCGAGATCGCTTCCAGTCCGGCTTCGGGAACCGCGGGCCATGCGGCCAGATCCCATCGAACTGCCCCCGGATCTGGCCCCAGGGCGGCAATGAAGGGCTCGGCGCGGTCCAGCGGACGCCCCCAGTCGAGCACTTGGATCGGCAGGGAGTCCGCAGGGTTGTCGCCGGCCTCCGACGAACCGTGCTCCTTGCCGGCCGACGCCCACCATACGAGGTCGGGCAGTACGTGAAGTACTTGCGTGAGGGCATCCGGCGACCTGATCACGGCATCGAAGTCGACCTCTCCCTGGCTGATGTCCGCCCTGCTCAGCAGGGTACGCACCGCACGTATCGCTTCGGTCAGGTCAGCGGTCGTGAGGACAGCAGCCGCAGCAGAGTTACTCATTCCGGAACCATAGGACGGCACCCGCAGATCAGCGCCGGCGGGTCCTGATGTGTCTCGCATGTGTCAGGACCGGAGCCGTACCGCTGCCTGAAGGGCGAGGCGACGGCGTCTGCACGGCGATGCCTGGCATGGCCAGGCTGCACAACCGCGCTCTCATGGGAGGAGTTGGCTTCGCCTCACGGTGAAAGTGTCCTGCCCGTCCATCGTCGCGACGCTGTCCGGCGAGGTCGAGACCGTCACGATCTCGTCGTCGACTGTCCCTACGGCATCGCACTCGATCACACACGCCACCGTGACCTCGACCGGGTACGTCGAGTCAGGGGCCAGCTCGTCAAGCCGGGCAAAGATCGCACACTTGTCGATCAAGGACCGGCAGCGTCCTGTTGCATCGATGAACTGGACCTCCACGATGCCGGGGAACGGCTCGTCGTCCACCCAGCGAACCGCTTTGCAGCGCAACTCAGGCACTCGGCCCCCACTCCGGCCGCCAGGCGGCGTATCTGACCGTCTCGGAAGGCACCGAGCCGTGGCACGCACGAGGTACGACCAACCTAAGGGCTGTCCGCTACGAAGCAACTGTTCTGGTTGCAGCCATCAACGAGGGGCTGCGAGGGGGTGGTGACGGGCGCATGGCTCTGCGGGTGACCAAGGGACCCAGGAATGTGCCTCACGCCAACCAGGTCGCCCGCAGGCCCAGCCCTGGAGCACCTCAGCCGCAGGTTCTACGGTGAAGACCCCGCACCCACGGGGCACCCATGTCTGGAAGTGCTTGTCCGGACCTCCCTCGCGGTATTCCACCTGGTAGCTCAGGTCGTCGTTGAGATAGACCTGCATGTAGTGCTGGTCGGCGGGTTCCACATCGAGCCGCCGCACGATGACATATCGCGATGCGAGGTTCATGTCAGCAAGCAGGTCGTGCAGCTGGTCCTCGGACGGGTCGTCCCAGGACGTTCCGTTCGCCTCGAATGCGCGAAGCGCTGGTGTCGCCATGCAGCTGACTCTAGTCACCCACCAGGCTCTCGACCTGGGCGGGTTCCCCTTCTCCGACACGCTCTAGTTGGTGCCGGCAGTGAGTTCGCTGAAGAGCCTGTTCGCCGCGTCCGAGGTGAATTGGCGCTGCAGCTCGGCCCGGGCGACCTGCTTGCGGAATTCCCCTTCGTAGCCGGTGAAGCCCGCGTTGTGCATGAGGTCGGTGATCCATGTCGCGAACGCTTGGTAGTTCCAGATGTGGGGCAGACAGGTTTCCGAGTAGCTGTCGAGGAGGCTGGGATCGCCTTCCTCGATCTGGCGGATGACGGCGCGGGCGAAGACCTCGGTGTCGTGGAGGGCCAGGTGGATGCCTTTGGCGCTCATCGGCGGGACGATGTGGGCCGCGTCTCCGAGGAGGTACAGCTTGCCGTGGCTCATCGGGTCGAACACCACGCTGCGCAGCGGCACGATGCGCTTGTCGAGGATCTCGCCGGTCGACACGGGCGTTCCGAACCTGGCCTCCAGTTCGTTCCAGATGCGCTCGTCCGGCCACTGCTCGGGGGTGTCGGTGGTGGAGCACTGGAGGTAGATGCGGCTGACGTGCGGGCCCCGGGGGATCATGCCGGCAAGACCGAGGGAATGGATGGCCATGCCGGACGGGTTCGTCGGGACCGCGGCCAGAACGCTGAGCCAGTTGTACCCGTACTCGTGGGAGTACTCCGTCAGGGCGGAGGCGGGGACGGTGCGGCGGCTCACTCCGTGGAAGCCGTCGCAGCCGGCGATGAAGCCGCATTCGATGATCTTGGTTGAGCCGTCGGTGTCCTGGTATCGGACGAGGGGGCGCTCGGCGGTGACGTCCTCCAAGGAGACGTCGGCGGCTTCGTAGCGCAGGTCTCCGCCGTCGCGCAGGAAGAGGTCCGTGAGGTTGCGGACCAGGACCTGTTGGGGGCAGTAGAGGCTCTCGTTGCTCTCGTCGTCCACGTCGATCGGCATCGCTTCGCCGTCGATGTAGAAACCGCCTTCGCTGTGGGGGATGGGATCACCCACCAGTACCTCTTCGAGGCCCCACTCGCGGAACATGCGCACTCCGAAGGTGTCGATGGTTCCTGCGCGCTGACGCTGCTCGACGTAGGCGCGGGGGTGCTTCTCCAGCACGATGCAGTCAATGCCGTTGCGCAGCAGGAAGTTGCCGAGCGTCAGGCCGGCGACACCGGCCCCGATGATGGCGACTGCCGTGGTTTCGCGTGCCTCGGTCATGGTGTGCGAGCCTCCGTGCTCAAAGCGGTGGTCGAACACGTCGATGCGTGAACGACAGGGCCGCCCGGGTGATGCGGCCTACAGGCACCACTCTGAGACGGGACAGGCGAGCGAACCACCGGTGATTGGACAGCTGATACCGGAAAGCCGCCAACATCGTCGGACTGCAGGATCGTGCCGTGCCTGGTCGCAGCAAGTCGGCGCGCGGCTACCTTTCGTCCTTGCGCAGGTCTGCCTGGTAGCGGCCGGGAGTCTGGCCGACGACCTCGGTGAAGGCGTCGATGAAGCTGGAGGGGTTGGACCAGCCGCACGCCACCGCGGTCTCGGTGACCGACATCCCGTCGGTGAGGTGCCCGAGGGCGTGGTGGATGCGCAGGGTGGTGCGCCAGCGGTGGAAGCTCATGCTGAGTTCGGTGTGGAAGAGCCTGCTCAGGGTGCGTTCGCTCGCCCCGACGGTGCGCCCAAGTTCCGCCAGGGTGGCGGGCCGGGCCGGATCTTCGTGGAGAAGAGCGGTGGCGGCGCGCAGCCGGTCATCGCCGGGTTCGGGCAGGTGCAGGGACTGCTCGGCGGCGTCGGCGAGCTCGTCCACGATCACTGCGAGCAGTCGCTTGTGCGCGCCGGGACCTCGCTCCGGCTTGTCGGTCAGCGCCAGGATCGCCTCACGGAGCAGGGGGCTGACAGCGAAGACGCTGGGATGGTCGACGAGCCGACCGCACAGGTGGACCGGAACGGTCAGGAGGCGGACATCGGTTCGGCCGTAGAAGCGATGGGAGTGCGCGAACCGCGGGGGCGTCCACGTGACACGGTTTGCCGGGGCGACCCAGGTTCCGCGCTCGGTCACAGTGGCCAGCGTGCCGGCAGCGGCGTACACCAGCTGCCCCTGCGTGTGTGAGTGAGGATCGAGCTGATAGCCGTGCGGCAGCCAGGCGGCTCCCTTAAGAGTCGCCTCTTCCGGTTCTGAGGTCGTCATCGAAGGTTGGCGGCCTTTCGTCATCAGGCGTCGGTTTACCGGTGGCCCGGTAGCGGTGGCGGAGCCGAAAGTTACCTCATGAGCACTGACGCCCAGGCGCGCAGCCGAGAGAGCTGCTGACGATGCCTTCCCGAATCCAGCGCCCGCACAGGCGGCGGATGCTGTCGCTGACCGTCCTGGCCGGCGAGCAGGTCAGCCCGCACTACATGTCCATCACGCTGGGCGGACATGATGTCCAGTACCTGGAACAGTCCGGGTACGACCAGTCCGGCCGCCTCTTCTTCGCCGACCCCGACGCTGAAGACGTCTTCCTGCCCACCAGCGAACGGTGGATCCTTCAGCTCACCTTGCAGGGCTCCAGGCCGCGCCCCCGCGTCCGGACGTACTCGATCCGGCGCTTCAGACCGGAATCGTCGGCCTTCGACATCGAATTCGCGCTCCACGAAAGCGACAGCTCCCCGGTATCCGGCGCCCCCGGAACCCGGTGGGCGCAGACGGTCGAACCCGGGGCCGAAGTGGCGTTCCTCGACGAGGGATACAGCTACGCACCCGTCCCCGGCGCCGCGTGGCAGCTACTCGTCGGCGATGAGACCGCGCTGCCGGCCATCCTCGCCATTCTGGAACGGTCCGCCGACACGTTGCCTGCCGAAGTCTTCCTGGAAGTCCCGGCCCCCGAGGACATACGCGCTGACGTCACCGCGCCCCCGGGCACCAACATCCACTGGCTGCCCCGCGCCGAACCCTGCGCGAAACCCGGAGCCCTCGCCCTACAGGCGGTACGGCAGGCCCGGCTTCCCGATGGCCGCTTCTACGCCTGGACAGCGGGCGAGTCCACCCTGGCCACCGGCGTGGGGGGCCCCGGCCCCGGCGCCGCGCGCGGGGCGGACCGGGGGGGGGGCGGGCCCCGGGGCGGGGGCCGGGGGCCGCGCCGGCGCGGGGCGACGGCCCGGGCCCCGGGCGGCCGTGGTCCGGCGGGCCGCCGACCGGCTGACCGGAGCGG